>CAZDFV010000001.1:0-51688 GCA_964504495.1 uncultured Rhodothermales bacterium
CTCGAAGAACAGGTCGAGCAGGCCCGCGCCCGCGTCGCCACGATCCGCGCGCAGGCGACGACGTCGGACGCGCAGGCCCGCGTCCAGACCGCGCAGGCCGGCGTGCCCGAGGCCCAGGCCGCCGCCGTCGACGACCAGGTCGCCGGGGTCGACGCCCAACTGGCGGCGATCGCGGACCGGATCGCGAGCGCGGCCGTCGAGAACCCGACGTCCGGGACCGTCCTCACCGTCGTCGCCGAGGCCGGCGAGACCGTCCGCACCGGGACCCCGCTCTACACCGTCGCCGACCTCTCGGCCCTCACGCTCCGCGCCTACGCGACGGGGGATCAGCTCCCGCGGCTCCGGCTCAGCCAGGACGTCCGCGTGCTCGTGGACGGCGGAGACGGCGGGCTCCGCGCCCTCCAGGGCACGGTCGTCTGGATCGCCGCCGAGGCCCAGTTCACCCCGACGCCGATCCAGACGCGCGACGAGCGGGCCGAGCTGGTCTACGCCTTCGACGTCCGCGTGCCCAACCCGGACGGGCTCCTCAAGGTGGGGATGCCCGGCGAGGTCGTTTTCCCCGACGCCGCCCGCTAGCCCCGCTGGCGACCGTCGCCAGCCGCCCGGGCCTCCGATGTCCCACGTTTCCGCCAGCCCCGCCCCCGTCGAGGTCCGCGACCTCGCCAAGCGCTACGGCGAGACCGCGGCGCTCGGCGGCGTGTCCTTCTCCGTCGAGCCCGGCGAGCTGTTCGGCGTGATCGGGCCGGACGGCGCGGGCAAGTCGACGCTGTTCCGCATCCTCGTGACCGTCCTCACGCCCGACGCCGGCGGCGCTCGGCTCGACGGGCTCGACGTCGTGGCCGACTACCGCGCGGTCCGCCAGCGCGTCGGGTACATGCCCGGGCAGTTCTCGCTCTACCCCGACCTGACCGTCCGCGAGAACCTCGAGTTTTTTGCCTCGGTGTTCGGGACGACCGTCGAGGCCGAGTACGACCTCATCGCCCCGATCTACTCGCAGATCGAGCCGTTCGATGACCGCCGCGCGGGCGACCTCTCGGGCGGGATGAAGCAGAAGCTGGCGCTCTCGTGCGCGCTCGTCCACCGCCCGCGCGTTCTCGTCCTCGACGAGCCGACGACGGGCGTCGACGCTGTCTCGCGCGTCGAGTTCTGGGACATGCTCGACGAGATGACGGCGGCCGGGATCACGACGCTCGTCTCGACGCCGTACATGGACGAGGCCGCCCGGTGCGACCGCGTCGCGCTCCTCCAAGGCGGGCGGCTCCTCCACGCGCCCGACACGCCCAGCGCCGTCGCCGCCTCGCTCGGCGCCCCGCTCGTCCGCGCGAGGGCGGAGGGCGACCGGGCCGCGCTCCTCGCCGCGCTCCGCGCCGTCCCCGCCGTCGCCCGCGCCGAGGTCTTTGGCGAGTGGATCCACGTGACCGGCGCCGAGGACGATGCCGACCGGCTGGCGGCGCGCGTCCGCCAGTCTCTCGATGCGTGGGACGGCGTGACCGCCGAGCCGGCCGACCCGACCGTCGAGGACGTCTTCATCGCGCTCATGGGCGACCCCGACGCGCACGCCCCCGCGTCCGATGCCTGAGCACCCGATTCCGACCGAGGACGCGGCCGTCTGGGCGCGCGACCTCACCCGCCGGTTCGGCGACTTCACCGCCGTCGACGCGATCTCGTTCGCCGTCGCACGGGGCGAGGTGTTCGGGTTTCTGGGCGCGAACGGGGCCGGCAAGACCACGGCCATCAAGATGCTGACGGGGCTCTTGGCGCCCTCGTCCGGCGAGGCCCACACGGCCGGGCACGACGTGGCCGCCGCGCCCGACGCCGTCAAGCGCCGGATCGGGTACATGAGCCAGCGGTTCGCCCTCTACGACGACCTCACGGTGCGGGAGAACGTCACGTTCTACGGCGGGGTCTACGGGCTCTCCGACCGCGAGATCGCCGACCGGATGGCGGCGGCGCTCGACCGGCTCGGGCTGGGACACGCAGCGGGCGAGCGGGTCGGGCGGCTCCCGCTCGGGTGGAAGCAGAAGCTGGCGTTCTCGGTCGCCCTCCTCCACGAGCCCGAGGTCGTCTTCCTCGACGAGCCGACGGGCGGCGTGGACCCGGTCACGCGGCGGCAGTTCTGGGAGATGATCTACGCCGCCGCCGCTGCGGGCACGACGGTCTTCGTCACGACGCACTACATGGACGAGGCCGAGTACTGCGACCGCGTCTCGATCATGGTGGCCGGGCGGATCGCCGCGCTCGGGACGCCCGCCGACCTGAAGCGCCAGCGGGGCGCCCGCTCGATGGACGAGGTGTTCGTCGGGCTCGTCCGGCCGGAGAGCAGCCCCGACGAGCCGTGAGCGCCTTCCGCAGCTTCGTCGTCAAGGAGACGCGGCACATCCTCCGCGACCGGCAGACGCTGGCCGTCCTGCTGGCGCTCCCGTTCGTCATGGTCCTCCTGTTCGGGTACGCGATTCGGACGGACGTGGAGGACGTCCGCGTGCTCGTCGTGGACCCCAGCCGGGACGCCCGGAGCGCGGAGCTGACGCGGGCCATCGCGTCCACGCCGGCGCTCCGGCTCGTCGGCGTGCACGCGAGCGTGGAGGCCGTCGAGCCCCGGCTCCGGGCGGGCGAGGCGGCCGTCGCGCTCGTCCTCCCGACCGACTTCGCGCGGCGCGTGTCGCGGGGGACGGCCGAGGTCCTCGTCGTGAGCGACGGGGCGAACGCCAACTACGCGACCTCGGCCGAGGGCTACGTCCGCGCCGTCGTCCAGCGGTGGGCGGCCGCGCAGGGCGCGGGTCCGCCGGCCGTCCGCCTGTCCGTGCGGATGCGGTTCAACCCGACGCTGGCGTCCGAGAACCTGTTCGTGCCGGGGCTGCTCGCGTTCGTCCTCACGCTCGTGAGCGCGCTCATGACGGCCATCTCGATCGCCCGCGAAAAGGAGACGGGGACGATGGAGGTCCTGCTCGTCTCGCCGCTCCGGCCGGTCCAGATCGTCGTGGGGAAGGTGGCCCCGTACCTCGCCCTCGCGTTCCTCAACGCGCTGACGGCGCTGGGCGTGGCCGCGCTCGTGTTCGGCGTGCCCGTCCGGGGGAGCCTCACGCTCCTGCTGGCTGTGTCGCTCGTCTACGTCCTCGCCTCGCTCGCCCTCGGCGTCCTGGTCTCGGCGCGGACGCCGGACCAGCGGACGGCCATGATGGGCGTCCTCCTCGGCCTCCTCATCCCGACGCTCGCGCTCACCGGGTTCATCTTCCCGATTGCCTCGATGCCCGGCTGGCTCCAGCCCGTGACGAACGTGGTCCCGGCCACGTGGTTCATCGTCGTCGCGCGCGGGGTCATGCTGAAGGGCGTCGGGCTGGCCGTGTTGTGGAAGGAGGTCCTCGTCCTGTGCGCGTTCGCCGCCGTCCTGCTGGCGGCCGGCGCGCGCGCCCTCAACGACCGGATCGAGTAGCGCCATGCGGACCCTCTTTTTCCTCATCCGCAAGGAGACGCTCCAGGTGCTCCGGGACCGGATCATGCTGGTCCAGATCTTCGTGCCGCCCGTCGTCCAGCTCCTCGTCGTGGCGCAGGCCATGACGTTCGAGGTGGCGCGGACCGACCTCGCGCTCGTCGACCTCGACCGGAGCCCGGCGTCGGAGCGGCTCGTCGAGCGGTTCACGGCGTCCGGCCGGTTCGCGGTCTCGGTCGTGACCGCCTCGGGCGACGCGGCCGACCGGGCGCTCCTGACGCGCGAGGCGAACGCCGTCCTCCGCATCCCCGACGGCTTCGGGCGGGACCTGGGGCGCGGGCAGCCGCCGAGCGTCCAGCTCGTCCTCAACGCCGAGGACGGGGCCTCGGCCGGCGTCGTCCAGGGGTACGCGAACCGGGTCCTGGCCGACTTCTCTCGGGCGGAGGCCGCGCCGGCCGTCCGACCCGCCAGTCTGGGCGGGGGCGGCGTGGCCGTCCAGACGCGGACGCTCTACAACCCGCAGGGCGAGTACCTGGGCTACATGTCCATCGGGCTCCTCGCCTCGCTGGTCACGCTCGTCGGCGTGCTCCTGACGGCCCAGAACATCGCCCGCGAGCGCGAGGTTGGCACGCTCGAGCAGCTCAACGTGACGCCGATCACGCGCGGCCAGTTTATCGCCGGCAAGCTGGTCCCGTTCTGGGTGCTGGGCCTGATCGAGCTGACGCTCGGGCTCGTCATCATCCGGTGGGCGTTCGGGATCCCGTTCGTGGGCGCCGTCGGGTGGGTGTACCTCGGGGCGGGCGTCTACCTCGTGGCCGCGCTCGGGCTCGGCCTCCTCATCTCGACGGCCGTGGCGACGCAGCAGCAGGCCATGTTCGTGACGTTCTTCGTCCTCGTCACGATGCTCTTCCTAGGCGGCGTCTTTACGCCGGTCCAGTCGATGCCGGGGTGGGCGCAGGTCGTGGCCGAAGCCAACCCGATCAAGCACTTCGTCGACGTCCTCCGGACGGTCCTGATGAAGGGCGGCGGGGGGGCGGAGACGGCCGGGGCGCTCGGGGCAATGGCCGCCTTTGCGGCCGTCGTGCTCCCGCTCGCGCTCATCCGCTACCGGAAGACGGCGGCCTAGCGCACCGCACTACCGGAGCGCCTCGCGGTAGTGCGCCAGCCGCTGGTGGAGCACGGCGAGCGCGCCTTCGGTAGGCACTGGCCCTGACGTGATACGGGGGCGCTCTCCAGAGAGAACGCCCCCGCGATCCGTCGGGCGACCGGCTGGCAGCTACTTCGACGCCTTATCGAGGAGCGTCCGTAGAGCACCGAGGTCGCCCCCGTGCCTCGCCCCCTCGTCCGAGGAGCGGTCGAGGATCTCCTCGATGGAGCAGCCAGCCCAGTCCGTCGTACCCTGGAGGTAGCGCTGTGCGCCAGCCAATGCGGTCTCCGCAGCGGCGGCGATTCGAGCCTCCTCCCAATGCCCGGCCAGCGCGTCTAGCGAGCGGTCGAGGAGGTGGGCGTTCGGGCTTTCGTTCTCCAGGAGGTGCGTCGTGTAGAACCCGATGGCCTCCCGGCTGGCGGCGGACGCCGGTGCGCCGAGGAGGTGGTGGTCCAGCATGAGCAGCGCGGCCGTCTGCTCGGTGATGTAGTCGGGGACGTTCGGGTGGCGCTCCATTTCGGCGCGGACGGCGGCGTCTGCCTCCTCCCACGACTCCGAAGAGGCGACGGCGACCCGAATGGCCGTGCTCATCTCCCGCCGATGTCGCAGGGATGCCCTCGCCTCGTCCGGCGTCATCGCGCGGAGCTCCTCCAGCGACAGTCCCTTCTTCTGCTCAGAGAGCGGGACGGCGATCCTGATTGGGCTCATCACGATTGCGGGGGCCGCCTCGCTCGCGGCAGGTACCTGAGCCTGGGTTTCAGCTTCGTCGCACCCGAGCTGGAACAGGCTGAGGAGTCCGTCAAGAAGCCAAACCGGGGTATGCGGGTGGTTCGATGGAAGCATGGTGGTGTAGGGGCTCTTGTTTAGAGTTAAGTCCGTAGAACTTAATCATGCAAAGCAACATGGCGGCGGCGGAGTTACTGCATCACCGCAGATAGCACTTTCTTCGTTCCACCCATGAAACCTTCTACGAAGTAGTCGAAGTACATGTCGCCATTGTAGTCGCACGCCATGTTCCATTACGTCCAGTCGTACCTCCATTCGTAATCAGCCACGCCCCAGCAAAGCTCATCTCCGTAGTAGCATACCTCATGCGCGGTAGGGGCAGCAGACATCACAAAAACGAGGGCTAGAGCGACGCGTTTCAGAATAACCTGCTCAGTGGAGTGGCGATCGTGCATAATTAAAAAATAACCCTCCCCCCGTCAAGTGCCGATTCTCGATTTCGCATGTCACAACAGGCAGTTTCTCCTTTCCACGCCGCGTTGGACGTACGTGCTCTGCCGCGTCTCGCCGGGATGTTCAGCGGCAGTACGCTAGCGGGCGGCGGACCCTAACGGCGGGCGCACTACCGCAGCGTCTCGCGGAACGCGGCCAGCCGCTGGCGGAGCGCGTCGAGCGTGTCGGCCAGCGCCGGGCGCCGGTCGAGGTCGTCCATTAAGTTGTCCGACTGGGCCGGGTCGGCGACGGTATCGAACAGGGTCTCGACGGGCGGGTCCGCGCCGGTCCAGACGAGGTAGGTGTAGCGGTCGGTCACGACGCCCTCGGACTCGGGGATGCGGCCGTCGTAGCCGAAGTGGTACTCGTAGAAGAAGTCCGTCCGCCAGTCGTCGGGGTCGCGGCCGGTTATGATCGGCGCGAGGCTCCGCCCCTGCACGCCCTCGGGCACCGCCAGCCCGGCGAGGTCGAGGACCGTCGGCGCGAGGTCGACATTGAGGGCGATCTCGTCGCGGACCTGCCCCCGCGCCTCGGCCGGCACGCGCGGGTCGTAGATCAACAAGGGGACGTGGATCGACGGGTCGTGCCCGTACCACTTCCCGGCCAGCCCGTGCTCACCCAGAAAAAACCCGTTGTCACTCGTGAACACGACGACCGTGTTCTCCTCGAGCCCCAGCCGCTCCAACTCCGCCCGGATCTCGCCCACGGCCCGGTCGATCCCGGTCACGAGCCGGTAGTACCGCTTGACGTTGGCCTGGTAGAGCGAGTCCGTCCCGAACCGGACGCGCCACCGCGCCCGGCCCTCCTCGCGGGGGTTCCGGACAAAGCCGAACGCCGGCAGACTTTCCGCCTTGTGGTACGCCGTGTCCGCCGGCGGGGGGATCGTGGCGTCGGCGTAGAGGGCGGCGAACGTGGGGTCCGGCGCGAACACGTTGTCGCCCTCGACGTGCGGGGCCTTGAACGAGACCGAAAGGAGGAACGGGGCGTCCTGGTCCGCCGCGCGGCGGAGGAAGCGGACGGCCTGCCGCCCCATGAGGCGCGTGAGGTGGACCGGCTCGCCCGTCTCGTCGTCCGTGGCGGAGTAGCTGCCCTGGCCCCCGAACCCGTGCCACACGTCGAAGAGCGTGTCCGGGAGCGCGCCGCCGAGCCCCCACTTGCCGATAAAGCCCGTGAAGTAGCCGGCCCGCTCGAACACGGCCGGGTAGCTCGCGGCGAGCTGGCGACCGGAGAGCGGCGTCCCGAAGTCCCAGATCCCGTGGCGCCGGGCGTACTGGCCGGTCAGGATCGAGGCCCGGCTCGTCATGCAGATCGACGAGGTGACGTAGGCGTTGGCGAACCGCGTGCCATCCTCCGCGAGCCGGTCGAGCGCCGGCGTCTGGAGGACCGAACTTCCGGCGGCCGAGAGCGCGTCGGCCCGCTGGTCGTCGGTGACGAGGACGATCACGTTGGGTCGCTCGCCCGGCCCGCTGGCGGAGGGCGAGCCCGCGCAGCCGCCGACGGCGACCGCCAGCGCGGCGAAGACGGCCCGGCGCACGGTGGGGCTACCGGACGAGCGTCATCCGCCCGGACAGGGTCTGCCCGTCGACCGTGAGGCGGTAGAGGTAGACGCCGGCCTCGACGTCGGCCCCGCGGAACGGGGCGGCGTGCGCGCCCGCGCCCTGCCGCGCGTCCACGAGCCGGGCGACCTCGCGGCCGAGCACGTCGAACACCGCCAGCCGGACGTGCCCCGGCGCCCGGAGCCGGTACCGGATCTCCGTCTCGGCCCGGAACGGGTTCGGGACGTTCGACACGCGCACCGCCAGCGGCTCAGCCGCCACCTCCGAAGACACGAAACCCGTCCCCAGGGCGATCTCGAACGTGTTGACCGAGTAGGGGCCGATCTCGGCGGCGACGCTCCCCGACCCGCCGAGGTCCGCGCCGTCCGTCACGACCGCGTCGTTCCGGGTCTCGTCGGTCACGCGGAGGGTGTACGAGGCGAGGGCGCGCGTCCCCGCGTCCTCCTCGACTTGGACCGTGACGTCGCGGGCGCTGCCGGTCGTGTTCGTCACGCTCACGTAGACCGTGTCCTCGCCCGCCTTGCGGAAGGCGACGGCATTCGCCTGCATCCCGTTGAACGGCGTGACGCCGAGGACGGTCGACGAGTCCGGCTGCGCCGAGGTCAGCTGGCGGAAGGCGTAGTAGTGCGTGTACGGCTCGGGGTCGGGGATCTGGGGCGGACTGAGTGAGACGAGTCCGCCGGGGTTGAACCCGTCGCGGTCCGCGTCGGCCGCGTTCGGGTAGTTGGTCTGGAAGTAGTACCACGCACCTGTCCCGAAGTTGACGGCGGCCCCGAACTGCTGCGCGAACGAGAGCGCCGTGCTGAGGCCGGGGCTGATCCCCGCGTTCTGGAGGAACTGCTTCGACCCGTGCGTCTCCGACTGGTGGAGCGGCTTGTCGCCGGCCTCGGTGTTGAGGTCCCGGAAAAGGTCGCCGCGGACGCCGTTCTCGTACTGGTGCGTCGCCACGATGTCGATCTGGTCCCACGCCTCGGGCCGCTCATCCTTGAAGTAGCGGACGTAGTCGAGCGCCCCGCCTTGAAACGACGAGCCCGCCCCGCCCGGCGCGAACGTGCTCGGCCCCATGACGCGGGGGATCGGCATCCCCGTCGTGTTCACGGCCGGGTCGTTCAGGAGCGCCTTGAACGCCGGGACGGCCTGGGCGAAGATTTCGGCCACGCCGCGCCGCGTGTCGCCGGCGAACCCGTAGTGGTGCGTCCGGCACTGGTTCACGTTCCCGCCGCACACGAGGAGGTCCGGCTCGTTCACCGCGTTCAGGACGTCGACGGTCACGCCCCGCTCGTCGTAGGCGCGGAAGACCTGGAAGTACCAGTCGGCCAGCTTGTCGTAGATGTCGGGGTCGTCGGTGTCGAGGACCCGGTACGTCCGCTCGACGCCGTCGCGCCCCGTGAGCACGAGGTCCTTGCGGAGCTGGTCCGGGAACGAGTTCGTGACGACGGAGAACTCGACGCCCGGCCGGACGGCGCGGACGGCCTTCACGAAGTCGGCCCGCCGGTCGAAGTAGGTCGGGTCCTCGTCGGGGTAGAAGCCGGTGCCGTTTGGCCGGTTGGTGTACTCCTGGAGGGTTACGAGGTCGAGGTCCTCCGCGATCAGGCGGACCAGCTCGGCCTGAGCCTCCGGGCTCGCGCTGCGGTAGTTGTTGAGGAACAGCCCGAACGAGACGCCGGCCCCGTCGAACTGCTGCCGCGCGTCGTCGAGGTCGACGGTGACCGTCTGCGCGGCGGCCGGACCGCTGGCGACGACCGCCAGCGCGGCGAGGAGGACGGCGGGGCGGAGCGTCAGGGTCATGGTAGGCTTCCCCCGTGGGAGTGAGTTGAGCGGGTGCAGCACGAGTTCCCCTCCTGGACAGGAGTGGCCAGGGGTGGTGGATCGTCGGAGCACAGCGCCTCGCCCGGCTTCCGAACTCTGCCCGATCTACCCCCTCCCCGGAGCCTGTCCCCGCGTAGGCGGGGGCGGACTCCCCCTGTCCAGGGGGAGGACTCGTGCGTGGCCGTCGTGCCAGACGTCACCGCGTGAGGGCTCCGCCAGCCAGAAACGGGAGTGTGGAGGCGGGGGCCGTACGGAATCATCCGGCTAGGGGAGCGTCGACGTGAACGTGTAGCGTCCGGGCGCGGCCTCGAACACGGCCCGGCCGTTTTCGTAGCCGAGGACCGTGAGGCCGGGCACCTCGGCCGCCGGCACGCCGCCCTCGCGGACAACCTCGGCCGAGGCCGCCGGCACACCCACCTCGGCGACGCTCCCGACCGGCACCGTGACCTCCAGCGTAAGCGCGCTGCCGTCGCGGCGCCAGCGGCTGGCGGTCTCGCCGTAGGGCGTCCGGTGCGAGGCCGTCACGAACGTCAGGTCGCCCACGACCTCGGGCGCGACGCGGAACCGTCGCCAGCCGGGGTCGAGCGGCTGGAGCCCGGCGAGGCCGCCCCAGAACCACTCTTCCAGGTGGCCCAGCATAAAGTGGTTCTGGCTCTGGACGGGGTTCGCGTCCCACGCCTCGGTCAAGGTCGTGGCGCCGGCGAGGAGCTGGGCCCCGTAGCTCGGCGCCTCCGTCTGCGTCGCCAGCCGCCAGAGGACGTCCGAGCGCCCGGCGGCGTGGAGGGCCTGGACGAAGTAGCGGTGGCCCACGTCGCCCGCCGTCGGGTGGTAGCCGCGGCCCTCGACGTCGGCCACGAGCGTGGCGAGCGCGGCCGGCTGGCGGGCGCTCGGGACGAGGCCGAGCACGAGCGGCATGGCCTGGGCCGTCTGGCTGCCCGTGTCGTAATACCCCGTCTCGGCGTCCCAGAACGCCCGGTTAAAGGCACCGAACAGGTCGAACCGGCGGGCCCGCCAGAGGCGCGCGTCGCGCGGTCTGTCGAGGAGGTCGGCCATCTCGGCGAGGACGGCGAGGTTCGCGGCCTGCGTCGCCGTGGCGGTCACGCCCTTGCTCGTGAGCTGGCTCTCGCCCGGGAACGCCGGGCCGACGTCGTACCAGTCGCCCAGCCCGTAGCGGATGACGCCGTCGTCCCCGGCCCGCTCGCTCAGGTAGTCCGCGTAGCGGGCCATGTCGTCGTAGTGCCGGCGGAGCGGGGCCTCGTCGCCGGCCCACACGCGGAGCAGCCACGGGACCTGGACGACGGCGCTCCCCCACTCGGGCGAGTCGCGGAAGTTGCCGCCGAAAAAGGTGTACTCCGGCGCCGTCGTCGGGACGAGCCCGCTCGGCTCCTGCGCCTCCACCATGTCCTCCGTCCACTTCGCGTAGAGCGGGGCGACGGCGTAGTTGTAGAAGATGGACGGGCCCATGAGGTACGCCTCCTCCAGCCACCCCAGCTTCTCGCGGTGCGGGCAGTCCGTCATGACGTGCTGCATGTTGCTCCGGATCGCCCCGACGATCATCCCGTGGACGCCGTTGACGAGGTCGTTCGAGGTCTCCAGCGTCCCCGCCAGCGGGGCGGCGGCGTGGACCCAGTCGCTCTCGACGGCGACGACGTGGGGGACGCCCCGGGCCGCGGCGTCGGCGGCCGTCATCGCCGCGCCCTCGACCTGGACGTAGCGGTAGCCGGTGTAGGTGTAGTCCGGCTGCCACGTCTCGACCGAGTCGCCTTCAAGGGTGTAGTGGAAGAGGATCTCGCCCCAGTGCTTCATGCTCGTCTGGTCTACGAGGCCGGACGGTAGGACCACCTCGGCGGGGCGGAGCGTGACCCGCTGCCCGGCCTCGCCGCGGACGGTCAGGCGCGGCATCCCCGAGTGGTTCTGGCCGAGGTCGACCACGAACACGCCGGGCTCGGGCTCCGTCGTCTCGACGGCGCGGAACGTCTCGTGTGCGCGGAGCGGCGGGCTCGTCTGGGCTCGGAGCGTCCCACCCGGGCCGGGGAGCACGCGGACGGGCCGCCAGCCTGGGGCGGCGCCGGTGGACGCGAAGCCGGGGCGCGCCCAGCCCGGCGTCTCGCGGCGCGCGTCGTAGTCCTCGCCGCCCCAGATCGAGGAGAAGACCGTCGGGCTGGCGCCGGCCGTCCACGACCCGTCCGAGGTCACGACGGTCGTGGTCCCGTCCGGGTGCTCGACCGTCAGGTGGACGAGCGCCTGAAGCGGGCCGATCGAGTCCCAATACTTCGCGTAGCGGCCCTCGGCGTGCGGGCCGCCCTGGGGGATCCGGTAGAGCCCGCCGCCCAGCCCGATCCCCAAGGCGTTCTCGCCCTGACGGACGTGCTCCGTCACGTCGTACGTGTTGTAGAGGACGCTCTTGGCCGGCTCCGTCCACCCCGGCGCGAGCCGGTCATCGCCGACGCGCTCGCCGTTCGCCCACAGCACGTAGTGCCCGAGCCCGGTGACGTGGACGAGCGCCCGCGCCACCGGCTTCTCGACGCGGAAGTCGCGGCGGAGGCGCGGCGTCCCCGTCCGCCCCAGGCCGATCTCGTCTGCGAGCAGGCTATCGAGGCCGATCCACCGGGCGCCGCCCCAGTCGCCGAGGCGGCCCGTCGTCCACGACGAGCGGGCCCAGTCGGAGGGCTCGCCGTCGCCGTCCCACACGCGCACGTCCCAGGCGTACGTCCGCCCCGGTTCGAGCGCCGGCCCGGCGTACGGGACGAGGTGCTGATCGTCGGACTCGACGCGGCCCGAGTCCCACACGTCCTCGTCCCCCCGCGTCACGCGGACCTGGTAGGCCGACTGGCGCCCGCCGCGGGCGTCGGCGTCGGTCGGGACGAGCGCCCAGCTCATCCGGGGCCGCTCGGCGTCGAGGCCGACCGGCGCGACGCGGTGCTCGACGCGGAGGCTGTCCGGCCGGAGGTCTTGGGCCTCGACGGCCGCGGCCGCCAGCAGGGCGAGGAGGACCGGGGCGAGGCGCATCAGCTGTCGGGCGTGTTCCAGCGGTCCGGGACCGTCGTGTTCGGGTTGTAGTTCGGGTTCGGGCGCGGCGTCCGGGCGCCCTGGGCGTCGAGGGCCGCCTCGAGCTGCGCCAGGAGGCGCGCGACGTCGTCAGGACGCTCGGCCGAGAGGTCGGTCGTCTCACCCGGGTCGGCGGCGAGGTCGTAGAGCGCCGTCTCGTTCTGGTCGAGCCGCTGGACCAGCTTGAGGTCGCCCTCGCGGATCGACCGGGCCGGGCGCGTCCCCTGCGGGCTGTAGTGGGGGAAGTACCACGTCAGCGCGTCGCGCATCGGGGGCGCGCCGGACGTGAGGAGGCCGTAGAGGCTGGCGCCCTCCACGCCCGGCGGCGTCGGCGCCCCGATCCAGTCGGCGACGGTGGGGAGGAGGTCCATGTTCGTGACCGGGACCTCGCTTGTGGCGCTCCGCACGCCCGGGCCCCACGCGATAAAGGGGACGCGCGTGCCGCCCTCCCACAGGTACCCCTTCCCGGCCCGGAGCGGGCCGTTCGCCGTCGCCGGCGTGTGCGCCGCGAACGCCGGCACCTCCTCCACGCTCAGGCCGCCATTGTCGGAGAGGAACACGACGAGCGTCTCGTCCGCCAGGTCCAGCCGGTCGAGCGCGGCCAGCAGCCGGCCCATGTTCCGGTCGATCGCCTCGATCATGGCCGCGTACTCGGGGTTCTCGAACCCGTAGTCGCCCGCGGCCGCCTTCGCCTGGTACTTCTGCACGAGGTCCGGCGGCCCCTCGATGGGGACGTGCGGGGCGTAGTAGGCGAGGTGGAGGAGGAACGTCGTGTCGGCGTGGGCCTCCAAAAACTCGATGGCCTCCTCGGTCAGCCGATGGGTCAGGTACTCCCCCTCGCGCGCCGGGTCGATGGGCTCGCCGAGGAGGTCCTCGGTCGGGTTTCCGGTCAGGTACGGGTAGAAGAAGGTCGGCGGGAGGCCGCGCCCGCTCCCCCCGACGTTGACGTCGAACCCGTGGTCCTGGGGGAGCGAGTTCTGGCCGGCGTAGCCCAGGTGCCACTTCCCGACGTGCGCGGTCACGTAGCCCTCGGCCGCCGCCAGCTCGGCGACGGTCGTCGGCTCGTGCGGGAGGTGCGGGGCCTGCTCCGGTGGGACGAGGCGCTGCCACGGCTCGACCGGCGGGCGCCCCCGGAAGTGCTCGGTGATGTTGAGCGCGACCGGCGAGCGGCCCGTCATGAGCGCCGCCCGCGACGGCGAGCAGATCGGCGAGGCCGCGTAGCCGTCGGTAAAGCGGAGCCCCTCGGCCGCCATCCGGTCGAGGTTCGGCGTCTCGTGGAACCGGTTGCCGTACGCCCCGAGGTCGTGCCACCCCATGTCGTCGGCCTGGACGAGGACCACGTTGAGCGGCCCACTGGCGGCCGGCGGCGGCGGCGGCCGGTCGACGGGCGCCTCGACGACGGGGTTGTTGGAGCACGCCGCGAGCGCGGCGAGGAGGGCGAGGGCGGCGGCGCGGCGCATGGGCGGGCGGTGGGGACGGGCGCCGCCAGCGGGGGGGCGGCGGGCGGGGCGGAGTGGGGGAGGCCCCCGGGGCCCGCCGCTAGTAGCCCGCGTTCTGGGTCGCGTTCGGGTTCCGCTGGAGCTCCGAGAGCGGGATCGGGTAGAGCACCTCCGGCTCCCCCGTGATCGGGTGCGTCGTGACCTTGGCCGGGTCGATCGTCACCCCCTGCGGCGCGAGCACGTCGGTCAGGGTCCCCCAGCGGTTGAGGTCGAACAACCGCTTGAACTCGAACGCCAGCTCCAGCCGGCGCTCGCGGCGGACGGCCTCGATGGCCTCGGCCTGGTCGTCGTCGCCGTCGCTGAACTCGTCGCCGAGCGGGTCGAGCCCGGCCCGCTGGCGGATCTGGTTGACGAGGTCGACGGCCGCGCCCGTCTGGCCGAGCTCGGCGAACGCCTCGGCCCGCATGAGGAGGACCTCCGCGTAGCGGAAGACGACGATGTTGAACGAGGTCTCGTTGTTGCCGATGTTCGAGTACCACTTCCGCACGAACCACTCGCGCTCGCCGCGCGACTCCGTGACCGGGTTCCCGGACGCCCCGAACTTGTCGAACGTGACGACGAACCGGGGGTCGCCGTCCTCGTACGCCTGGATGATCGCGTTGGGCCCGTAGGCGCCCGTCTCGAAGTCCGGGTAGTCGTTGTCGGTCGGGAGGATCTGGTTCTGGCCGTCGCGCGTGCCGCGCGGCGTGAACGCGACGCGGATAAAGGACTTCGGCCCGTCCCCGAGCGCCGAGTACTGGACCTCGAAGATGGACTCCGGCCCGTTCTCGAGCGAGGCGTCGAGGAGGAGCCCGTAGAAGTTCTCGACGTAGCCCTCGCTGTCGTTCAGGGACCCCTGGAGGAGCGCGTACCGCCCGTCGAGGAGCGGCTCGGTCACGTCGAGCACGTCGTCCCACTCCTCGAGCGTGAGGTGGACCTTCGCCAGCAGCGTCCGGGCCGCCCCGCTCGTGGCCCGGCCCGTCTCGTCGGCGAGCGCGTTGGCGTCGTCGCCGTAGCTCACCGGGAGGAGGTCGACGGCCCGCCGGAGGTCGTTCTTGATAAAGTCGTAGACGGCCGGGACCGGGTCGCGCGGGCGCTGCGCCTCGCTGACCTCGTCGATCTCGACCGACTCGTCGTAGATCGGGACCTCGCCGAAGAGCCGGACGAGGTTGAAGTAGTAGAACGCCCGGAGGAACAGGGCCTCGCCGCGGAGCTGGCCCTTGAGCTCGGCGTCCGCCTCGCCGTCGCCGAAGTCGATCTCTGCCTCGCGGCCGAGGTAGTAGTTGATCCGGGAGATGTGGGTCAGGCTCGGGTTCCAGACGTTCCCGAGCTGGGCCTGCGTCCCGTCGATGTCCCGCGTCTTGAGCCCCTGGAAGCTCTGAGCGAACGGCCACCCGTCGTCGGTCCCGCTCTCGACGAGGTTCGGGACGGCCCCGTTGTAGAGGCCCGGGAGCGCCCCGTAGAGGCTGTTGACGTACTGGATGGCCCCCCGGGGGTTCGAGAGCTGGGCGTCGAGCGTCTGGACGTTGAACGCCTCGGTGTCGAGGGCGGAGTCGCAGCCGGCGACGGCGAGCACGGCCGAGAGCGCGAGCGCGGCGCGGCGGACGGGCGCCCACCGGGCGCGGGGAGAGCGGAGTCGGGTCATCGGAGGCGTCTTTAGAGCGTGACGTTGAGGCGGACCCCGACGGTCTTGGCGATCGGGTACGTGGTGAGGTCGAGCCCGGGCGAGAGCGGGGCCGAGGCCGCGTCGAGGTTCCCGCTCCCGTCCCGGGCCCCGCTCGACGCCTCGGGGTCGTAGCCGGTGTAGTCGGTGAACGTGAGGAGGTTGGTCCCGATCAGGGAGACCTGGGCGCGCTGGGCGCCGACGAGGCCGGCGTACCGGCCGGGCACCGTGTAGGTCAGCCGGACCGTCCGGAGCCGGACGAAGTCGGCGTCCTGGATGAAGAAGTCGGACGGGAGCGCGTTGATGTAGCCGCGCCGGCCCTGGTACGCCCGGGGGATGTCGGTGTCCTGGTTCTCCGGCGTCCAGCGGTCGAGGACGGCCGCCCGCTTGTTGATGTTCGAGTCGCCCGAGATCCCGAACATGAGCGACGTGTCGAAGAGCTTCCGCCCGAAGGCGTAGGTGAAGAGCGTCTCGAACTCGAGCGGCCCGAACGTGAGCACGTTCGTGAGCCCCCCGAACGCCTGCGGGAGCCCGCTCCCGAGGAACACCCGGTCGGCGTCGTCGATGACGCCGTCGCCGTTGACGTCGCGGTAGATCGTGTCCCCGGGCTGGACGCCCAGGACCCCGCCGCGGGCCGTCAGCCCGGCGCACGAGTTGGTCGCCTCGTCGTACTGGTCCGTCGAGCAGATCCCGACAAAGTCCCACCCGTAGAGGTCCCCGATGGCCCCGCCGATGAGCGTGCTGTTGACCGAGCCGAACTGGAGCGGGCCGTCGTTGAGGTTCCGGCCGGGGAGCCCCTGGTTCTCGCCGAGGACGTCCTCCCGGATGTCCTCGACCTCGTTGTGGTTGTACCCGAACGTGAGCGTCGAGCGCCAGTCGAACCGGTCGGCGTCGACGGGGATGACGTCGAGGGCGAACTCGAACCCCTGGTTCAGGACCGACCCGACGTTCCCGGCCACGGCCCCGACCGGGAACGCCGGCGGAGCCGGGACCGACCCGAGGACGTCCTGGGTGAACCGGTTGTAGTAGTCGGCCGTGAGCCCGACCCGGCCGTCGAGGACGGTGAGGTCGAACCCGAGGTCGAACTGGCGGATGGTCTCCCAGCCCACGCCGTCGGGGAGGGCGATGTTGTTGATCGGGGTCTGCTGGACGCCCTCCTCGCCGAAGGCGACGAACCCGCTCCCGACGCGCGTCAGGAAGGCGTTGTCGCCGATCCCGTCGCGGTCGCCGAGGTACCCGAAGCTGCCCCGGAGCTTGAAGTCGTTGACGACGTCGAGGTCGCGGAGGAACGGGGCGTTCGAGGCCCGCCAGGCGAGCCCGACGGCCGGGAGCGCGGCCCACCGCCGCTCGGGCGAGAACTTCGAGGACCCGTCGACCCGGACGGTCCCCGTCAGGAAGTACGTGTCGGCGTAGTCGTAGGTCAGCCGGCTGAAGTACGAGATGAGCCGCTGGCTCTGCTCCCGGGCGCTCGTCCCCGTCCGCTCCGGCTGAAGGCTGACCTGCGTGAGCTCGTTGTTCGTTCCCCCCGTGCCCGAGACGAACGCGAACTCGAGGTAGTCCTCCTGGAAGCTCGTTCCGGCGAGGACCTCGACGTCGTGGGCCCCGAACTCCCGGTCGAACGTGAGCGTGTGGTCGGTGAAGTAGTTGTACCCGAGCTGGTCGAAGGCCCGGACGGTCACGAACTCCCGCTGCTGGCGGGCCCGGTCCCGGGTCGGGAGGAAGTCGTCGGCCGTGTTCGCCGAGAGGTTGGCCGAGGCGCTCCCCCGGTAGCGGAGGTCGAACGGGAGCCGGTAGGTGAAGGCCGTCGTCGCGATAAACTGCTGCCACTGCCGGTCCAGCTCGTTCTCGAGGAGGTCGGCGACCGGGTTCTGCGGGAACGGGTTCGAGTAGATGGCCCCGAGCTCGGGGTCGTTCACGTCGTAGGCCGCGAACTCGCCGTCCTCGGTGTACGGTTGCTCCCAGGGGTACTTGTAGAGGGCGTCGCGGAGCGAGGCCCCGAACGTCTGGTCGTTGGCGACGACGCTCCCCCACTGGCGCGACCCGTTGAGCCGGACGTCGATCGTGGCCCGGTCGCTGAGGTCGACGACAGAGTTGAGCCGGATCGACGCGCGCTGGATGTCGGTCCCGATGATCCGGCCCTCGACGTCCTCGTAGTTCCCCGACGCCGCGAACTGGACGGCCCCGGCGCTCCCCCGCGCGCTCACGTTGTACCGCTGGCTCAGGCCGGTCTGGGTCACGGCGTCCTGCCAGTCGGTGTCGTTGGCCGCGAGGAACGTGGGGTCCTGGAGCGGGGCCGGGAGCTCGAACGTCGGGTTGGCCCCCTGCGAGTTCCGGACGGCGTCGCGCCGGTACTCGGCGAGCTCGGCCGAGTTGAGCATGTCGAGCTGGCGGATCGGCGAGGCCGCGTCGAACTCGGTCGAGAACTCGACGGCCGGCTCGAGCCCGGCCCCCGACTTCGTCGTGATGATGACGACCCCGTCGGCCGCGCGGACGCCGTAGATCGAGGCGCTGCTCGCGTCCTTGAGGACCGAGATCGAGGCGATGTCCTGCGTGTTGAGCGTCGCGAGGAACGAGTTGTCCGTCGGCTCGAGCGGGATCCCGTCGACGATGTAGAGCGGGCGGTTCGTGCTCCCGAACGACCCGACGCCCCGGATGTCGATCTGGAAGTTGCCCTGGAGGTCGCCCGAGTTCTGCTGCACGCTGACCCCGGCCACGCGCCCGGCGATGGCCTCCTCGAACGAGACGAGCGGCTTGTTCTCGATCTCCTCGGCCGTGATGGCCCCGACCGACCCGGTCAGGTCGCGGACCTCGCTCGTCCCGTACCCGATGACGACGACCTCGTCGCCGGTGTAGTTCTGCGGGCTCAGCGTCACGTTGATCTCGGCGCGTCCCAGGATCGGGATGGCCTGCGTCTCGAACCCGACGTAGGAGAACTGGAGCGAGTCGGTCTCGGACGGGGCCGTGATCTCGTACCGCCCATCAATGTCCGTCGCCACGCCGACCGTCGTTCCCGGCACGACCACGTTGACGCCGGGGAGCGGCTGGCGGTCGTCGGCCGAGATGACCCGGCCGGTGACGGTAAAGTCCCGGGCCGGGCGCCACAGGTCGGCCCGGGCGCCAGCAGCGAGGGCGCGCTCGGCGGCCGGGCGGAGCAGGACGGACGTCTCCGGCTCGGCGGGCGCCACCGGATCGGCGAGGCCCTGCGCGCTGGCGGGGGCCGCAAGCAGGGCGAGTGCGGCGACGAGCCAGAAGAGGCCGCGGGGTGAGCGGGGGGAGGGTGCCATGTCCTCGGTTCGCGGGTGGGAGGGACGGGGCGCGCGGGCCCGGACTGCCCCTAAGTCGGGACGCCCCCGGGGCGACCCCTACATCCGGTAGGGCTTTTTTGGGTGCCCCGCCCCGGGTCGGCGCGTCTCGATCGGCCCGCGGTCGCTACTCGGCCACGAGCCGCCAGCGGCCCGGGCCCACCCACAGCCGGACGGCCTCGGCGTCGGCCCCGTCGAGCGAGACGCCGGCCGGCGGCGTCCCATGCCCGTCGGCCGACCACGCCACGGCGTCGCCGACCCGGACGACGCGGCCGACGCGGGGGACCTCGACGAGCGCGCGCGCCCCGTCCGGGACGGTCACGCGGAGTGCGAACGACCCCTCCCGCTGGCGGGCCTCGACGGCGATCTCGCCCCGGATGGACGGGACCACGGCCGCGGCGTGTGCCAGCGACCCGAGCCGGGGCGCCACGCGGAACGTGGCGTAGCCGGGCGCGATGGGCTCGACGCCAGCCACGACCTGCGAGAGCAGCGTGAGCGGGCCGCCGCTCCAGGCGTGGTTGTAGGTGCCGCCGCCGAACCCCTCGGCCCCGATCCCCCACCCCTCCCAGAGCGTCGTGAGCGGGCTCTCGATCATGGCCGCGTAGCGACTCTTGAGGCGCGCGAGCGCGTCGTCCACGTAGCCCATCTGCATGAGGGCCTCGGCCACGTACTTCTCGAAGTAGGGGCTCGCGTGGCGCTCTCGCAGCAGGACCTCGCGGATCGCGGGGTGCTTGTCCGGGCCGGCGAGCCCGGCGACGACGGCGAGCGCGTTCCCCCGGTCGTCGGTCGGCCCCTCGTGGCCGGGCGAGCGGTAGGCCGTGCCCGTCCAGAACCTTTCGTTGAACGCCTCGGCCAGCCGGTCGAGCGCGGCGTCGATGGCGGGCACGTCGGCGTCGTGGTCGGTGAGGCGCGCCATCTCGCGCTGGCCCTGGAGGGCGAGCGCGTACCACCCGTTGTAGAGGAGCGGCATGTCCTTGTGGTCGCCCCAGTCGCCCCACGTCCACCCGCCCGGGCGCGGGACGACGAGGCCGTCGGCGTCGGTCTCCCACACGGCGAGGTAGTCGCGGACGGCGGGGTAGACGCGGCGGATCGTCTCGGCATCGCCGGTGTGGAGGTAGTACGTCCAGAACCCGTAGTGGCCGACGGACGCCAGCATCTGCGTCGGGAGCTCGGCGCTCCACATCGACGGCGTCGAGGGGACCGGCGAGTAGAGCGTCGAGTCGGGCCGCTGCCACGCCGCCAGCTCGAGGATCCCCTTCCGGCCGAGGGCGTCGGCGCTCCGCGAGAGGGCGTAGAAGCTCTCGCCCATCTCGAGGACGACGTCGCCCCACCACTGGGCCCGCTCGCGGTCCGGGCAGTCCATGTACGTGTCGCGCATGGTGACGTAGAGCGTCCGGAGCGACTTCTGCCACAGCGTGTCGAGCGCCGGGTCGGACGACGCGAACGAGCCCGTGAAGTCCGTGTCGTAGCCCGTCTCGCGGAAGGCGAGCCCGTGGACCGTGACGCCCGCGGGGATCGCGTACCGGACGACGTGGCCGTTCATCCACCCCGGCGGCTCGGCCTGCTGGCGGCCCGCGCGCGTAACGACCTCCGAGCGGACGTTGTAAGCGCTCCCGCCGCGGTAGTTGTCCGTCCGGACGTCGATGAGCGCGCCGGCCGGGGCCTCGACGTCGAGCCAGGGCGTGATCTGCGCGTTGTAGGGGAGCGCGACGAGGACCGTGTCGCCGGTCGAGACGAACGGGAACGCCGGGGCGTCGAGGTACGGACGGAGGCCGAAGTCGCGGAACGGCGGGATCGGCCGGCGGACGAGCGGGCCCCACGGGTCGGCCCCGGCCTCCGCCAGTGCGACGGCCGCAGGCCACGCGCCGTCGTCGTAGCCGGGGTCGGCCCACCCGTCGAGCTCCGCGCGGGCGTCGTAGCGGACGTTCGTCTCGGACAGGCGGAAGTTGGGGTGCGGCGGGCCGGTGCCGCCGTAGGCGGGGTGCCGCCGCGCCCGCCAGTCGAGCGCGACGGGCGCCCCGTCCGCCTCCAAGTCGAGCAGGAGGCCGGGCGCGTCGGTGTTGTAGTGGCTGAACCCGTCCTTCCCCCACGTCCAGACGAGGACGGCCACGGTGTTCTCGCCGGCCCGGAGGTGCGGGCCGAGGTCGACGGGGTCGTAGTAGCTCGCGCCGAGCCACGGGCCGCGCTTGAGCCCGCCCTCGCGGACGACGAGGTCGCCGTTCACCCACAGCCAGTACCGCGAGTCGACGGCGACCCGGGCCTCGGCCTCCCGGGGCGCCTCGTCCAGCCGGAACGTCGTGCGGGCCGCGGTCCAGACGTTCTGCGAGTCGGCGGGCGTGAGGTCGGCGGCGCCGACCCAGCCGGCCGTCCACACGGTGTCGGCGTCCCAGACGGCGTGGGGCTGGGCGCTGGCGGGCGCGGCGAGGAGGACCGCCAGCGCGGCGAGGAGGACGGGGCGCATCAGGGGCGGCGGGGGCTCGGGAGTCTCCCTAACAGTCGGGCCGGCCCCGGGCGTACCCCGACGCCTCGACTCCATCTCCTTCCCCCGCCATGCCCAACGACGCCGCCGACCGAACGCCCGCCCCGAGTGCCACCGTCGGCCTGTTCGGGATCGGGCTCGACACCTACTGGGACCAGTTCGACGGGCTGAAGGGGCGGCTCGAAGGGTACCAGGCCCGGATCGCCGGCCGGCTGGCGGAGACCGGCGCCGAGGTCGTCGACGCCGGGCTCGTGGACTCGGTCGAGGCGGCCCACGCGGCGGCCGAGACGTTCCGCCAGCGGGGCGTGGACGTCGTGTTCCTCTACGTCTCGACCTACGCGCTCTCGGCGACGGTCCTGCCCGTCGTCCAGCGCACGGGCGCGCCGGTCGTGGTCCTCAACCTCCAGCCGACGGCGGCCATCGACTACGCCCGGTTCAACGGGCTGAAGGACCGGCACGCGATGACGGGCGAGTGGCTCGCGCATTGTCAGGCGTGCGCCGTGCCCGAGGTGGCGTCCGTCTTCCTCCGCGCCGGCGTCCCGTTCCACCAGGTGACCGGCACGCTCGACGACGCCGAGGCGTGGGCCGAGATCGACGCCTGGACGGCGGCGGCCCACGCGGCGGCCGCCCTGCGCGAGGCGCGGCTGGGCATCCTCGGCCACTACTACAACGGGATGCTCGACATCTACACCGACCCGACGATGCAGTCCGTCGCGTTCGGGACGCACATCGTCCACCTTGAGATGGACGAGCTGCAGCGCCTCCGCGACGACGCGACGGACGAGGACGTGGACGCGGCCGTCGAGCGCGTCCGCCAGTCGTTCGACGTGTCGCCCGAGTGCGCCGAGGCCGAGGTCCGCCGCGCGGCGCGGACGGCCGTCGCCCTCGACCGGCTGGCGGACGCGCACGGCCTGGGCGCCCTCGCCTATTACTACGAGGGCGTCGCGGGCGGCGTCTACGAGGACCTCGTCGGCTCGGTCATCGCCGGGACGTCGATGCTCACGGCGCGGGGCGTCCCGGTCGCGGGCGAGTGCGACGTCAAGAACGTCCAGGCCATGAAGGTCCTGGACACGCTCGGGGCCGGCGGGTCCTTTACCGAGTTCTACGCGCTCGACTTCGACGACGACGTCGTCCTCATGGGCCACGACGGGCCGGGTCACATCCGGATCGCGGAGGGCAAGCCTCGCCTGAAGCCGCTCGCCGTCTACCACGGGAAGCCGAGTCACGGGCTCTCGGTCGAGATGTCCGTCAAGCCCGGGCCGGTCACGCTCCTCGCCGTCGTCCAGACGGCCCAGGGGCAGCTCAAGCTGCTCGTGGCCGAGGGCGAGGCCGTTCCGGGTCCGATCCTCGAGATCGGCAACACGAACTCGCGCTACCGGTTCTCGCTGGGCGTCAAGGGGTTCATGGACGCCTGGTGCGCCGAGGGCCCGCACCACCACTGCGCCGTCGGCACGGGCCACCACGGGGCGACGCTCGCGCGGCTGGGGGCGCTCCTCGGCCTGGAGGCCGTCCAGATCTGCTGACGGACTCGGGGTTTACGGTTGAGGAGCTGTCCAGGAACGCTCCAGAACAGTCCTCCCCCTGGACAGGGGGAGTCCGCCCCCGCCTACGCGGGGACAGGCTCCGGGGAGGGGGTAGACCGGCCGGAGCACCGCTCCCAGGCCGAGCATCGCGCTCGGCCTGTCCACCACCCCTCGCCCCTCCTGTCCAGGAGGGGGACTCGACTCCGACGGTTGCTGAGCGGTTCAGTCGCACCTCCAATCCGCCTGCTGGCGCCTACCGCCGCCGTGCTCCTCGAGCCCGTAGACGCCAGCGTCATCTACACCGCGAACCCCGAACCGTCCAACCGCGAACCCGCTACGCCCCCGCGATCTGGCTGGCGAGGCCGATGAGGACGACCGAGGCCAGGAGCACGAAGAGCCCGAGCCCGAGCGTCCGCATCGTCCGGGGCGCCGCCCCGCGCCACTCGCCCTGCCCGACACCAATCGCGTTCGAGAACAGGATGATAAAGGCCATGTGGATGCTCCACGACGCGAACTCGTACGCCTCGCCGAGGAACGTCGTCCCCATGCCGTAGAAGAAGAACTGGAGGTACCACGTGAGCCCCGCCAGCGCGGCGAGCCCGTAGTTCCGCGCGAGGCGGACGTCGTCGTCGCCGAAGTCCCCGAACGTCCGGTTGCGCCAGCCCATCCAGAGGCACGCGAGCCCGTTCGTCGTGAGGCCGCCGGCGAGGACGGCGATGAGGACCGCGTTGTTCTGCCAGAGCGGGTCGGCCCCGGCCGCGATCGCCGCCTCCGCGATCGGCCGGCCGGCCGCGAGCCCGAACGCGAAGCACGCGCTGAGGACGCCGGCCACGACCGCCACGCCGACGCCCTTTCTCAGGTCGTACTCCTCGACCACGGCCGTTTTTTCTTCGTCCGTCACGTCGCCCTCCTTCATCATCCCAGCCCGCCCGGCCACGCCGATCCCGACGAGGCAGAGGGCCACGCCGCCGACCGTGATCCGGCCGCTGGCGGTCCCGAGGAGGTCGAGGAACGTGCCCTCCCAGATGGGCGGGACGAGCGTCCCGAACGCGGCCGTAAAGCCGAGGGCGACGGCCATCCCCAGCGAGATGCCGAGAAAGCGCATCGCCAGCCCGAACGTGAGGCTCCCGACCCCCCACAGCACGCCGAACAGGTAGCACCACCCGAGCGCCGAGAGCGGCGCCGAGGCGAGGACGCCGGCCACGTCCGGGACCGTCAGCAGGCCCACGACCCACGGGACGACGAGCCACGCCGCGAGCCCGTTGACGAGCCACGACGTCTCCCACGCCCAGTCCTTGATCCGCTGGATGGGCAGATAAAAACTGCCGGCCGCGAACCCGCCGAGGCCGTGGAGCAGGATGCCGAGCGCGGCGGCCATCAGAGCGCCCTACGGGCGGGTACGCAGTACGGGGTACGCGGTACGACGCGGGCGCCCTGCCCCCGGCGGACCGTACCCCGTACCCTGTACCTCGTACCTGCCGTCACCGGAGGAAGGCGTCGCGGAGGCCGCCGTCCACACTGAGGATCTGGCCCGTCGTCTTGTGCATGCCGGTCACGAGGGCGAGGATGGCCTCGGCCTGGTCGTCGGGCGTGATGGGCTGGTCGGTCAGGGTCCGGGCGGCGTAGAACTTGGCGAGCTTGGCGCGGAGGTCCTCGGTCGAGTCGCCGTCGGCAAAGTCGATCCCGTACTTGGTGAGCGACGCCTTGACGCGGTCGCGGGGGAACATCGACGAGCCCTCGACGACCGTCGCCGGGGCCACGCCGTTGACGCGCACGCGCGGCGCCAGCGCCACGGCGAGTTCGCGGACGAGGTGGTTCGCCGCCGCCTTCGACGTGTCGTAGGCGAACGACCCGGCCTTGGGGACGACCGCGTTCACGCTCGTCGTGACGACCGCCGAGCCGTCGAGCTCTTGCGCCTCCCACACGCGGCGCGCCTCGTCGAGGACGACGTACGGGCCGCTCACGTTGACGGCGAACGCCGTCGCCCACTGGCCGTCCGAGACCTCGCCGTTCTCGTCCGGCGTCGGGTAGTAGCCGGCCGTCACGACCACGTGGTCGAGCCCGCCGTAGGCGAACACGACGTCCGAGACCATCTCGCGGACGGCCGCGCGCTTGGTCATGTCGGCGCCCAGCCCGACGACGTCGCCGGAGCCGGAGAGGCCGGAGCCGGCCACGCCGATCCCCATCCCGACCCGGTCCATCACGGCCTCGGCCGTCTCGCGCGCTGTGCCCGCGTCGAGGTCCACGCACGCGACGACGGCGCCCTCGCCGACGAGGTGGTCCACGACCTCGCGTCCGATGCCGCTCCCGGCGCCGACGACGACGGCGACCTGGCGGGCGAGCGCCTTCTCGGGCGGCATCCGCTGGAGCTTGGCCTCCTCCAGGAGCCAGTACTCGATGTCGAACGCCTCCTGGCGCGGGAGTGCGGTGTACGACGAGACCCGCTCGGCCCCACGCATCACGCCGATCGCCGCCGTGTAGAACTCGGCCGTGACCCGGCTCTCGGACTTCGACTTCCCCCAGGCCACGAGCCCGACGCCCGGGATCAGGACGACCGACGGCGACGACGGCCGGAGCGCGGGCGAGTCGTCGTGCTTGTGCTGCTCGTAGTAGGCACCGTAGTCCTCGACGTACTGGCGGAGGCCGTCGTCGAGCTTTTGCTTGAGCGCGTCGGCGCCCTCGTCGGGCTGCCAGTCGACGTAGAGCGGCTTGATCTTGGTGCGGAGGAAGTGGTCGGGGCAGGACGTGCCCAGCTCCGCGAGGCGCGGCGCGTCGTGCGAGCCGACGAACTCGAGCACCTCGTCCGTGGCCTGGACGGTCCCGATCATCCGCTTCTCGCCGCTCACGCGGCCGCGCAGCCACGGGAGAACCTCGTCCAGGACGGCGCGGCGCTCGGCCTCCGCCAGCGGCCCGGTCTTCTGGCCGCCAAAGTCGGGCTGGCCGTTCGCGCGGGCATCGAGGAAGTCCTGGGCGCGGCGGATGAGGTCGAGCGTCAGCTCGTAGCACGCGCGGTCGTCGTCGGCCCAGTTGATCAGGCCGTGGCCGCCGAGGACGACCCCCTTCGCGTCGGGGTGCTCCCGGCAGATCCGCTGGAGCTCCAGGCCGAGCTCGAACCCGGGCCGCTGCCAGTCGGTCCAGACGACCTCGTCGCCGTACACCTCGCGCGTCAGCGCCTCGCCATCGGCCGCCGTCGCGAGGGCGATGACGGCGACGGGGTGCATGTGGTCGACGTGTTTATAGGGGATGTAGGCGTGGAGCGGCGTGTCGATGGACGGCGCGCGCGGGTTGAGGTCGAACGTGGTGTGGGGGTACATCGCCACCATCTCGTCCTCGGCCGGCGTCTTCGGCCCGCGCTCGGGCTTGCTCGCGTAGACGTCCTGGAGCGCCATCAGCCGGTCCTGGTAGAGCGAGGCGAAGTTGGCCCGCTTCGCCGTCCGGAGGTCGCCGCCGGACCCCTTCACCCACAAGACCGTCGCCGTCTCGCCCGTGACCGGGTCGGGCATCTCGACCTTGGACGACGTGTTGCCGCCGCCGGTGTTCGTGATCCGGGCGTCCTCGCCGAGGAGGTTCGAGCGGTAGACGAGCCGGTCGACGGGGTCGTCGGGCGCCGCGGCCTCGTCCCAGCGCGAGCGGAGGTAGTCGGCGGCCCCTTCGGGGTCCGCGTCGAGGGTGGCGGCGGCGTTCAGGTCGGCGGGCATGGGGTCAGGCCGGGACGTCGGCCGGGGTGGTGGTACGGAGGGCGGCGTGGGCGCGGACGGCCTCGCGGACCGAGCCGTCGAGGTCGCCGAGGGCGCGCGCTTGGACGAGGAGGTTGCCGAGGGCCGTGGCCTCGGCCGGGCCGGCGACGACGGGGACCCCGCAGGCGTCGGCCGTGAGCTGGTTGAGGAAGGCGTTCCGGGCGCCCCCGCCGACGACGTGGAGCGTCTCGGGCCGCTCGCCGGTGAGCGACGCGAGCTCGGCGAGGACGCGGCGGTAGCTCTCGGCCAGGCTCTCGAACACGAGCCGGACGAGGGCGCCGCGCGAGGCCGGCAGCGGCACCTCGTGCTCGCGGCAGAAGGCGCGGATCTTGGCCTGCATGTCGCCGCGGAGCGCGAACGGCGGCCCGTTCAGGGCGAGGTAGCGGCCGGCGGAGGGGGCGGCCGCGGCCTCGGCCACGAGCGTCTCGTAGTCCGGCCGGTCGCCGTCGACCTCGGCCCACTCGCGGATGCACTCTTCCAAGACCCAGAACCCCGTCCGGTTCTTGAGGAGCCGGGTCGTCCCGTCGACGCCGGCCTCGTTCGTGAACCCGGCCCGCCGCGCGGCGTCCGTCAGGACGGGCCCGTCGCGCTCAACGCCGACGAGCGACCACGTCCCGGACGAGACGTAGGCCCACGGCCGCTCGCCGGTCGCGGGGACGGCGGCCACGGCCGCGGCCGTGTCGTGCGAGCACGTGGCGACGACCGTCGGCGGATCGCCCCGCCAGCCGGCCGGGAGCGCGCTCGCGAGGACGGGCCCGAGCACGGTGCCCGGCTCCACGACGCGCGGCCAGCGCCCGACGTCGTCGCCCAACTGGCGGACGACCTCGGCGTCCCAGTCGCCCGTGCGGGCGTGGAACAGGCCGGTCGTGCTCG
The DNA here is from genome assembly GCA_964504495.1 of uncultured Rhodothermales bacterium. Taxonomy (GTDB): domain Bacteria; phylum Bacteroidota; class Rhodothermia; order Rhodothermales; family Rubricoccaceae; genus Rubrivirga. Next base: position 27,261 of record CAZDFV010000001.1, read on the forward strand.
CCAGCGTCCGCTCGGCGACGGCCTCGCCGCTCAGCCGGTAGAGGAGGTAGTCGGCGATGAGGAGCCGCGTTTCGGTCTGCGCGACGGTCTCGGGCTCGTGCTCGAGGTCGGCGGCGACCTGGTAGACCGTGTTGAACTCCAAAAACTGGATGCCCGTCCGGCCGTAGAGGGTGGCGGCGGGGATGCGGGCGAGGACGGCGGCCATCTGGCCCTTCGTCCTCGGGTCGCGGTAGGCGTAGGGGTCGCGGAGCGCCCGGCCGTCGGCCCCGAGCGGGACGTAGTCGACGCCCCACGTGTCGACCGACACCGACCGGAGGCCCGGCGCGATCCGCAGCGCGAGGTCGAGCCCGGTGCGGACCTCGGCCCACAGCGTCTCCAGATCCCACACGAGCCGGACGCCGCCCGCGCCCGCCCGCTCCACGAGCGGCGTCCGAAAACGGTGGACCTCGCTTAGATGGACGTTCGCGCCCTCCAGCACGCCCACGACCGCCCGCCCCGACGAGGCGCCGAGGTCGATGGCGAGGTAAGAGGAGGGGAGGGGCACAGAGGTATGGAGCTACTGCGATCTCGGGCGGGGTACGCGGTACGGGGTACGGGGTACGACCACCCACGCGGCGACCCGTGTACCCTGTACCCTGTGCCCTGTACCCATGCGGAGCATGATCAAAGGCTCTGCGGCGGGGCGTAGGCGCCGGCCCCACGCTCGTCCGCGACCCGCTGGCGGTAGCCACCCGCGCGGAAGGCAGCGATCGGGTCGGCCGCGCCGCCGGCCCGGAGCCGGGCCTCCGCGACGAGGGGGCGGACGTCCGTCTCGTAGGCGTCCTTCAGCGTCCGCTCGGCCATGAGGACGTCGCCGGCGTCCTGGTACCCGGCGAGCGCGGAGCGGTCGACGAGGTGCGCCTTGGCATGGGCCTGTTGGAGCTGATCGACCGTCTGGAGGAGCGCCTCGATGGGGTCCTTCAGGTTGTGGCTCTGGTCGATCATGTACGCCGGGTCGAACCCGCCGTCTTCGGCCGCCAGCGCCAGCTCGTGGAACACGAGGAAGAGGGCGTACGGCTTGATCGAGCCGGCCGTGAGGTCGTCGTCGCCGTACTTCGAGTCGTTAAAGTGGAACCCGCCGAGCTTCCCGGCCGAGACGAGCCGGGCCACGACGAGCTCGACGTTCGTGTTCGGCAGGTGGTGGCCGAGGTCGACGAGGCACTCGGCGCGGTCGCCCAGGGCTTGCGCCAGCATCAGCGACGTGCCCCAGTCCTGGACGACGGTGCTATAAAAAGCCGGCTCGTACGGCTTGTGCTCGGTAAAGAGCCGCCAGCCGTCCGGGAGGCCGGCGTAGACTTTTTCCAGACACCCGAGCACGCGGTCGTAGGACCGGCGGAGGTTGGCCTGGCCCGGGTAGTTCGTCCCGTCCGCCAGCCAGACGGTGATGGCGTCGGACCCGAGCGTCTGGCCCACCTCAATCGTGTGGAGGTTGTGCTCGACGGCCTGGCGGCGCACGCCGGCGTCGGGGTTGGAGAAGCTGCCGAGCTTGTAGCTGTGCGCGGCGCCGGCCGGGTCCTGAAAGGTGTTCGAGTTGACGGCGTCGAACGCCAGCCCCAGCTCGGCCGCGTGCTCGCGGAGGGCGGAGGCGTCGTCGGGCTCGTCCCACGGGATGTGGAGCGAGACGGTGGGCGTGGCGCCGGTGAGGGCGTGGATCTGGGCGCAGTCGTCGAGCTTCTCGAACACGTCGCGCGGCTCGCCCGGCCCGGGGAACCGCCCGAACCGCGTCCCGCCTGTCCCCAGCGCCCACGACGGGACGGCGACCGTGAACTGGCGGACGGCCTCGACGGCGGCCTCGGCGCTCTGGCCGGTCCGGTCCAGGCGCTCCGCCAGCGCGTCGAGGTCGCGGCGGTGGTCGGCGTCGGAGATCTGCATGGGTCGTGGTTGGTTCGATGCGTGATGCGTGATCGGTTAGAAGAATCACGCATCACGTATCACGCATCATTCTACTCTTCTCTGCTCCCAGAGCGCGTCGTCGGGCTTCGCCTCGCGCATCCAGAACGGGGCCGTGGCGAACCACAGGACCGTCCCGATGCCCATGAGGAGGGCGTGGGTCTCCCACGCGACGCCCGCGAAAAAGACGAGGGCGGCCGGGACGACGGTGAGGACCAGCCCGGCGGCCGAGAGGAGCTTGAGGAGCGCGGTCATGACGACGGGGCGGCCGGGCTGGCGGGGACGCCGAGCGGGGTCTCGCTAGACGCGCGCACGGCCGGCTCGGCGACCGCCCCGCGCTGCTGCGCCCACGCCCCCGCGAGGTAGAGGCCGACGGCCACGAACCACCCGGGCAGCCCGAGGAAGAACAGCCCGACCCCGAACACGGCGTTGAGGACCCAGCACACGGCGAGCGTCCCCAGCCAGGCGAGCGCGGCGGGCCACGAAAAGACGAGGCTGCGCCACTCGGCGTAGAGCGGGCGGAGGCCGAGCTTCGGGACGAGCCAGAAGTCGGCGAAGATGACGGCGCCCATCGGCATGAGGATGAGGCCGTAGAGGGCCACGAGCCCGAGCAGGTTCATCACGACGGCCGGGAACAGGGCCACGACCGTCGTGACCGCCCCGACCACGGCCGTGACCTTCCACCGCTTCCAGTTCGGGGTGACGGTCTGGAGCGCGAGGCCGGCCCGGTAGATCGTCGGGTTCGCCGTCGTCCACCCGGCGATGACGACGGCCAGGACGCCGGCGTAGCCCGCTCCGAGAAAGGCGATGGGGCCGGGCGCGGGCGACGTGTTCCCCTGCTGGAGCGCGAGGGCGTACAGGATCGACGCGGCGATCCAGGCGACGAAGTGGCCGAGGTACATCCCCAATCCGGAGAAGAACCCGTACTGCCACTTCCGCGCGTAGCGGAGGATGGTCAGGTCGGCCATCCCGATGTGCATCGCCATGTTGGCGAACCAGGCGAAAAACAGGATGTGCCAGACGGTCAGCTTTTCCTGACCTTCGAGCGGGACGCCCGTCCAGATCACGTCGTTGGCGACCCGCCAGAAGTCGCCCGGCCGCTCGACGCCGAGCTGGGGGAGGACGGCCAGCCCGCACGCGACGAACACCAGGAACATCCACGGCGCGGCCACCTTGCTAAAGGCCGCGATCTTCTCGAACCCGAGGACCGCCAGCACCGTCACGACGGCGCCCACGAACAGGACCACGACCACCCACGCCGCGCTCGTCGGGTAGACGTCGTCGAGGCCCGGCATTGGCATGTCGAACGGGAGGCCGACGGCCGTGGCGCTGACCGCGATCATGCTCCCGGCGAGGAAGCAGAACATGGCCGCGTTGACCAGGTTGTAGCCGATGAGGAGCCACGGCCCGGCGATCTTGCGGAGCTGCCAGTACAGGTTCAGCCGCGTCCGCGTGGCGATGGGCCCGGTCATGAACCCCCACGAGAGCGTCGCCAGGAGGTTGCCGACGAGGAGGCCCACGACGAGGTCGATGGCGGACGCCCCGCCGGCGACGAAGAGCGGGCCGATGACGAACTCGGTGCCCGCGACGTGCTCGCCGGCGTAGAGCCCGGCAAAGTTGCCCGGCCCCTGGAGCGCGTCGTCCGGGACGGGCTCCCGGTCGTACTCGTTGATCGCGTCGAGCCGCTCGGCGACGGAGCCTCGGGCGGGGGCGTCGGGCATGGGGCGGTGTCAGGGGTTGCCCCAGAGACGGCCCGCGCCCGGCGCCACCCCTACGCCCGACCCCGTTTTGCCCCGACCCGCTGCCGGCCCCCGCGTAGGCCGCCGGCGCCGGCGCGCCGAGGGCGCGTCAGGCGCCGCCTGGGGCGTCCGGCTCGGGGAGGTCGCGGGCGCACCGGAACCCGACGTGTGCGGCCGACGACTCGGCCGTCGCGTGGCTCCGGGCGCTCACGCGGTAGCCGTGGCAGTAGGCCGGGTGGCACAGGAACGAGCCGCCGCGCTGGGCCCGCTCCGGCTCGCCGGTCGGGCCGGCCGGGGCGCCCGGGCCCGTCCCCTCGTCTTCGCCGAGCGGGTACGGGCGGTACCACGAGGCCGTCCACTCCCAGACGTTCCCGCCCATGTCCTCGAGGCCGAGCGGCGTCCGGCCGAACGTGCCGACCGGGCTCGTGCCGCCGGGGTAGCCGTCGGCTCCGTCGTCGCCGCCGGGGAACGCGCCGGTCCAGGTGTTGGCCCGGAGCCGGCCGCCCTCGTCGAGCGCGTCGCCCCAGGCGTAGGGGCTCCGGTCGTCATCGGCGCCGCGCGCGGCGTGCTCCCACTCGACCTCGGTGGGGAGCCGCCCGGCCCCGCTGGCGGCCGCTCCGCCCGCGGCGCCGTCCCACGCGCAGAAGGCGGCGGCGTCGTTGAACGACACCTGCGTGACGGGGTGGCCGTCGGGCGCCGCCGGGCCGTCCGGGCCGAACGGGCGCCGCCAGTCGGCGCCGGGGACGAGCGACCACGCCATCGTCCCTTGGTCGAGGACGGCCCCGTCGCCGAACGCCTCGGCCTGCGTCTCGTACCCCGTGGCCTCGACGAACTGGCGGAAGCGGGCGACGGTCACGGGCGCCCGGTCGAGGAGGAACGGCTCGACCTCGGCCCGGAACGCCGGCCGCTCGTGCGGGAGGCCGCCCTCGCCCCGGAGCACGCCGACCGTCGTCCTCCCCCCAGGGACGTAGACCATCCCGTCGGGGGCCTCGACGTCGAGAGAGGCGCTGCTCGTCGGCTCCGGGTCGGACGCCGGCGGCTCCCCGCCGCACGCGGCGAGGGCGAGGGTCAGGACCAGGGGGAGCGTGCGCGTCAAGGGGCCGAGGGGGAGCGCGCGGAGGATACTGACGGGTAGAGTGCTGCGAGAAATCGTCCGTGCGCAGACGGATGGTGTAGGGGCCGGGGCGCCGTCGGCGGACTCTGAGGTGACGGGCTCCGCCAGCCGGCCGCCCTCACTCCCCCTCTCACCACAGCGACACGCCATGCGCACTCTGCTACTCCTCCTCGCGGCCGCCTTCCTGGTCCCGGCGGCCCACGCCCAAACCGTCCTCTTCGACTTCGAGGGGTTCGGCGGCAGCACCGAAGGCTGGGCCCCCGACGTCCCGCCCGACACCGATCTCCCCGAAGGCGATCGGTCTCTCGTCCGCGCCGTTGATCAGAAGCTGATCGGGTTCGACGGCCCGACCCCCCTCTTTATCCCCCCCTATGAGGGGTCATACCTGCTCGAGGCCGTGCCGAACCGGCCAATCCCAGCCAATGCGTTCCGTGGCATGAAGTACACCTGGGCGACGGGTCAGGACTGGACGGGCACGCCAGTCCTGAAGATGGCCGCGTCGATGCAGGCCCGCGGCGCGAACAGCGAGCGCCATGAGTTCCGCATCCGCGTCATCTCGGGGACGGGTGCGGACGCGGACACCACCGAGATGATGTACATCGGCCTTAAGTCTGAGGGGGCCGACGACACCATCGACAACAACTCGTTCGTGAACGACTGGGAGGTCCTTGAGTTCGACCTCAGCGGGTACAGCGGGGTCAACGCGATCACCTCCATCGAGGCCGCCGGCCGCCACGTGGACGACGGGTCGAACAACACACCGGACTCGGGCATGGGCACCTGGGGTGGCCTCGTCCAGATAGACTCCGTGGCCGTCGACGTCCAGAACACGTCGGTCGAGGGCGAGCCCGGGCTGGCGGCGCTGAGTGACGTGTACCCGAACCCGTCCGCCTCGCGCGCCCAGGTTGGGATCGCCGTCGAGACGGCCCAGCGCGTGACGGCGACGGTCCACGACGTCCTCGGCCGGACCGTGGCGACGGCGTTCGACGGCCCGCTCGCGCCGGGCGCGACCGCGCTCCTCGGGCTCGACACGTCGCGCTTGGCACCGGGGACCTACGTGCTCCAGGTCCGCGGCGAGACGTTCACGGCCTCGCGCCGGCTGACGGTGGCCCGCTAGCGGCTCGGGCCTACAGGCTCCCACCACCGCGCGCCCTGGGCTCCGGCTCGGGGCGCGCGTGTCTAGGGCCCCCCGGCGTCGAGGAGCGCCCGGGCCGTCGCGTCGTCGGTGACGAGGACGTCGATGAGCCGGCCGGCCAGGGCGCCGCGGATGGCCCCGACTTTGGCCGCGCCCCCGGCCACGCCGACGACGCAGTCGACGGCCGCCAGCGTCTCGAGGTCCACGCCGACGATCCGGTCGTCGAGCGAGGTGGGCACCGGCCGCCCCGCGGCGTCGAAGAACCGGAGGGCCACGTCCCCGACGGCCCCGCCCTCGCGGAGCTCGGCCGGGAGCGAGTCGGGGAGGGCCACCTCGCGGGACAGGGTCCCGTCGCCGAGGACCGGGTTGGTCTCGAGCGAGCCGATCCCAACGAACGCCGTCGTCATCGCCGAGAAGGCGTCGAGGGCCGCCCGGATCTGGGGGTCGGCGGCGAGGACGGCCCGGGCCTCCGCGCTGGCGACGACGCCGGGGGCCTGGAGGAGCCGGAGGTCGGCCCCGAGCGCCGTCGCCAGCCGGCGCGGGAGGTCCGCGGCGTGGGCCTCGGCCAGGGGCGGCCCGACGCCGCCCAGCGTCTGGACGACCGTGACCCCCTCGGTCTGGCGCGGGACGACGGCCTTGACCATCTCGCGGAGCGTGGTCCCCCAGGTGACGCCGACGACGGCCCCGGGCGCCAACGTCCGCCGGAGGAACCCGGCCGCGGCGGCGCCGAGCCGGGCCGCCTGCTCGTCCCCGGCGGCGTCGGCCACGACGGCCTCGCGGAGCCCGAACCGCTCCTCGAGCGCGCCCTCCAGGTCGGCCGCCAGCCCGTCGACGTGGGCGACGGTGATCTGGACGATGCCCCGCTCGCGGGCCTCGCGGATCATCCGGGAGACGGTCGGCCGGGAGACGCCGAGGCGGTTGGCGATCTGCTGCTGGGTCTGCCCCCGGAGGTAGTAGAGCGCCCCCACCTTCGCGAGTGTGCGGGCCTGGGCGTCGGGGGGAGGGGGCATGGGGGAGTCTAGCACAGGCCGGGGCGCTGCACCGTGTCTTGACACAGCGGCCGGAAGCGGTTACAATGTGAACGTCTGGTTATCAGTGAACATCCGTTCAGACGTCCATGACGACCACCGCTACCCCGCCCGCCCCCGCCTCCGACGGCCCGTTGACGGACCGTGGTGCGTTCGCGGCCATCTACAGCGCCCACGCCCCGTCATTAGTCGGGTTCATCACGAGAAAGGTGGGCGACGCCGAGCTGGCCGAGGACATCCTCCACGACTTGTTCCTCGGCATCTGGGCGCGGTTCGACTCGTGGGAGGTCCGCGGCGACCTCAAGACGTACCTGTTCTCCGCGGCCCGGAACCACGTCTGGAGCCACTACGCCAAGCAACGCGTCCGCCGGGACTACGCCGACGCCGAGCGGGCCACGGCCGCGCGGAGCGAGCGCCCCGAGGCCGTCGAGCGGATCCAGGCCGAGCGGCTCGGCCGGGCGGTGGGGCGGTGGATCGGCGAGCTCCCGGAGCGGCGGCGCGAGGTCTTCGAGCTCTCGCGCTACGAGCACCTGACCTACCAGGAGATCGCGGACCGGCTGGGGATCTCCGTCAAGACGGTCGAGACCCAGATGAGCCGGGCGCTCCGCCACCTCCGCGAGCGGCTCGAGGCGTACGAGGCAGCGTCGTAGCGCGTCCGGCCGGCGGGCGCTCTCCCAGCCGGCGCCAGCCCGACGCCTCCCACAGCCGGAGGAGCACGGCGTCGACCGCCGGCGGTCGGCCGCCCTCAGCCACGGGCGGACGGGCAGAGGCCCGCCGGACGAGGCGGTCCCAGTCGGCCAGGTCAGAGCGGGGGGGGGGCATGGGGAGGGCAGCTCGGTACCACGCCCTAGAGACCGCTCACCCCGCGCCGCCCCCCACGTCGGGTTCGAGAGGGCTCTGATACGATGGGCGTTACGGCGCTGAGGGGGACTTCTCCCGGGGCGGGCCCACGTCCCCGAATGGGCGGGGCGTCTCCGCGGAGCCCTCGGCTGGCGGCCCGTGCTGGCGGCCGTCGCCAGCGTTCGGCCGGACACCCTCCACTCGCTGACGCGGCGCCTCCCCCGAGGGCAGGGCTGCTACGTTCTCCAGTGTTGTTCGGCGATCGACGGACAAACAAACCAAGCTCTTCCCGTGTGGCCGGGAACCGCAACGCTCATGGGGCACGGCGCTCGGCCTCCCTAGATCTCCGCCTAGGCGGGGACGGCAACGGGTGCCTGTGTAGCCGTCTCAGAACGTAGCGGCCCTGCCCGAAGAAGGGGGCTCCGACCGTCATGGAGCCCCCGGACCAGGCGGGGGGGGGGCGCGCCTCTGCCGTGGATCGGTCTGGCCGAGGTCTTCTGACTCCGAGGGCGGTCCGGCCCGGAACTGCGGGGGGCCGGCGGGGAGGGACCGGACTCAGAGGACGAAAAACGCCCCCGGAGGCGTCTCCAGGGGCGTCGGGGGGAGCGGAACACGGGACTCGAACCCGCGACCTCCACCTTGGCAAGGTGGCGCTCTACCAGCTGAGCTAGTTCCGCACGGGCGCTCCGTCGGGAGCGGGCGTAAGGTACGGCCGTGTGTCGGGGCGGTCAACGCGCTCAGACCGACGGCGCCGTCTTCATCGGGTTTCAGCCGGTCCGCCCCCCGCGCTTGCCGGCTAGCTTGTCGCATGGACGACGCCCCCCGCCGCTGGATCACCCTCGCCTCCCGCCGCCTCCTCGAGCGGTGGTGGATGACGCTCCGCGTCGACCGCGTGCAGATCCCGGGCGGCCCCGTCCTCGACGAGTTCCACGTGGCCGAGTACCCCGACTGGGCGTGCACGCTCGCCCTCACCGACGACGGCGCGGCCGTCCTCGTGGAGCAGTACCGGTACGCCATCGACCGGGTCGCGTACGAGCTGCCGGCCGGCGTCGTCGACCCGGGCGAGGACCCGGCGGCGACGGCGCGGCGGGAGCTCCTCGAGGAGACCGGCTACGAGGCGCAAGGGTGGGAGCCGCTCGGCCGGCTAGCGGTCGAGCCCGGGCGGCACACGAACTGGGGGCACCTGTTCCTCGCGCGCGGCGCGCGGCGCGTCCGTCCGACCCAGCACGACGCGACGGAGGACATCCGGGTCCGGCTCGTCCCGGCCGCGACGCTCCCGGCGCTCATCGAGGCGGGGGGGGTGGTCCACGGTGTCCACGCGGCGGCCGTGTTCTGGGCGGCGGCCCGGGGGGCGCTCCCGAACCCCGGCACGGGCCCCGCGTTCACGGGCGCCCACGACCCCCCGCCCCCCATGCAGAAAGAGCAGAAGACGATCCTCGTCAGCGTCAACGTCGAGGACCACGACGACCAGGACGCCCGGATGAACGAGATCGGCCAGCGGGTCGGGCAGGGCTGGCGGGTGATCCAGGCGATCCCCGTCTCGGGCGACGAGGCCGGCCCGGGCGGGGCCTCCGAGGACTTCATGCGCTACCAGGTGACCGTCGAGCGCGAGGTCGACTCGGACAACGTCATCGTCGACGCCGACCGCGGCGGGGCGGCCGACCTCAAGGACGCTGGCCAAGTCTCGGCCGCCTTCGACGGCCCGATCAACGACGACGAGGAGGAGTAGTTCAGCGCCGCTCGGCCCGGTGGCCCGCCTCCGCCAGCGCGGCGACGGCCCGGTCGGCGTCGGCCGCGCTCGCGAACCCGAACCGGAACGTCCCGGCCACGCCGTCGCGGAGGCGGAGGAGCTCGGCGTCCTTCACGTTCAGGCCGGCCGCGGCGAGCACGCCCGTGAGCGCGTGGAGGACGCCCGGCCGGTCGTCGGCCCAGACGACGACGTCGGCGAGCGGGGCCAGGAACCCCTTCGACGAGGACGGAAGCGCGGCCCGGGTGTGGCCGGCCCGTTCGAACCGGGACCCGAGGGCGGCCGGGTCGCGCTCGACCGACCGGCGGATCGCGGCGAGCCGGGCCTCGAACGCGGCGAGGGCGTCGGCCACGGCCGCGCGGTTGTCGCGGAGGATGGGCTCCCACATGGCGAACGGGGAGCCGGCGATCCGGGTCATGTCGCGGAACCCGCCGGCGGCCAGCCCGAGCGCGTCGTCGCCGGTGTCGGCCGCGGCCTCGACGAGCGCGACGGCCAGGAGCTGGGGGAGGTGGCTGACCGCGGCGGCCACCCGGTCGTGCCGTTCCGCGTCGAGTACGACGGGCCGGGCGCCGGCGGCCTCGACGAGCCAGAGGGCCTCGGGTGCGTAGGCGCGGACGTCGCCCACGTCGGCGGGCGGGGTGAGGGCCCAGACCGCGTTCTCGAACAGGAGGGCGTCCGCGTGTTCCGGCCCGCTCACGGCCGCCCCCGCCATCGGGTGCCCCCCGACAAAGCGGACGCCGGCGGGGAGCGACCGGGCCGCCCGCATCACCGTTCCCTTGACCGACCCCACGTCGGTCACGAGCGTGCCCGGCCGGACGGCCGCGGCGACGTCAGTCAGGAGCGGCGGGACGGCGTCGAGCGGGACCGCCAGCACGGCGACGGCCGCCTCGCGGACGGCCTCGGCGGCGCTCGCCGCGACGGACGTGAGCGCGCCGCGCGCCCGGGCCACGGCCGCCCGCTCGGCGTCCCGGTCGTACCCGACGACGGACACGCCGGCCGTCCGCCGGAGCGCGAGGCCGAGCGAGGCGCCGATCAGGCCCGTCCCGAGGACGGCGACGCTCTGGGGAGGACCCAGGGGCACGGGGGCGCGGTTCGTGGGCGTGCCGGAGGGGGCAAGGCGCCCGCGCTCCGGGCCCGCCAACCTACCCCCCGATGCTCTTCCCCATCAGCGACGACGACCGCCACCTCGACGGCCGCGCCTGGGCGACGACGCTCCTCGTCGTCGCGAACGTGCTCGTCTACGCCTACCAGCTCGCGAACCCGGCGTTCACCTACGCCTGGAGCACGGTCCCGTACGAGGTCACGGCGGGCGTGGACGTCGTCAACGACGCCCCGATCCCGGAGGAGGACCCGACGGCCCAGATCCGCACGCCGCTCGACATCCCACAGCGGCCGGGCCCGGGGCCCGCGCCCGCGATCTACCTCACGGTCCTCTCGGCCATGTTCATGCACGGCGGGCTGGCCCACATCGGCGGCAACCTCCTCTACCTCTGGATCTTCGGGGACAACGTGGAGCACCGGTTCGGGACCGGCCCGTTCCTCCTGTTCTACCTCGCGAGCGGCGTCGCGGCCACGCTCACCCAGATCGCCCTCGACCCGGACGGTCTCGTGCCCACGCTCGGCGCCAGCGGGGCCATCTCGGGCGTGCTCGGGGCCTACCTCGTCCTGTTCCCGCGGAACCGGGTCTACGCCGTGTTCTTCTTCCAGGTCGTGGCCGTGCCGGCGCTCGTCGTCCTCGGGCTCTGGATCGCGTTCCAGTTCGTGAGCGGGTTCGGGGCCACGGCGGCGACGGAGCAGACGGGCGGCGTCGCCTACGGGGCCCACATCGGGGGCTTCCTCGCAGGCATGGCCGTCGCGCTGGCGGCCCGCTCGATGGGGACGCGCGAGCGGCCGAGCCGGCTCTCCGGCGCCGCGCGGCAGGACCCCCGGGGGCGCCCGCTGTGGTGAGGGTGCGGGCACGGAGGTTGCTCCGAACCTCCCTTGTCTTCCGCCGTTGAACTCCCGATATTGGAGCGTCCGGCACGTCCGCCGGCCCCTGCTCACGCCGATGCGCCTTCGCCACACCCTCGCCGCCCTCGTCGCCGCTGCCCTCGTTGGGCTGGTGCCCGTGGAGGCGCCTGCGGCCGCCGTTTCCGTCCCGGACGTGCCGGCCGCCAGCGACGACCTCCCCACGCCGTTCCGGCTCTCGGCCCCCCGGCCGAACCCGTTCGCGGCCTCGACCCGCCTCGAGCTCACCGTGGACGAGCCGGTCGAGATGACGGTCGCCGTCTACGACGCGCTCGGCCGCCGCGTGGCGGTCCTCCACGAGGGGCCGCTCCGTGCGCAGACCTACACGCTCCGCGTCGACGCCGGCGACCTCCCGCCCGGGCTCTACCTCGTCCGCGCGACGGACGGGCGGGGCCACACGGCTACGCGGTCGGTCGCCCTCGTCCGCTAGGGTCGACGCGCGCTCCGGTTTCGCGCCGGCTCCCAGACGGGGGCCGGCGCTTTCTCATTTGGCGCTAGGTTCGGACGTCCACGTCCCGCCGCCGTGTCCGAGCCCGCCGTCGTCCTCAGCGACTCGCCCCCCGAGGCCGCCAGCCCAGAGCGGTGCGCCGCGTGTGGGGAGCGGCTCGCCGGGCGCTTCTGCCACGCGTGCGGCGAGCGACGCCCGACGCCGGAGGACGAGCGGCTGGCGCCGTTCCTCCGCGAGCAGTTCCACGAGGCGACGAGCGCGGACGGGAAGCTGTGGCGGTCGCTGCGGGCGTTGTTCGTCCCGGGGAAGCTGACGGAGGAGTATTTCAGCGGGCGGCGCGGGCTCTACGTCCGGCCCGTGAGGATCTTTTTGGTGGTCAACATCCTGTTCTTCCTCCTGCTCGGTGTGACGGGCGGGCAAGCGTTCCGTGGTGATGCCGAGCTCTATCGGGACAACGCCGCTCTCTCCGAGCGGCTGGACCGGGCGGCAGCAGCTCAGGGCGTCGACCCCGAGGTGTACGATGCGGCGTTCGGCCAGCAAACCGGGACCCTCGCGACCACCTTGTTCGCGGTTTTTGTCCCTCTGTTCGCGGTCCTGTTCGCCGTTGTGCTGTCTCCGCTCCGCGTACCGCTCCTCCGGCATGTCGTGTTTGCCACGCACGCTGTAACCGTGTTGATGGGTCTGATGGTGGTCATCGGTGGGGTCCTCCTAGCGGGATCTCGCGTGGCTCGCACCCTCTGGGGGTTCACGGCTCTGGACAACTTCGACCTCATCCTCGTACCCATCCTTCTCGTCGCTTGGATTGGATATCTCGTAGTCGGGATCCAGCGTGTGCACCGGGCTCCGTGGTGGGGGGCTGGTGCGGCGGGCCTAGTCCTCGGGACCGTCGGGACGGTCCTGCTGCTCGAGGTGTATCAGTTCGTCCTGTTCTTCGCCGCGCTCTGGACGGTCGACGTACCGGCCTGAACACAAACCGCCCCGCTGGCGGCGGGCACCAGCGGGGCGGGGGAGAGGCTACGGGACCGGCCCGAGCAGGAGCCGCTCGCGGACCGACGGCGGCACCGGGCGGAGCGCGGCCGCCGCTGCCGTCTTCGTCCCGGGCGCCTCGCCGGACCGGAACTGGAGGGCCACCTCGTTCACGAACCGCCGGACGGTGCCGGGCTCGAGGCCGTAGCTGTACGCGACCCCCTCGCGGCACGAGGCGTCGCACGGGTACGGCGAGACGTCGTTGACGAAGACCAGGGCCGGACCCTCCCGGCGCACCCGGTAGGTCAGCGTCTCCGTCGACCCCTCGACGTCGAGCGGGCGCGAGAGCCGCACGACGTCGCCGTCGCGCTCCCACCGGCCCTCCTGCTCGACCGTCCGGTTCCCGTACGTCTCTCGGACGAGGAGGTCGCCGCCGCTGCGGAAGACGTACGTCAGCCGGAACGAGGCGTCGGCGGGGTAGACGTACTCGTTGAACGGGGTCGGCGTGTCGGCCGTGAGCGTCCGGTGTCCGAACGTGAGCGCGCCCGAGACCCGGGCCGTCCGCGACGGCTCCCCGTAGGGGTCGGTCTGGAGCGGGACGTCGTCGAACCGGTACGTCCACCCCTCGCGCGCGATCGGGGCCCGTCCCTCCCCGCGGTAGGTGTAGAACGTGGCTGGGATCGTGTCGCCCTCGACGTAGAGCTGGGTGTACTGGGCCTCTGGCGAGTCCGAGACGTTGAGGTGGCGGCGGACCGGCGGGTACGGCGACCCGTTCGGGTCGAACGACAGGACGTTGAAGGAGACGCCGGCCCCGTAGCGGCTGACGTAGCTGACGTACTCCAGCCGGCCGCTCTCGCTCCCGTCCAGGGTGAGCGCGCCCTCCGTCGGCTGCGACGCGTCGAGGATGTCCTGGGTGCGCGAGACCGTGACGAGGTCGCGGCTGGTGACGGACACGAGCGACCACGTGCCGACGAGGTCGTCCTCCGTGGGATCGCCCGAGTCGCACGCGGCGAGGGCGAAGGCGAGCGCGACGAGCGCTGCGGGTCGGGGCATGGGGTGGGGCGGAGCCCGGTGTGATCGGCGCCGACGATACCCCACGCCGCGGCGGCGTCAAGCCCCCGCCCGAAATAAATCCGCCCCGCTGGCGGCGAGCGCCAGCGGGGCGGGGGGGACGAGCGGGACGGCCTTTAGTCGTCCGTCGCCTCGGCCTCGGGCTCCTCCTCGGCCGGCGGCTCGGGGTCGGGCGCCGCCTTCTTCTTGCGCGCCTTGCGCGTTTTGAAGCTGAGCTCCTCCGCGCTCTTCTTGTGGTCGACCGTGATCTTGGCGCCCTCCTCGAGGTCGTTCGTCAGGATCGCCTCGGCCATCGGGTCCTCGACGTACTTCTGGATCGCGCGGCGGAGCGGCCGGGCCCCGAACTGCGGGTCGAACCCCTTCTCGACGAGGAACTCCTTGGCCTTGTCCGTCAGGTCGATCTCGATGCCGAGGTCGTTCACGCGCGCGAACAGGTCCGTCTTCATCACGTCGATGATCTCGAGGATGTGCGACTTCTCGAGCGGGTGGAAGACGATGACGTCGTCGATCCGGTTGAGGAACTCGGGGTTGAACACGCGCTTGAGCGCGTCCTCGACCGTCGACTTCATCTTCGAGTAGTCGAACGTCTCGTCGGTCAGCGAGAAGCCGATCCCCTTCCCGAGGTTCTTGATGTCACGCGCCCCGATGTTCGAGGTCATGATGATGATCGTGTTCCGAAAGTCGACCCGCCGGCCGAGCCCGTCCGTCAGGATCCCGTCGTCGAGGACCTGGAGGAGGATGTTGAACACGTCGGGGTGCGCCTTCTCGATCTCGTCGAGGAGGACGACGGAGTACGGCTTCCGGCGGACCTTCTCGGTCAGCTGGCCGCCCTCCTCGTAGCCGACGTACCCCGGAGGCGCGCCGACGAGCCGCGACACGGAGAACTTCTCCATGTACTCCGACATGTCGATCCGGATCAGGGCGTCCTGGCTGTCGAAGAGGTACTCGGTCAGGCGCTTCGCCAGCTCGGTCTTGCCCACGCCCGTCGGCCCGAGGAAGATGAAGCTGCCGATCGGCCGCTTCGGGTCCTTGAGGCCGGCGCGCGTCCGGCGGATCGACCGGGCGAGCTTGAGGATCGGCTCGTCCTGGCCGACGACCGAGCCCTTCAGCTCCTGCTCCATGTTCAGGAGCTTGGCGCCCTCGGTCGTCTGCACGCGGTCGACCGGGACGCCCGTCATCATGGCGACGACGGCCGAGATGTCGGACTCCGTGACGGGGTACGTCTCGTCCTCGGCCTGGCGCTCCCACTCGTCCTTGACGTTCTCGAGCTCCTCCTGGAGCCGCTTCTCCTTGTCGCGGAGCTGGGCGGCCTCCTCGAAGTTCTGGGACTTCACGACCCGGTTCTTCTCCTCCTTCACCTCCTCGATCTGCTCCTCGAGGTCGACGACCTCCGGGGGCACTTTGATGTTGGCGAGGTGGACGCGCGCGCCGGCCTCGTCCATCACGTCGATGGCCTTGTCGGGGAGGTGGCGGTCGGTGATGTACCGCTCGGAGAGCTTGACCGTCAGCTCGATGGCGCCCTCGTCGTACTCGACGTTGTGGTGCTCCTCGTACTTCGGCTGGATCTGGGTCAGGATCTCGACGGCCTCCTCGGGCGTGGCCGGGTCGACGAGGATCTTTTGGAAGCGGCGGTCGAGGGCCCCGTCCTTCTCGATGTACTGGCGGTACTCGTCGAGCGTCGTCGCCCCAATGCACTGGATCTCGCCGCGCGCGAGCGCCGGCTTGAACATGTTGCTCGCGTCGAGCGACCCGCTCGCGCCGCCCGCGCCCACGAGCGTGTGGAGCTCGTCGATAAAGAGGATGACGTCCTGGTTCTTCTCCAGCTCGTTCATCACGGCCTTCATCCGCTCCTCGAACTGGCCGCGGTACTTCGTGCCGGCCACGAGCGCCGCGAGGTCGAGCGTGACGATCCGCTTGTCGTAGAGGATCCGGCTCACCTTCCGCTGGACGATCCGGAGCGCCAGCCCCTCGGCGATGGCGGTTTTGCCCACGCCGGGCTCGCCGATGAGGACCGGGTTGTTCTTCTTCCGCCGCGAGAGGACCTGCGCCACGCGCTCGATCTCCCGGGCCCGCCCGACGATGGGGTCGAGCTTGTCCTCCTCGGCGAGCGCCGTGAGGTCGCGGCCGAAGTTGTCGAGGACCGGGGTCTTGCTTTTCTCTGCCATCTCTCGTTTGCTGCTGGAGGGGCGGGAGCCGCGCCGCCCGGGGCCGCCCTCGGCGGGGCCGGACCGGGGCGTCGCCTTCCCGCTGAGGATCGAGTCGAGCTCGCTGCGGACGGCGTCGTACGTGACCGAGAACGCCTGCTGGAGGATCTGGGCCGCCACGTTCTCGTCGTCGCGCAAGAGCGAGAGCAGGAGGTGCTCCGTCCCGATCACGTCGCTCTTGTAGAGCTTGGCCTCGAGGTAGGTGATCTTGAGGACCTTCTCGGCCTGCTTCGTGAGCGGGATGTTCCCGACCGTGAGCGTCCCCCCTGTCGAGCGGACCGTGTCCTCGACGGCCTTCTTGAGCTTGAACAGGTCGCACCCGAGGTTCCGGAGGATCTTGACGGCGATCCCCTCGCCCTCCCGGATGATCCCGAGGAGGAGGTGCTCGGTGCCGATGTAGTCGTGGCCGAGCCGGATCGCCTCCTCGCGGGAGTACGAGATCACGTCGCGGACGCGGTTGGAGAAGTTGCCTTCCATAAAAGAGGAGGGTACGGGGTGCAGGGTACGGGGTACGATGAGGGGCACCGGCCGGGGCCGTACCCTGTACCGTGTACCCGGTACCGGCCCGGAGGGCCTACGCGGCGAACGAGGAGCCGCAGCCGCAGGTCTGGGTCGCCTGGGGGTTGTCGAACACGAACCCCCGGGCGTCCAGGCCGTCGTGGTAGTCGACCGTCGTGCCCATGAGGTAGAGCCCGTGGCGCTTGTCCATGAACAGGGTCACGGGCCGGTCGTCGCCCCCGGCGTCGAGGCTGAACGACAGGTCGTGCTCGCGCCGCTTGTCGAACCCGAGCACGTAGCTCATCCCCGAGCACCCCCCGCCCTTGACGCCGACGCGGAGCCCGAACTGCTCGGGGATCTGCTTGTTGGCGACGATCCGGCGGACCTCGGCGAGCGCCCGGTCCGTGAGCGAGACCGGGGCGGGGCGGGCGGGGGCGCCCGTCTCGGGGGCGTCGGGCGGGGCGGTTGCGGTGCTCATGGCGGAACGGTCTGTCCTCGGGTCCTGGGGGACGGCGGTGTCGAATGGGGAACGGCGGGCGCTGTTCCGTCCGTGCCGGCCGGCGTGTGGATAATCCGTCTGCCACAACCGCCGGTCCACACGCCCCGCCGACCTGCGCAAAGGTACGGCCGGACCGCGCGCGCGGGCACTGGCCAAACGGCCGGGCCGCGACGGAGCGCCCGGCCACGGGGAGGGCCGCCCCGCTGGCGGACGGCCTCCGCCAGCCCGGCGCCGTCCGGTCGCCCTACGGTCCGTCGGGACGCGCGAGCACGACGGCCGCCTTGTGCGCCTCGGTCGTCCCGCCCTGGGCGTCGACGGCCTCGACGAGGACGACGTAGATCCCGGCCCGGACCGCCCGGCCGTCGTCGCCGGTCCCCAGCCACTCGAGCGTGGCGGTGCTCCCCGAGAGCCGGCCGTCCTCCAGCTCGCGGACGAGCCGGCCGCCCCCGTCGTAGATCCGGGCGCGGACGAGGGCGGCCTCGGCCCGGAGCGTGTAGGTGATCCGCGCGACCTCGCCGCGCGTCGGCGCGAACGGGCTCGTCACCGTGACGCCGCCGCCGCGCTCGACCGGGGACCCAGAGATGCGGACGGTGTTTTCGGCCGAGGGCGTCCCGCCGAGCGGGTCCAGCGACGACGACCAGTTCTGCGCGCTGTTCGAGGGGCCCGCCGGGTCGGCCCGCTCGAGCGAGATCCCGGTCGCGTCGTCCAGCTCGACGCGGTGCCAGTCGGGGTCGTAGAACACGGAGTCGAGGACGGCGCCGGCCGCGCGCAGGACGACGGCCTCGCCGCTGTTCGACAGGCCGACGACGGAGCCGCCCTCGACGAACGGGGCCTCGGGGAACGCGGCGCGGAACCCCCCGGCGTCGCGGACGACGGCCACGTACTCCCCGGGGAGGACCGGGGCCAGCTCGCCCGCGAGCGGGTCGCCGTCCCCGTCGCCGTCGTCGAGGGCGACGCGGCTGAGGTCGAAGACCCGGTCGGCCGTCGTGTTGAGGACCTCGAGGTACTCGCCGTCGCTCCCGACCGCCGGGTCGTACATGACCTCCGTGACGACGAGGTCGCCCGGGCCCGGCGTGTCGGCCGTCCCGAAAAAGACGCGGGCCGTCGTCGTCTCGGTCTGGTTGCCGGCCAGGTCCGCGACGCCGCTCGCGGTGAGGGTGTAGAGTGTCTGCTCCTGGAGCGGCTCGGGGAACGTGACGTCGGCGATGCGCACGCCGTCCGCGCCGCCCAGGTTGTCCGCGGACTCGACGACCTCGACCGAGGCGGCCGTGCCGACCCCGTTGTCGAGCGCGTACGTGGAGGCCGCCGCGCCCGTCCCGAACGTGACGCCCTCGGAGAACGTGACGCGAACGACCGTGGCCGACTGCGCCGTCGCCCGGACGATCACGGGCGGCGCGGTGTCGCCCTCGTACGCGACGGTCGTGCTCGTCGCCGCGGTCGTGTTGCCCAGGAGGTCGGTCAGCCCGCTGGCGGCCACGGTCGCCGTGCCGACGTCGAGCGGGGAGGCCAGCGCCAGGAGCACGGCCGTCTCGCCCGGGACGTAGCCGACCGTCTCGACGGCCGCGCCCTCGACCGCGAAGGCGGCCGGCGTGACCGACGCCGGCGCGGCCGGCTCGTCGAGCGCGACCTCGACGCGGCGGCCGTCCGGCGAGACCTCCGCACCGACGAGCTGCGGCCCCGTGACGTCCGGGGCGAACTGGCTGTTGAGCGCGCCCGGCGTCCCGACGGCGGCCGTCGTCGTGGCCCAGTTCGCGGCCACGGTCGAGGGCCCGGCCGGGTCCTCCCGCTCGAGCGCGGCGTCCTGGCCGCCCCACGACGGCTGGTAAAAGAGGGAGTCGATGACCTCGCCCCGGTACGTCAGGACGACGGCGTCGCCGCCGTTGTTGAGCGCGCTCCACGCCGGCTGCTCTACGAACGCGACGCCGGGGAAGACGTCCGCGAAGGCGGCCGGGTCGTCCACGACGACGGCGTAGCCGCCGGGCTCGACGAAGACCGGTGCGGTCGTGACCGGCTGGTCCTCGCCGACGGCGTCGTTGAGCGTGAAGTCGCGGAGGTCGAACGTCTCGTCCGTCCGGTTGAACAGCTCGACGTACTCGCCCGCGTCCCGGGCTGAGGGCGGGTCGTACAGGATCTCGTTGATGACGAGGTCGCCGGGCTCGGGCGCGGCGCCCTCGCCGAAGAAGAACGACGCCGCGCCGCCGTCGAGGACGTTCCCGGCCCGGTCGGCCACGCCGGAGACGGTGAGCGTGTACGCCTGCGGGCCGGCGAGCGGGGCCGCCAGCCGGAGGACGACCCGGGCCGCGTCCGCGCCGTCCCGCTCCGCCGACGCCGGCGCCCCGACGCCGTCGCTGATCCGGTAGTTCGCCGCCGTCTCCGCCGTCGCCTCCGAGACGGGCTCGCTAAAGGTGACGACGACGGTCTGCGCGTCGGTGGCCTCGGCCTCGTCGACGGCGGGCGGGGCCGTGTCCCGGGCGAAGACGGAGTTCTGCGCGCTCGGCGTGCCGCCGGCCGGGTCCGTCGTGGTGGCGAAGTTGCTCGCCTGCGCGCTCGGCCCGTCCGGGTCGATCCGCTCCAGCGAGGCGTCGGTGCCGCCCCACCCGGACTCGTAGGGGACGGCGTCGAGGGTCGCGCCGCCGAGCACGAGGGCGACCGTGTCGCCGGTGTTGTTGAGGCTGGGGAACCGGCCGAGCTCGGTGAACGGGACGCCGGGGAAGTCGGCCTCGAACGCCTCGCGACTCCGGCCGAGGACGGCGTACTCGCCGGGCGCCAGCACGAGCGGCCCCGGCACCGGATCGGACGGGCCCCGGGCGTCCTGGACGACCACGCCTGCGAGGTCGACGGTCCGGTCCGAGCGGTTGACGACCTCGACCCACTCGCCCGCCGCGCCGCCGGCCGGTGGGTCGTACAGGATCTCGTTGACGACGACGTCGCCGGGCGCGGGGGCCTGAGCGAGCGCCGGGCTGGCGGCGAGGGCGGCGAGGGCGACGAGGGCGGCGGTCCGGCGCATCGGGGGGCGGAGAGACGCCCGAAGGTAGAGCCGCACGCCCAACCCCGACCGACCGGCGCCGCCCACCGCCAGCGGGGCGCCCCGCCCTCGGCCGGCCGTGGGGGACGGGCAGGACCGCTGTTCTCGGCGCTCTGCACCGATCGACGGACGGACGAACCGAGTCGCTCCCGCGCAGGCGGGACTGCAGAAGCGTCGGCGCACCCACCCGGACCGCGAGCCCTCCGACCGCGAACCGCCTAGGCGTCCGCGCGCCGGGCGAGGTCGCGGAGGCAGACCTCCGTCATCAGCCGCGCGGCGAGCGGGAGGGCCCCCTCGTCCAGGTCGAACCGGGCGTGGTGGAGCGGGTACCGCGTCTGCGGCCCGCTCGCCGACCCGACGCGGACCATGCAGCCGGGGACGCGCTCGAGGTAGTACGCGAAGTCCTCGCCGCCCATGCTCGGCAGGTCGATCGCCGCCGCGGCCTCCGGCCCGAACAGGTCGGCCGCCGCGGACCGCGCCGTGTCGGTCTCCGCCGGCGTGTTGACCACGGCCGGGAGGTGGTGCTCGAAGTGGACGTCCACATCGGCCCCGTAGACGGCCCCGAGGGCCCCGGCCACGCGCCGGAACTTCTCGCGGAGGAACGAGAGCGTCTCGCCGTCGACGCACCG
Organism: uncultured Rhodothermales bacterium; assembly: GCA_964504495.1. Lineage (GTDB taxonomy): Bacteria > Bacteroidota > Rhodothermia > Rhodothermales > Rubricoccaceae > Rubrivirga. Next base: position 48,140 of record CAZDFV010000001.1, read on the forward strand.
GATCGTCCCCCCGAACTCGACCGAGGCCGGGATCACGTTGAGCGCGTCGCCGCCCCGGAACCGGGTGATCGTGAGGACGGCCGGGCGCCGGGCGTCGGTCACGCGCCCGGCGAGCTGGTAGAGGTCGGCCGCGATCTGGTTCGCGACCCACACCGTGTCGACGGCCTCGTGCGGCCGGGCCGAGTGGCCCGACTTGTCGCTGGCGACGGTGACCACGAACGGCGAGCACGCCGCCGTGACGGGCCCCGTGCGGAACCCGAACCGCCCGACGGCCCGCGACGGGTCCACGTGGACGGCGAAGACGGCGTCGAGCCCGTCGAGCACGCCGTCGGCGATCATGGCCGGGGCGCCCGACGGCGACTTCTCCTCGCTCGGCTGGAAAAAGACGCGGAGCGTCCCGGCGATCTCGTCGCGCCGGGACCGGGCGAGGACGGCCACGCCGCAGGCGATCGCCATGTGGGCGTCGTGGCCGCAGGCGTGCATGACGCCGGGCCGCTCCGAGCGGTAGGGCGTCTCGGTCGCCTCGAGGATGGGGAGCGCGTCCATGTCCGCCCGGTAGCCGACGGCCGGGCCCGGCCGGGCCCCCTCGACCTCGACGCAGAACCCGGTCCCGGCGAGCGGCGGGCCCGGCCGGAACCCCCGCTCGCCCAGCCACGACCGGAGGGTCTCGGCCGTCCCGTGCTCCTCGAACCCCAGCTCGGGGTAGCGGTGGAGCTGGCGGCGGAGCTCGACGATCTCGCGGGCGAGGCCGTCGACGGCGGAGCGGTCGGGGCGGGGGGGGGCGGCGATCTCCACGGGGCGGGGGGCAGGGGCGGGGGGTACCGGCCGGTCGGGCCGATGTTCTCTCGGGACGGCGGAGTCCGGCGCGCCCTCACAAGCCGGGCCCAGGATCCCCCGCAACGTCCGTGCCCGGCTCCGCGGCCCGGCTACGCGGGCACGGCGGCGACGCTCTCGCGGAGCTCGCCCGCCAGCGCGGCGACGACGTCGGGGAGCCGCCGCGTCCGCTCGAACGTCGCCCGCTGGCGCTCGTAGGACGCGCCCCCGTCGAGCGTCCGGTGGAGGCCGCGGAGCGCGTCGAGCCCGCCGAGCCGGTCGGCCACGGGCTCGAGCTTGGCGACGAGGTCGGGGAGCTGCTCGCGGAGCGGGCCGTGGTCGCCCTCGTTGTCGCAGATGACGTCGGCGTCGAGGCCGTGCCGGCAGGCCCGCCACTTGTTCTCGCGCAAGATCCACGGCTTGAGGAGCTGGAGCGGGGCGCCGTGCTCGTACCGGTCGCCGAGGGCCACGACGAGGGCCTGGACGAGGGCCACGAGCGAGGCGATCTCGGGGAGCGTCGAGGGGGCGTCGCAGATCCTCACCTCGAGCGTCCCGAAGTTCGGGTGCGGCCGGATGTCCCACCAGATCTCGCGGATCGTCTCGATCGCGTTCGCCCGGACGAGCGTGTTCATGAACCGCTGGAACTCGCCGTAGTTGGCGAGCCGGTACGGGAGCCCGGCCGTCGGCATCCCCTCGAAGATCTTCGACCGGGTCGAGGCCAGGCCCGTGTCCTCGAAGTCGACGAACGGCGACGACGCCGAGAGCGCGAGGAGGTGGGGGAGGTAGCCCGCGAGCGCGTTCGAGACGGCGATGGCCTTCTCCCCCGACTCGACGCCGACGTGGACGTGGAGCCCGTAGATGAGGAGCCGCCGGGCCGGCCACTGGATCTTGTCGACGAGGTTCTGGTAGCGGTCGTTCGGGAAGATCTTCTGGTCCCGCCACTGCCCGAACGGGTGCGTCCCGGCCGACGAGAACGCCAGGCCCAGCTCGTCCCCGAGGTCGTAGAGCTCGCGGAGCGACTCGGAGAGGTCGCGCACGCAGTGGTCGACGTCGGTGCAAACGCCGGTGATGACCTCGACCGTCGACTGCGTGAGCTCCTGCTTGATCTTGGCGTGATCGCCGAGCCGGTCGAGAAGGTCGACCGACCCCTGCTTGAGGTTGAACGTGACCGGGTCGACGATCTGGAGCTCGACCTCGACGCCGAGCGTGGGCTCGGGCGAGGCGTTAAACGGGATCGGGGCGAGGGCGCCGGCCGGGGAGACGTCCATGTAGAGCGGGGGTGAGGCGCCGTAGAGCGGGGGGGGGGCGCCGGAAAGAAACTCAACGTGTGAAGGAATGGCAAACGAGGCGACCCGCCACCCTCGCAGGGCGGGGGAGGCGGGCGGCCGCCGAGACGTTCTGGGCGGCTCCTGCCCCGCCCGACTGGCGACGGGCGCCGCCAGCCGGGATCTTCCCCGGACCCCCAACCCCGAACCCCCATGCCCTGGAGTCGCGTCGTAGGCCAGGACCGACCGAAAGACACGTTGGCCCGGGCCCTCGCCAGCGGGCGCCTGGCCGGCGCGTACCTGTTCCACGGGCCGGCCGGGGCCGGCCCGCGCGCGGCCGCGCTCGCCTTTGCCCAGGCCCTCCAGTGCGAGCGGCGGGGCCGGCCGGGCGGGCCGGAGGGCGACGCCTGCGGCGTGTGCCTCGCCTGCACCAAGGCCGCCCGGCTCGTCCACCCCGACGTCCACGTCTACCTCCCGTTCCCGCGCGTCTCGAAGCAGGCGAACAAGGACGACCGGCCGGCCGACTACGCCGAGCGCCTGGCGCGCCTCGCGGCCGACCCCTACGCCCCGGTCGACTACCGCCAGCGGGCGGCGCTCGACGAGGAGGGCGCCTCGAACAAGCAGGTCGAGCACCGGAAGCGGCCCGTCGACGAGCTCCTCCGGCGCGACATGACGTTCGTGCCCGCCGAGGGCCGCCACGTCGTCGGCGTGCTCACCGACGCCGACCGGATCCGGGCGGAGGCGGCCAACTCGCTCCTCAAGCTCTTAGAAGAGCCGGGCCCCGACGTGGTCCTCGTGCTCACGGCCGAGCGGGTCGAGAACGTGCTCCCGACGGTCCTCTCGCGGTGCCAGCGCGTCCGGTTCGACCCGCTCCCGCCCGAGACCGTCGAGGCCGCCCTCGTCGCCCGCGACGGCGTGGAGCCGGGCCGGGCCGCGTTCGTGGCCCGGATGGCCGACGGGTCGTACACGCGGGCGCTCGAGCTGGTCGGGAGCGAGACCCTCGCGGAGCGGCGGGCCCTCGCCCTCCGCTTCGTCCGCCAGGCGTACGTCGGCCGGGCCGACCTGCTCGCGCCGCTCGTGGCCGAGGCCGCTGGGCTGGGCCGCGAGGGGCTCAAAGCGTGGCTCGACCTCGTGGCCGTCTGGGTCCGCGACCTCGTCCTCGCGCACGCCGGGGCCGGCGACCGGCTCGTCAACGTGGACCAGGCCGAGGCCGTCGGCCGGTTCGTCCAGAACCTCCCCGACGCCGACCTCCCGGCCATGGCCGCGCTCGTCGCCGAGGCCGCCGATGCCGTCGAGGCCAACGCGAACCCGACGCTCGTGCTCACGACGCTCTCGTTCGGCCTCCGCGACGCCATGCTGGGCCGGCCGGCCGGCCGGCTCGTCACGCCGCTCGACGCGGGCGGGTAGGGGCGCCCGCTGCGGGCCTGCCGAGCGCCGCCGGCGGGCACGCATGTTGCAGTCGGCCGGGGGC
>CAZDFV010000002.1:0-44174 GCA_964504495.1 uncultured Rhodothermales bacterium
GGACCGTCAGCCCGAGGCAGACCCAGAACCGGCGCTTGAAGTCCTCGACCATCATCGCGTGGTGGTCGTGGTGCCCCCCTCCCCCACCGTGGCCGGCGTGGCCCGTCGCGCCGTGCCCGTCGTGCGGGGCGGCGGCGTGGTCGGCGGTCTCGTGGGCGTGCTCGGCGGGATCGTGCCGCTCGGCCACCCCCTTCCGCCCGTCGTCGTGGGACCCGTGAGGGCCTTCGTGCGCGGCCTCACGGAGCTCGGCCTGCTTGAGGCCGGGAAGGTCGGCGGAGTCGTGGTCGTGGTCCATCCTCGGGTGCTCTCGGTCCAGGACGTCGAACGCGGAGCGCGCCCTCGGGGTCGGGGGGCAACCTGAAAAGGCGCTCAGGTTCCGAGGGCCGCTGGTGGAATCGACTGGCGAGGAGGAGAGCCCTACGACGCGAGGACCGTCCGTGTCAGAGGACCCGTTCGTCCGGAGCGGTCGGCGGCCACCGGGCGTAGGCCCAGGCCGCGAGGGGGAGGTCGACGCCGAGGCAGAAGGCGGGCCACCACACCGGGACGGCGTCGCTCCGGGGCAGCAGCGCCGGGTGCGCGAGGTCCCATACACCGTGCAGCGCGAGCCCGGCGGCGAGGAGCGCGGGCGACCGGCGGCGGAACGCGACGACGGCAACCGCGACGAACGAGAACGCGACCGCCGACTCGGCAGCGACGACCCCTGGGACTCCGGTCTCGACGCCGAAGAGGACGTAGAGGAGCGCGATGACGACGAGGACCGTCGGGAAGAACGAGCGCCCGCGGTCGAAGCCGGACGCCCGCGCGCCGACGACGACCGCCAGCGCGGCGAGCAGGCCCGAGCCGGAGGCGACCCCGCTCACGGGGCTAGTGGGCCGAGGACCAGTGGACGGCGGCGACACGCCAGCCGTCGGCCGTCCGCTTCATGACGAGGAGCTCGGCCATCTCGGTGTCGCGGACTCGCTGGGTGGAGGCGACCCAGGCGGCGTCGCCCGCCACCGTCGTGCGGCGGAAGAGGGGCTCGGGCTGGGCGTCGGCGAGGAAGGCCGCGTCGCGGGCGAAGTGGCCGCCGAGGTACTCGGCACGGGCCTCGGCCTGGCCGCCCTCCAGGATCACGGCGTCGGGGGTGAGGAGGGCCTCGACGGTGACCCGGTCGCCCGAGGCGAGGGCGGCGTGGAAGCGGTCGGCCGTGGCGGAGGCGTCGAACTCGGCTTGGCCGACGGCGGGCGTCGCGGGGCGCTCGTCGCCGTTGTGGGCGCCCGCGTTGCGGCGCTGCATGGCGACGCCGGCGGCGTGGTCCATGCCCGAGTGGTCCATGCCCTGCATCTGGCCGTGATCCATGTCGTCCATCGACCCGTGGTCCATCCTCCCCTCGGGCACGGCCTCCATCATCCGGCGCATCTCGGGGTCGGCCATCATGCGCTGGTGGACGGCGGGCTCGGCCATGAGGCGGGTGTGGACGGCCTGCACCCGGGCCATGAAGTCGGTGTGCTCCGCCTCCGTCATGTCCGCCATCCGCTCGCGCATCCGGGCCATCATGGCGACCCGGGCCTCGGCGTCCATCGGCCCCTCGTGGTTCATGGCGCCGTGGTCCATGCCCGAGTGATCCATCGGCGGCATTACGTCGGCCATGAGCGCCCTCATCTCGGGGTCGGCCATCATGCGGGCGTGGATCTCAGAATCGGCCATCATGCGCTGGTGCAGCGCCATCATGGCGTCGTGGTCCATCTCGCCCATCTGGGAATGGTCCATCGCGCCCGCCGGGGGCGCGTCGGCGTGCTCGCCGTGCTGCTGAGCGAGGGCGGCGGGCGCGGCCAGGAGGGCGGCACCGAGGAGGAGCGTGCGACGGGTGTTCATCGGAGTGGGGGTGTCGTGATGGGAACGGGAGTGCCGGGCTAGCGCCAGAGGCGGAGGCCGAAGACGACGAGCGCCTCCGAGGTCGGCTCGCCCTCGGCGCGGGCGAAGTCGCGGGCCGCGCCGAACCGGTTCAGCCACGAGACGCCGACGTAGGGGGCGACCTCTCGGCGGACCTCGTAGCGGAGGCGGAGGCCGAGCTCGACGTCGTTGAGGCCGGAGCCGACGCCCCAGTCCTCGACCTCCTGGAGCGCGAGTGTCACCTCGCCCTCGGGCTGGAGCACCAAGCGCTGCGTGAGGAGGAGGTCGTAGGAGCCCTCCAGCCGGGCCGAGAGGTCGCCCTCGTAGCTCAGGAAGAGGAAGGGCTCGACCTCGAAGAAGTACGGGGCGAGCCCCTCGAGCCCGACGGCGAGCTGGGGCCGGGCGCGGAGGCCGCCGTCGCCGAACTCGGTGTCGAGGCGGAGGCCGGCCTGGGCCTCGAAGTACTCGGTGACGAGGCGGCTGTAGAGGGCCTGGACCTCGGCCTCTCCCTCCGCCTCCGAGATCAGCCCCTCGCCCTCGGCGCGGACGAAGAGCTTGTTGTAGTCGGTCCCGATCCGGTAGAACCCCTCCAGCCGCGCGGGGAGGCCGTCGGCGGCGGGCGCCAGCTCGAAGATGTCGAGGAGGGCGAGGCTGTAGAGGGTCTGGTCGGCCGCGGCGACGGCGCCCGGCCGGAAGGCCGGGTACTCGGGGAACGGCAGCGGGTCGCCCTGGGCGAGGGCCGGGCCGCTGGCGGCGAGCGCCAGCGCGGCGACGAGGAGGATCGAGAGGCGGGTCATGACTGAGAGGAGCGGGGCGGGCCGACGGGGTGGTCTAGCCTCGGGCGAGGTCGCGACGCGGGAAGCCCGCCGGGAGCCCCGACGGATACATCTCGGCGAGCCTCTCCGGGTCCCAGTCGTCGGGCCGCTGGACCATCGCCACCCTGAACATGCCGAGGTCCATGTGGTAGAGGATGTGGCAGTGGAAGGCCCACGGGCCGAGCGCGTCGACCTCGACAAGGAGCGAGACCCGCTCGGCGGGCTTCACGACGACGGTGTGGACGCGGGGGATGTAGTCGCCGTGGCCGTTCTCGAGCTCCATCCACATCCCGTGGAGGTGCATCGGGTGGTTCATCATGGTGTCGTTGACCATGGTGAGCCGGAGGCGCTCGCCGTAGACGAGGGGGATGAGCGGCTCCTCGGTGTAGGTCTTGCCGTCGATCCCCCACATGTACCGCTCCATGTTGCCCGTCAGGTGGAGCTCGACCTCGCGGTCGGGCACCCGGCGGGGCTCGGGGTGGAGCGCCTTGAGGTCGGTGTAGACCAGGACTCGGCGACCGTCGTCTCCCAGCCCGACGCCGGGCTCGTGGAGCCGGCTCATGGTCTGGTCTGGGGCCATCGCATTCGCGATCCCGTGGTCGTCGGCGCCGTGGGGCGTGGCGTCGGGGAGCGAGCCCGGCGGGCGGAGCCCGGCGTGGTCCACGCCGGGCATGGCGACCTCGTCGGCGTTCGCGGCGTGGTCGCCGTGGGCCATGATCGGGGCCGCGGCGGCGGGGTGGTCGGGTGCGGGCGCCTCGCCGTGGCCCATCGCCCCGTGGTCCATGCCCTCCATAGGAGCGCCGGCCGCCGCCCCGCCCATGTCCATCCCAGCGTGGTCCATGCCCGGACCGCCGTGGGCCATCCCCATGTCCATCATGGTGAGGGACGGCCGCTCGCGCATCTCGGGGACCGGCGCCGTCATCCCGGGGCGGGGCGCCAGCGTGCCGCGCGCGTAGCCGCTCCGGTCCATCGACTCGGCGAAGAGCGTGTAGGCCCGGTCGCCGGGCTCGACGACGACGTCGTAGGTCTCGGCGATGCCGATCCGGAACTCGTCGGTCTCGACCGGCTGGACGTGCTGGCCGCTCACCTGGACGACCGTCATCGGGAGACCCGGAATCCGCACGTCGTAGAACGTGCCCGCGGCGGCGTTGACGAACCGGAGCCGGACGCGCTCGCCGGGGCGGAAGAGGCCGCTCCAGCCAGGATCGGGCGCGTGGCCGTTCATGAGGAACGTGTACGTCGCGCCCGTGATGTCGGCGATGTCGGTGGGGTCCATCCGCATCCGGTCCCAGCTCAGGCGCTCTTCGGCGCCCATCCCCTCGCCCGCGACGAGCCCCGCCAGCGTCTGGCGTTGGTAGTTGTAGTAGTTCGCCCGCTTCTTGAGATTGGCGAGCACGTCGTGGGGGTCCTCGAACGTCCAGTCCGAGAGCACGACGACGTACTCGCGGTCGAAGGCGTAGGGCTCCGGCCCGGCCGGGTCGATGACGAGCGCGGCGTAGTGGCCGAGCTGCTCCTGGAAGGCCGAGTGGCTGTGGCACCAGTAGGTCCCGAACTGGCGGATCGGGTACCGGTACTCGAACGTCGAGCGGGCCTCGATGCCGGGGAAGTTGACGTGGGGGACGCCGTCCTGGTCGTTGGGGAGGATGAGCCCGTGCCAGTGGACCGACGTCATCTCGTCGAGCCGGTTGCGGACGCGGATGACGGCCTCGTCGCCCTCGGTGAACCGGAGGAGCGGGCCGGGCACGCTCCCGTTCATCGTCACCGCCGTCCCCGTCCGGCCACCGAAGGCGAGCGGCGTCCGGTCAATCGTGATGTCGTACTCGACCAGGCCCGGGCGCCGGACGGTCGGCTGGAGACCGGGCTGGCGGAGCGGACCGTGCGTGAGGGCCGACCGCGCCCAGGCCGGCGTGAGGGCGCTCAGGCCCGCGAGTGCACCGAAGGCGGAGGCGTTGCGGATAAAGTGTCGGCGGTCCATCGGAGGCGGAGTTGGATGCTGTCGTTCAAACGGGGCGGAGGCCCCGAAGTGCGGCCGCGCGCCTTAAAAGGCGCTCAGGTAGGGGCCTAAGACGGGGTGAACCGCGCGGCGTCGGCCCCATTCGGCGTCGGCCCGATGCCGCCGTAGGCCCTACTCGACGGGCGCGGCGGAGAGGGCCAGGACGCGGACCGTCCCCTCGCCGTCGAGGCGGAGACCGACGCGGCCGGGCGGGGCGGCGGGGCCGTGGGGGTGCGTGAGTTGCTCGCCGCCGAGGTAGCCCCGGAAGTGGGTGCCGACGGCGTAGGCCTTGAGCTCGGCGGGACCGTCGAGGGGCGCGCTTCCGCTGTCCATCGTCGTCTCGCGGCCGTCCTCGACGCGGCCCTGGCGGAGCGTGACGTCGCCCGCGGCGGGCTTGTCGAGGGCCAGGAAGTCGTAGTCGCCCGGTCCGCGGACGTGGTGGACGAGCGACGCCGTCCCGGTGAACCCGGAGAGGTCGAGCGCCGCGCGCGCTTCGAGGTCGCCGAGCGCACCGGGGAGGACGGCGAGCGTGGGCGCCCCGGGCGAGACCGTGAACGCCCCGCCCTCGGCCGGTTCGCCTGAGAGCACGTCGAGCTGGGCCGCGACGGACGTGTCGGGCGGGGCGGCGGGGTCCAGCGTCGTGCCCGGGTCCCCACCGGCGCCCGAGTCCGCGGCCACGGCGACGCCGTGGCGGTAGACCAGCTCGCCGCCATGCTCGGCCGTCTCGAAGACGAGGAACAGCCCGGCCAGCCCGACGAGCGCCAGCGGCAGGTGGACGGCGAGCCGCCCCTCACGATCCCAGTAGAGCGCGGCCACACGGACGGCGGCGTAGAGCCCGGCGAACCACACGAGGTACAGCGCCCAGTCGGCGTGGGCGTTCAGCGTCGTGATGGCCCGGGCGGGGAGGTCGACCGAGTCCGAGGCGTCGCGGCCGGTGAGGAAGGCGGCGGCCGTGCCGAGGGCTCCGAGCGCGTAAAGCCCGACGGCGGAGGTCCGGACCCAGGGGTGCCGTTGGCGGACGGCGAGCGCGACGGCGTCCACGAGTGCCCCGACGAAGAGGAGCGCGATGGGGAAATGGACGACGAGCGGGTGGACGTTAGGCGCCCAGTCGGGGAGCATGGGGTCAGCGGGGGCGGGCGTGGCCGAGGTGCCGGACCGCCGGGGGCGCGAGGGCGCGCCCGACGGCGACGGTGGCCGCGGCGAGGGCGGCGAACCAGAGGGCGACGAGGACGGTCATGGGGTCAGAGTCTGCGGGGACGAGGAAACGGCGGGGCGGCTGAGGTGAGGCTTTACGGGACCTGAAAAGGCGTTAAGGTGCCGGTCCCCGCTGCCCTCCGTCGGTATCCCATGCCCCCCGACTTCCCCTCCCCCGACGCGCCCATGTGGGTCCTGCTCATCGAAGACGAGGCCCGCCTAGCCGACTCCGTCCGCCGCGGGCTGGAGGAGGAGGGCTACCGCGTCGACGTAGCGGGCGACGCCGAGGCGGGCGAGCGGCTGGCGCTGGAGAACGCCTACGACGCCTTCGTGGTGGACTGGCGGCTGCCGCGGGGCGACGGAAAGACGCTCGTCGAGCGGGTCCGTGCCGCGGGCAAGGACCAGCCCGTCCTGATGCTGACGGCGCTGGCCGATGTCGAGCACCGCGTGGCGGGCCTGGACGCCGGGGCCGACGACTACCTCCCGAAGCCGTTCGCCTTCGAGGAGCTCGTGGCGCGCCTGCGGGCGCTGCTCCGGCGCCCCCCGCTCTCTGACCAGGAGCGGACGGTCTCGGTCGGCCCGCTCAAGCTCGACGGCGAGCGCCGGAAGGTGACGATGGCGGGGCCGAAGGGCGAGGCCGTCCTGAACCTCCGGCCGAAGGAGTACGCGATGCTGGAGGTGTTCATGCGGAGCGCCGACGCGGTCCTCTCGCGGACGGTCCTGGCCGAGCGCGTCTGGGGCGACGCGCTCTTCGTGACCGACAACGCGCTCGACGTAACGGTCAGCGGGCTCCGCCAGCGGCTCGTAGACGCCGAGAAGACGTCGGGGGCCGAGAGCGCCCCTGGGATCGAGACGATCCGAGGCGTGGGCTACCGGCTCGCGCCAGGCGCGTAGGCATGAGCGCGTCGCGTTCTTGGACCATGGCCCGACTCTCCACGCTCCCTATCTCCGCCCGGCTGGCGCTGTGGTACGCGCTGACGTTGCTCCTGCTCTTGAGCGCGTTCGCCGTGTTCTGCTACGTCGGGTTCCACGCCGCGGCGCACAGGAGCTTCGACCGCCACCTCGACCACGAGATGGGCGTCGTCGCGCCGCTCGTGCGCGTGGGGTCCGACGGGGCCGATGCGGGCGCGCTGGAGCGGACGCCGGCGGCCGTCCGGCTGGACGGGCCGGACGGGACGTACGTCCGGGTGCTCTCGCCTACGGGCGACGTGATGTACCAATCGCCGAACGTCGCGGGCCACCCCCCGCTCGGCGTTGCACTGCCCGAGGGGCGCGATCCGCTCCGCCTCAGCCGGGAGTGGGACGGCGAGCCGGCGCGGTCGCTCGTCCAACCCGTCGTTTCCGACGGGGGCCTGGCGGGCTACGTCGAGGTGACGGGGTTCGAGTGGAGCCGACACGCCGAGCTCGAAGAGCTGGGCCGGATGCTCGTCTTGGGCGTGGCGCTCAGCGTGCTGTTCGCGCTCGGGGCCGGGTGGTGGCTCGCACGGCGGTCGCTTCGGCCGGTCGCCGTGCTCACCGAAGCGGCGGGACAGATGGCGGCCGACGGGGCGCGGCTGGGCGGTCGGCTCCCGTCCGACTTCCGCACGCGGGACGAGTTGACGGACCTAGCCGAGACGTTCAATGGACTCCTGGCGCGGTTGGAGGCCTCGGTCGAGCGCGAGCGGCGGTTCACGTCGAACGCGGCCCACGAGCTCCTGACGCCGCTCGCCACGCTGCGCTCCGAGGCCGAGGTCGCGCTCCGGCGCGAGCGCGAGCCCGAGGCGTACCGTGAGACGCTGGGGCGGGTCGTCGAGGACGTGGCCGAGATGACGGGGACCGTGCAGGGGCTCCTCCACCTCGCCCGTGCCGAGTCGCTCGCGAAGACACCCGAGGCCCGGCTCGACCTCAGCGCGCTCGTGGCTCAACGAACCGAACGGGCTCGCTCTGAGGCCGAGGCGAAGGGCCTCACGCTCGGGCTCGACGTCGAGCCCGAGGTCCGAATGGCGGCCGAGGCTGCGCCGCTGGCGGAGGTCGTCGACAACCTCGTCGGGAACGCCGTCAAATACACGTCGCCGGGCGGACGCGTCGAGGTCCGGTTGGGGCACACCGACGGGACGGCCCGTTTGGAGGTCGAGGACACCGGGCCGGGGTTCGACGAGGCCACGTGCGAGCGGCTGTTCGACCGGTTCTTCCGGGCCGACACGCCCGAGGTCCAGGCCGAGCCGGGAAGCGGGCTCGGGCTCGCCATCGTCAAGGCCATCGTCGAGGGGTACGGCGGCTCCGTCGGGTGCACCAGCCCCGGTCCGGGACAGGGGGCCACGTTCTGGGCGGAGCTGCCGTGCCTCGGAGATCACCCGTGACGCCGCCCCCAGGGGCCGGAGGTCTGACCGTAGCGCTCGCGCCTTCGCTCATCCACCCGACGGGGTCAGGACTCGCCAGAGGGACGGGCGGGGCGGAGTGCGGAACTGGCGGGATGCGATGAGTGAGACGACTGGGAGCCCGTAGGCGTCGGCCGAGTACGTCTGGACGGCCTCGTCTGTGGCCGCGGCGTCACGCCGGACCTGCGCGGCGAACTCGTCGAGCGACTCCGGGAGAACTATCGACGTCCGCATGTGGCCCGTGTCGATGGCTGGGCCAGCATAAAGCGCAGGATCGGTCTCGTCGGTCGGCACCCAGGTTTGAAGGTTGACGTGAGTGAGTTGGCGTCGGATGACACCGCGGACCACCACGTAGAGCGCGGGGTCATCGAGGACGACGGCCCACTCGGCCAGCACCGCGAGGACGGTGGACGAAGGGAATTCCGGGTCGTCAGCGCCGAGGAGCGCGTCGGCCCGGTCCTCGTACGACCCGGCGTAGGTGGGCGCCCGGGCGGGCATGTGGGTCCACGCGAACCCCATCGTTTGCGCGAGCTGGTCCGCCCACGCGCGGGCGTCGTCCTCGTGGCCCGTGGCCGTGAGGAGGGTGAGGACGAGGGCGACCTCGACGACGTTGTCGTCGAACGGGGGCGTGAGGGCGGCCGGGTTGTGGACGATGACGCCGCAGATCCTGTTGGCGATGGCGTCCGCGTTTTTGAAGCGGCCCTCGACGTGCGCTAGGTGGGCGGCCCGGTCCGCGGAGGCGTCATCCGAGTCGTCGTCGTCGGTCACGAGGCCACCGGCCGTCTCAGCGTCCCCGGTGTCCTGCACTTCGTTGCTAGGAACAGGCGGCAGGGTTGCGAGCGCGATCTGGCCGAGGAAGAGTTCGTCGAGGCCCGCCAGTGCGAGGTGGCCGAGCAGATCAAACACTCGGAGGGGGTACTCGATGTCCTCGGCCGCCGAGTACCCGAAGAGCCCGTGCGGCGTCTCGCAGTGTGGCCGGAGCACGTCGAGGTAAGCGTAGAGCACGTCGCGCCACGTCTCGTAGAGTCGGCCGAGCTCCGGACGCTCAGCGCGTCTTGAACTCGTGAGGTCCTGCTCGGCGACGAAGTGCCACACCCGTAAGAGCACGTACTCGGCAGCCAACAAGGCGGGCCGGAGGTTGCCCTCCCGCTCGCACCAGCGGTAGAGCACCCGGACGGTGAGCCGGAGCGAGCGGAGGGCGCGCCGCCGCTTGCCCACGTCCGTCAGCCGCGTGGGATCGAGCGTGGCTCGGACGAGCGCCTGGTAGGGGCCGAGGTCGAAGTTGGCGTCGCCCGCGAGAGCGAGCGTCCGTCGCATGACGTCGCGGACGTCGGGGGCGCCGGGGTCCTTGGGGTCGGGCGCAGGAAAGAGGTACTCGTCAACGAGGTGGTCTTCGATAAGCGCCGCCAGCTTGTCGCCGCCCCAGAACTCAAAGGCCACCTCGTAGTCGGCCCCGCCCCGGCTCACCGTGCCCGTGTGGTTGTCGGTGTAGGCCGTCCAGTCCGTGCGGACCTGCTCGTCCATGTCGCCGCCGGTGGCGAGCACGACCAGGACCGGGAGCCCCTGGTGGGATGGCTCGACGTGGGAGCGGAGGTAGATGTTCAGGATTTCGTCGAGCGACGGGAGGACGTCAGCGGGCAGCCCACTATTCCACGTCTTCCGGTCGATGTCGCCTTGCTTGGCCGTCACCAAAACGAGCTTCCGGACGCCGTCGCGTGGGTCGGTCCCGACAGCCGGAACATCGACACCGTACTGGCGGCTGCCCGACCCGGCCCGGTTGAGGGGCTGGAGCCCCATGTTCAGCAGGAGGTCCGGGATCAGGACGTCGAGCTCGCCCGACTCCTTCTGGAGGGCGAGGTACTCACGAAGGACGAGGCGCATCGGGGACTAGCGGCGGGGTGGGCGGCGGCCTGGGCAGCGGCGCTTGGGGTAGCGGCGCTTAGGGAGGGTCCGCGTTGGACGACGGCGCCGACGGGACGACTGCGACGGTAGGTTCGGCGCCCGTTTAGGCGGGGCGGGGTCGGGCAGAGGCGTCGCCATCCAGACGAGCCGTCGGAACGACTGCCCCACGGGGTCGACGACGTCTCCGAAGAGGCTGCCCCCCTCAACTTGGATGCTCTGGAACGGCGTCTCTTGGAGCGTCCCGTCGTGCATCGGGGTGAGGAATCCCTTCCCACCTCGGACCGAGACCTGAGAGAAGAGCTCGCGGAGGATGAACCCGCCGCCCTGCTCGACCTGCTTGCGGATCTCGCGCTCCCGTCGGCGCTGCGCCGTTACGAACGGGCGGACACGGTCGAGGGGGGACACGAGCTCCGTCCGGCGGGGGAGCGACCGGTAGGTCTCGTCCCGGGCCTCAACGCGGGCGAGAACGTCGGCGGCGACGGCCGCGGCGGCCGGTCGCGCCTCCGCGTCCACGGCCGAGAGCACGTCGTGCGTCTCCACAGGACGGGTGAAGGCGACGAAGTCCACGAGCCGCTCGGTCACGAACTTGGCGACTTCGGACGGCAGGCCGGGCCTGTCGAAGAGCGAGAGGCAGAGGCCCGCAAGCGCGCGCCCGTTGTGGACCCGCCCGAGCACCTGGCGGGTGACGTGGAGGAGTTCACGGCCGTCGAGCTGGACGAGGGCCACACGCGGGAAGGACCAGGACCGCTTCGCCCGTCGGGCGTCGTTGACAACGTCGGCGGCGGCCCGCGCCAGCGTGGCCTCACCGCTGGCGAACCACGAGACCACGCGCGCATCGAGGGCTTCGTCAGGAACGTTGTCGAGGGCGTAGCCGAGCGCGTCGGGGAGGGACGGGGCGCCTGGCTCGCGCGCTCGGACCCACGCCTCGGCGACGTCGAGCGCGAGGTCCGGGGGGGCCTGGTAGAGCGCCGACCGGAGGGCCTCGACGCCGTCGCCGTCGAGGTAGGTAGAAGCCGCGAGGCGGAGGAGCGCGGCCCGGTACTTGTCTGGCCCGGCGTGGACTGACAAGTCGGCCACGGCCCGAGCCACGGCGCTCGCCGCAGACGGCCGACCTGCGAGGCGGATCAAGAGAGGCAGGGTTCGGTCGGGGTCGGCGCGGAGCGGGAACTCCGCGAGCGCCTGCGCAACGGCCCGGTCGAGGTTGGGGTCGGGCTCGGCCGAGAGGGCGTCGAGACGATCGAGCACCGCGTTGTAGCGGGCGTCGCCCTCCGGGAAGTAGAGCGACCCGAGCGCGTAGGTCCCCGCCCGGACGAGGGCGGGGTCGTCGTGCTCACTGAGCGCGAGCGCGCGGCCGAGCGCGTCGTCGGCGTCATGGGCGGCGAGTCCGTGGAGGAGATGGGGGACGAGTGCGACGGCCTCGGGCGTGGGGTCGGCGGCAACGAGACTGAGCACTTGACGGGTCGTGTCCGGTTGGTCTCGCCCGAGGGAGCCGAGGCCGAGGTAGTTGTGACCGGTCCCGTTCGAGTCCCCGAAGTAGAGTCCGGCGGCGACCCCGACGGCGAGCGCCTCCTCGGGGGTTGGATCGAGACCAGCCAGCGCGTCCCGAAAGGCGATCTTGATCGCGGTCTTCCGCTGCTGCCAGTTCATCCCCGGCGACTCGTCGGGGTACTCTCCAGGCGCAGGGTAGTCGGCGGCAACAAAGTCCGGGAGACGTCCGGCAACTGCCCGGCCAGCGTCGCGGAGCTCAAGAAGGAGCCGGGCCGCCGGGTGAACGGGAGAGTGCGCGTGCCCCTTCTTCCCCCGGTGTTGAAGCCTCCACACGCGGTGGAGGACCGTAACGAGGCTCGTCGGGTCATCCCACGACGCCTGCGCCTCGTCCACGAACGCAGCGGCGATGGCTTGGGCGTGGGCGTCTGGGTCGAGGAACGCGAACCCGCCGTCGCACCGCTCGACAAGACCACCGTCGAGGGCCGGGCGGAGAGCGGTCGTGTCGAGATCGACGGGCGGCGGGACGCACGAGGCCGGTCCTCCTACGGCCGCTCGCGCGAGCGCGACGAGCGCCTCTCGAGCGGGGGTGTCAAGGGTGGCGAGGGGGCGTTCCATGTAGTGATCGTCGGGCTTCCTGAAGGTCGCGCAAGGCAGCGTCTTCTTCGTGTCATGGTCTAGCCGGTCGGAGACAGCGTGTCAGGGAAACCCCACATCCGGCCAACCTGAGCGGCTTTTAAGGTTCTGGGCGAGTCGCCGGGAGGACCACCCGGGTAGGCGTGCCTCCCACCGCAGCCCCCCTGCCACTCCGCATGACGACTCGGTACCGGACTGCCGCAACGACGGCGCTCGGCGCGCTCGCCCTCGCCGTCGGCGCCGCCCACGCCCAGCCTGTCCCGGCCGACACCCTCCGCCTCGGCGACGTGACCGTGACCGCCGAGCGGGTCCCGCTCGACGCCGACCGGGCCGCCGCCGCCGTGACGGTCGTAACAGCGGATGAGATCGAGCGCCGGCCGGTCCAAAACCTCGCCGACGTCCTCCGACTCACGCCCGGGTTCGCGTTCCTGAACGGCGACGGGGCCGGGACGCCGCCGGCCGCGACCGTCCGCGGGTTCTACGGCGGCGGCGAGGCCGAGTACGTCCTCGTCCTCGTCGACGGCCGGCCGGTCAACGACGTCGAGACCGGCGTGGTCGACTGGGAGCTCGTGGCCCTCGACGCCGTCGAGCGCGTCGAGGTGGTCCGGGGCGGGGCGTCGTCGCTGTGGGGCGACGCGGCCGTGGGCGCCGTCGTCAACGTGGTGACGGCCGGGGGGCCGGCGCCCGTCCGGGCCTCGCTCTCGGGCGGCACCTACGGCACGGGCTCCGCCAGCCTGAGCGGGGGCGGGGCGGTGGCCGGCCGCGACGTGAGCGCCTACGGGTCGGTCAAGCGCTACGGCGGGTTCCGCGACAACGCCGAGCGGACCGTGGGGCTCGCCGGCGGCCGGGCGGCCCTGACGAGGGGCGGGGCGGTTGACCTCGCGCTCTCGACGCACCACGCGTGGACTGAGGCCGACCTCCCCGGCCCCCTCCTCGCCCCTGCCCTCGACGAGTCGCGGACGCAGTCGGCCCCGTTCTACCGCTTCGACGGGACGAGCGAGCGCCGGAACCGGCTGGCCCTCGACGGCCGCTGGCGGGCGGCCCCAGCGGTCACGGTCGACGGCGCGGTCTTCGGCGGGCTCCGCCGGTCCGAGGTCACGCGGACGCTCCCGCTCTCGCCCGAGTTCGGGGACACAGTCCGGCGTGACCTCGACGGCGCGCGGGTCGAGGCGAACGCGAACGTCACGCTGGGGACGCTCGGCCGCGACCGCCCGGCCCTCGGCCTCCCCGCCCTCGGCCTCCCCGCCCGGCTCCTGGTCGGGGCGACGGGCTCGCTCCAGTCGCTCGGATCGGCCTACGCGCCGGTCGTCGTGGGGACGGCTGCCGACTACCTCGGCGCGGCGCCTGACCTCGCCGCGGAGGCGACCGCGCGGGGCGACGGGTCGCGCAGGGCGGCGGCCGTCTACGTCCAAGCCGAGGTCGAGCCCGTCGACGCGCTCCGGCTCGTGGCCGGGCTCCGGCTCGACGCGCTCTCCGACGAGTACGCCGCCGTGCTCCCCGAGGCCGGCGCCCTCGAGGCGACGCACACGGCGTGGAGCCCGCGCGTCGGGGCCAACCTCCGGTGGCTGGCGACGAGTCGCCAGGTCGGCCACGTCTACGCGCAGGCCGGGCGGCACTTCAAGGCGCCCACGCTCGACCAGCTCTTCGACCAGCGGACGATCGGGGTCCCGTTCCCGCCGTTCGCCGTCTCGCTCTCGAACGCCGGCCTCCGCCCGCAGCGGGGGACGTCGGTCGAGGCCGGGCTCACCCACCGGGCTGCGCTCGGGCGGACCGCGTTGGGGCAGGTCGCGGCCGAGGTGACGCTCGCCGTCTACCGAATCGACATGGAGGACGAGATCGACTTCAGCCTCCAGGATTTCGCCTACGGCAACATCGCCGAGAGCGTCCACCGCGGCGTCGAGGCCGGGCTGGCCCTGTCGGCGGGCGGGGTGGAGGTGTTCGGGACGTACACCTACACCGAGGCCACGGTCGAGGGCGGCGACTTCGCGGGCAACTTCTTGAAGGCCATCCCGCGCGACGTGTGGGCCGTCGGCGCGAGCGCCGCCCGCGGGCCGCTCTCCGCCAGCCTCACCGCCCACGGGGCGGGGCGGATCTGGATCGACGACGCCAACACGGTCCCGCTGAGCGGCTGGGCCGCCCTCGACGCCCGGTTCGCCTACGCCGTCCCGCTCGGCGGGCGGGCCGTCTCGGTCGTCGCGGAGGCTTTCAACCTGGCCGACGCCGAGTACGCGACGACCGGGTTCCCCGACGCGAGCGGGGCAGCCGGGCCGGACGGCGGCCCGCTCGTCTACCTCTACCCCGCCGCCGGGCGCCAGCTCCGGCTCGGGCTCTCCCTGTCTCTCTAACCCTCCCCCTCCCATGCGACGCCTCCTCTCCCCTCTCCTCTTCCTGCTG
Source organism: uncultured Rhodothermales bacterium (assembly GCA_964504495.1). Taxonomy (GTDB): domain Bacteria; phylum Bacteroidota; class Rhodothermia; order Rhodothermales; family Rubricoccaceae; genus Rubrivirga. The sequence goes on from CAZDFV010000002.1 coordinate 14,649, forward strand.
ACGGCGTCGGCCCTGACCGGGTTGGCGGCCTCGCCCGCGAGCGCCCAGCCCGCCGTCGGGCTCGACCTCGTCGCCGACGGGTTCACGCACCCGCTCGCGCTGGCGGAGCCGCCCGACGACACCGGCCGGCTGTTCGTCGTCGACCAGGTCGGGCTGATCTGGGTTGTAACCGAGGACGGCCGGCGGCTCGACACCCCGTTCCTCGACGTCCGCGACCACCTCGTCGAGCTCAACGAGGGGTACGACGAGCGCGGCCTGCTCGGGCTCGCGTTCCACCCGGACTACGCCGAGAACGGCCGGTTCTACGTGTTCTACAGCGTCCCGCTCCGCGAGAGCGCGCCGCGCGGGTTCGACCACACGAACCGGCTGAGCGAGTTCCACGTCTCCGACGGCGACCCCAACCGGGCCGACCACGACTCCGAGACCGTGTTCTTGGAGCACGACCACCCGTACATGAACCACAACGCGGGCACGCTCGCGTTCGGGCCGGACGGGATGCTCTACGTCGCGATGGGCGACGGCGGCCACCGCGACGACCAGGACATGAACTTCGTCCAGGGCCGCCCCGAGGACTGGTACGAGGTCAACGACGGCGGGAACGGGCAGGACCTCGAGAACAACCTGCTGGGCAGCATCCTCCGCATCGACGTGAACAAGGAGGCCGCCACCGGCCACCACGGCAGCGGCAAGCCCTACGAGGTCCCCCAGGACAACCCGTTCGCCCAGATCCCCGGCGTGATGGGCGAGGTCTGGGCCTACGGGCTCCGGAACCCCTGGCGGTTCTCGTTCGACCAGGACGGCGGCGACCTCATCGCGGCCGACGTCGGCCAGAACCTCTACGACGAGATCAGCGTGATCGAGAAGGGCGACAACCTGGGCTGGAACGTGTGGGAGGGCCGCCACTGCTTCAACGCGGCCAGCCCGACAGAGCCGTTCGAGGACTGCCCGACGGAGACCGGCGTGGGCCACCCCGTCGAGGGCGACCCGCTCGTGATGCCGGTCATCGAGGCCAAGAACTCGGGCGCGTTCGAGGACGGTCTGGGCGTTGCCATCGTGGGCGGCTACGTCTACCGCGGCGACGACGTGCCCTTCCTCCGCGGGCGGTACCTGTTCGGCAACTACAGCCGGTCGATGGGCCAGGACGGCCACCGGCCCGGCCGCGTGTTCGTCGCCGACCGCCGGGGCGAGAGCTGGCCGTTCGAGGAGGTCGCCTTCACGGATCGGCCGGGCGGCGAGCTCCACGGGCTCCTGCTGAGCTTCGGCCAGGACCGCGCGGGCGAGGTCTACCTCATGGTGACGACCAGCCCCGAGCTGGGCCACGCCTCGGGCTCGGTGTACCGGATCGCCCCGGCGCAGTAGCGTGGCGTCGTGGCTCTGGGCCGTGCTCGGCGCGGCCGTCGTCGTGGGCACGTTCGGCGACGCGCTCTGGACGACGGTCGCGCCCCGGGGGGCCGGGCCGGTCTCCGGGCGGGTCGGCCGGGCCGTCTACGCCGGCGCGAAGGCGCTCGGGGGCGGGCGGGCGCCGGGGTGGACCGGCCCGGCCGTCCTCGTCGCCGGGCTCGTGCTGTGGGTCGGGCTCCTGTGGGCGGGGTGGGTCGCCGTGTTCTCGGCCGACGCGCACTCGCTCGTCGACCCGAAGACGGGCGCCCCGGCCGACCTCGGCTCCCGGGCCTACGCCGTCGGGACATACGTCTCGACGCTCGGGCTCGGGGCCGTGTGGGCGCCGGGGACGGCGGGGTGGGGCGTGCTCGCCTTTGTCGCGTCGGTGAGCGGGTTCGCCCTCCTCACGCTCGTCGTGACGTACGTGCTCCAGGTGGTCGGAGCCGTCACGGCGGCCCGCCAGCTCGCGGGCGCGGTCCACGCGCTCGGCCCGACGCCGACGGCGATCGTCGCCCGCAGCTGGACGGGGTCCGGGTTCGACGGGCTCGGCCAGCACCTCGCGAACGTGGCCCCGATGGTCGAGGCCCACGGACGTCGCCACGAGGCGTACCCGGCCCTCCACTTTTTCCAGAGCGCCGAGCGGCGGACGGCGGCGCCGGTCATGCTGGCCGTGCTCGACGAGGCGCTCCTCCTGCTCACGGACGGCGTGGCCCCGCCCGCCCGGTTGGCCCCGGCCGAGACCGACCCGCTCCGCGAGGTGCTCGGGGCCTACCTCGACACGCTCGGCGAGTCGTTCGTGGAGTCGGCCGAGGTCGCGCCGCCGACGCCAGACCTGGGGGCGGTCGCCGACGCCGGCGTTCCCGTCGTCGAGGCCGCCGCATTCGTTCAGTCAGCCGCCGAGGTATGGGACCGCCGCTGCCGGTTGCTGGGGCTGGTCCGGGACTCGGGGCGTGGGTGGAGTTCGGTGACCGAGGGGTAGCCGTCCGCCCCCCTACCCGGCGTCGCCCCCCCCCCTACCCCACCGACGCGCAGACGGGTGCGAGGACACCGACGGCGTCTTCGACGCTCTCGACGACGGCCTCCACGCGCCCTCCGTCGCCGCCGGACGAGGTTTCCGGCTCTCGGTCCACGACGAGGAGCCGCGTGCGCACAGAGGTCCCGTAGGGCCGGTAGACGGCCCCGCCGACCTCGACGTCGGCCCGGAGCCGGAACGGGTCGGCGTCAACGGCCTCGAAGAACGCCCGGTGCGTCGGCTTCCCGCGCCGGACACCCGCACTGAGGACGGCCACGAGCCGCCCGCCCGCGTCGAGTCGGCGGAGCGCCTGGAGCACGTGGTCGGTCCCGACCGTCGGGACGCGGCGGCGCCCAAGACGCCCGGCCGTTTGGGAAAAAGGTGGGTTCATCGTGACGACGTCGGCCCGGACGGATGCCGGGAGGATGGCGTCGAGGTGGTCGGCGTTCTCGCGCGTGAGCGTGTCGGTCGGGTCCTGGCCCGCCGTGCGGAGGAGGACCGCGATCAGGTCGGACCGACGGTCCGAGAGCTCGTTAGCGTGGACCGCCGCCCCAGCCGCGAGCGCGAACGTGCAGAGCGCGCCGGTCCCGGCCGAGGGCTCCAGGACGCGGTGCCCCTCCCCCACCCCGCTCACCCAGGCGCAGAGCGCAGCGTACGCTGCGGGTGTCGAGAACTGCTGGAAGTCGTTCTGCTCCGCCGTCCGGCGCGTCTGGCTCGGCAGGAGCGCCGTGAGCCTCTCGACCTCGGCGAGCGCGTCGCGGACGTCGGAGGCCTCTCGCGGGAGGCGTCCGACGGTGCGGAGTAGGTGGAGGTGGAGGCCGAGCTCGGCGGCGTCGTAGGCGTCGCGCGGCGTGAAGGCGCCCTCGGCGAGCGTGCCGCCGTAGGCGTCGGCCGCCAGCGCGAAGAGGTCTTGCGCTTCGAGCGCTCGGTCACTGCAGAGCTGGGCTTCGACACGGCGGGCGAGTACGACGGGCGCGGCTTCGGGGACGCTCTCCGGCGTGGGCGGGTCCGGTAGGGCGAGGGTCTGGTCCATGAGTTCGGCGGTGAGGAGGGGGGACGGCGCTCACTGCGGCGTGCCGTCCCCGCTCCGTCGTGCCCCGCTGGACAGGTCCGCTGTCCTTTTCCGACACGCACGCCGAGCGCGTCCCGCTCCCCCTCAGACGCTCCCTTCCACACTTCCCCCAGCATCCGACCGAGCTTACGGCGCAGCACGGGCGACGCGAGAGGCTCATACGAGGCCGCCGAGTCTCACTCCCCCCCGCTCGGCGTTACACGCGGCACTGCTATCGGGTGTCAGCGCAGATAGTGGTCTCCCAAAGTGCCTCGGCACTTCTCCAAGTACCCAGGCACTAGCTTAAAGTGCCTCGGCACTGTGTATCATAGGGGCTCCCCTCCCCCGGACCCATGAAGACCATCGCGTTCACGAACCAAAAGGGGGGCGTCGGCAAAACGACGTCTGCCGTGACCATCGCCGCCGTCGCCGCCGAGCGCGGGGCCGACGTGCTCGTCGTCGACCTCGACGCCCAGGGCTCGTCGACGGAGCTGTTCCTCGGGCGCGCCCCCGAGGGCCTCGGCCTGAGCGACGTGCTCTCCGGCAAAGGCCGCTGGTCCGACGCCGTCGTCACCGGCCGCGAGCCCGGCGCCGTCGGCGAGGGGGCGGGCCGGATCGACGTGCTCCCGGCCACCGAGGGGCTCACGCTGTTCGAGGAGTCGCTGGCCGAGTCCGGCGACCTCTGGTCCGTCGGAACGCTCGTCGCCGGCGTCCGGAAGTCCGACCGCTACGGGCTCTGCGTCGTCGACTGCCCGCCGGCCATCGGACGGCTCAGCCTCAACGCCGTCGCCGGCGCCGACCTCATCGTGGCTCCCGTCACACTCTCGTCGCTCTCGATGCGAGGGATCGTCCGGCTCCGCCAGATGGTCGACGCCGTCGAGGGGGCGCTCGGCGAAGTCCCCCGCGTGCTCTACCTCCCGTGCGCCGTCGACGCCCGGTACTCGGAGACCGCCGAGTTCCTCGGCGTCCTCCACCAGGCGTTCGGCCGCTACCCCGAGGGCGACGTGCTCCCCCCCGTCCGCACGAGCTCGGCCGCCAGCCGGTCGTACGCCCGCGCCCTCACGGCCATCGAGTACCGGCCCGACGGCCGACTCGCCGACGACTACCGTGCCGTCCTCGACGCCCTCGTCTCCCACGGGACCCTCGCCCTCCCCGCTCCGACCGTGGCGTAGCCGGGCTCGCCCCCTCTCCTCTCCCCCACTCATGGCCGACGACGACCGCAAGATCGACTTCCTCGGGATGCTCACCGAGCCCCGGCGCCCCGCGACGGGCCGAGCCACACCGCCTGCCCAAACGGGTCAGGCGGAGACCGAGGACACGCCGCCCGCGAAGCGCTCCCGCCCCGCCCGCCCGAAGAAGGCCGCTAAGACGTCGGGGGCCCCGGCGTCGAAGCCGAAGAAGACGTCCGCCCCGCCGAACCGGGGGAACTACCTCGGGAACGGGCTCTACCTCCATAAGGGGGGCGAGAAGCGGAAGATGACCTCGTACATCGACCCCGCCATCCACAGGGAGGTCAAGGTCGCCGGGGCGGCCGGCGACGACCCCCGGGGCTCCGACATGAGCGAGATCGTAGAGAACGCGCTTCGGGCGTACGGCTTCGGCGGGGCCGAGGAGGCGTGAGCGGACGGATCGGGGGCCACAGGCTCCGAGTGCTTGCGCGCACGTCCCTGGCGCTCGGGGCCACCCTCGTCGTCGTCGCCGTCGCGGCCTACACCGCCGGCGTCCGGTTCAACTACACCGACAGCCTCCCGCGCGGACTGTACCTCGCCTCCGACTTCGACCCCGCCGCCGCCCGCCGGGGCGACCTCGTCGAGGCGTGCCCGAGCGAAGTCGCGGCCGAGGGCGTCGCCGACTACCTCCCGAACGGGTCGTGCCCGGGCGGGGTCATCGCGTTGGGCAAGGAGATCGCGGCGCTCCCTGGCGACCGTGTCACGGTCGATAGCGCGGGCGTCGCGGTGGGCGGCGTCCGGCTCCCGAACAGCGCCCCGCTCTTCCGAGACCGTGCGGGCCGTCCGCTCTCGCCCCGTCTCGGCGAGCACGTGCTCGGCCCCGGAGAGTATTGGCTCCACTCGGGCCGGGTCCGGACGTCCATCGACTCCCGCTACGTCGGCGCTGTCTCTGACGTCCGATCCTCTCTACGCCCCCTCTTCGTGGAGGACTGACCCCCGACGTAGGAGAGAAAGTCCGGGGAGGGTCCGCAGTGGGTGCGACCCAATGTGGAGGGGCAGTGAAGAAAATCGTCGTGCGGGGTTGACGACGGCCCTTGCGTATTACAAATTGGACTACACCAGTCAGCGTCCCCCCACCACGGCACAAGATGGCAACGAGACGGAAGCGCCCAGACCAGACAGATACCCCTCGAACGTGGGCGCTCCCCGGCCTCCTCGGTCGGAGAAAACAGGCTGAACCCGACGTGTACCAGCGGCTCCGCGACGTGGCCGCCCAGGTTCACCGGCGAGAGACCGTGTGCACGGTCGGCCCCACCGGACTCGTCCACGAGGCGTTCCTCCGGCTCCCCGACGAGGTCCGTGAGGACCCCGACGCCCACATGGGCCGGGTCTACCGTGAGATGAACCACGTCGTCGTCGCCCGCGCCCGGTCCCGGAACCGCCAGAAGCGCTGGGGCTCCGCCGTCCGCGAGACGCTCGATGACGCCCGACTCCCCGCGAGTCCAGGGGCCACGTCTTGCTCCGAGGACCGCGTTCACGACGCGCTCGACCTCGCGGACGCCCTCGATCGCTTAGGAAGGGTCTCCCCACGTCTCCGCGAGGTGGTGCGGCTCCGGTTCGAGGTGGGTCTCACGGTCGGGCAGGTGTCTGCCACCCTCGACGTCCCCCGCCGGACGGTCGAGCGGGATCTCGCGAAGGGCCGGTGGCTCCTCGGCACCCTGCTGCGAACGGACTCGCCACTCGACTAAGCAGCCTTCGGACTCCGCCCCTCCACTCCGGAAGGCGCGCGTAGCTGACCTCCCGGAGAATGGAGCACGACGATAGACGCCCCACCGTGGGACCCGGCCCCGATGCAGAGGAGGCGCACTCCTGGATCGGGAAGAGGTGGGGGGAGGTGGAGAGAGCGTTCGACGACGTCTTCGCGCTCCCCGAGCCCGACCGTTGGAAGGCCATCCAGATGCTCCCACCCGGTCCGGTCCGCCGGGGTGTCACGAGCCTGTTGGAGCTGGCTGAACGAGGGCCACGAGACGAGTCGGCAATACCAGGGGGGGAGGGGGTGGACGCCACAGATAGTGCCCAGGCACTTCGGCAAAGTGCCTGGGCACCAGACTCGCGACGCTCCCCGCTTGTCGCTGGCGGAGACCCCCGCGGTTCGGCCACAGAACACGAGGACAGACTCGACCTCGTAGGCACACGGGCCGCCGGATTCGTGATCCGTCGCAGGGTAGGGCGGGGGGGAATGGGCGCCGTGTACCTCGCCGACGACCCGAGGACGGGGCGGAGGGCTGCGATCAAGGTGTTGACCTTGACGACCCACGGGGCGATTGCCCGGTTCGAGCGCGAGCAGCGCCAGCTCGCCCTCCTCCAGCACGAGTCGATCCCGAGGCTCCTCGGCACAGGGACGACCGAGGACGGCCGCCCCTGCTTCGCGATGGAGTACGTGCGGGGCGCTCCGATCACCGACTTCGCTCGGGCGCACGCGCTCGGCGCTACCGAGCGCGTCGAGCTCTTCACCCTCCTCTGCGACGCCGTCCGCCACGCCCACGCCCACCTCGTCGTCCACCGCGACATCAAGCCCTCGAACGTCCTCGCCTCGAAGGCCCCGGATGGCACGTGTCGGGTCCATCTCCTCGACTTCGGCGTGTCCCGCCCCCTCACCGACGGGGCCTACGCAACGACCTGGGGCGGGGGAGGGGAGGGGCCGACCGGGGACGGGCTCCGCCCGATGACGCCGGCATACGCCGCACCCGAGCAGACGTTGCCCGCCAGCGCTGGGCGCGAGGCGGCGACGACGGCGGCGACCGACGTCTTTGCCCTGGGTGTCCTACTCTACGAACTCCTCACCGGTCGTCGGCCACTCGACGGGGGAGCAGCCCCGTCCCTGTTGTCGGGCCTGGACATGGGACGGCGACTGGCCCGGTCCGTCGACGCCCTGGTCGAGCGAGCCATCGACCCCGATCCGGACGGCCGCTACGCCTCGGCCGACGCGCTCTACGCCGATGTCCGCCGGGTGCTGAACGGGCACGCCCCGATTGCGGCTGGGACTGGCCTCTCGCATCGGTCGTTGTGGTTCCTCGCGCGGCACAGGGCCGGCCTCGTCGCCGCAGCCGTGGGCGTCGTCACCATCGTGATCGCGTTCGCCGCGGCCGACCGGCGCTGGCGGTCGGCCCTCGGAGCGTCGGAGGACGCCGGAAGCGAGCTCGTCGGCGCGATGGCGGAGATGCTCCGTTCCGACTCGGGCGAGGACGCGGCCGGGCAGGCCTTCCTAATCCGGGCTGGAGGGGCACTGAGAGAACAGCTCGGAGGCCAGCCAGCGGCCGAAGCCGACCTCAGCCTCGTGGCCGCGAACGAGCTCGCCCGGCAGGGCCACTGCGACGACGCTCTACCGCTCTACGGGAGGGCCGCCCTGCTCCGCACGATGACCGCGCCGGACCACCCTGTCGTCGTCGCCGCGCTCCGTGGGCAGGCTCGGTGCGCGGCCGGACTCGTCGGCCTGACCGCTTATGCGTCTCCGTCGGCCGCCGGAGTTCGCCGGGCGACTCGGTTGGCCCGCGAGGCCCTGTCGTTAGCAGTCTCCCGGTACGGTGGGGAGAGTGCGGTCGCGGCCAGCATCGAGGTCGACCTCGCGCTCTACCGCGCCTACGCAGGCGAGCACGAGACCACCACCGACAGGCTCCGCCACGTCCGAGCCGTCTTGGGCCGGTTGAGCCGAGGGGCGGCGGCCGAAGCGGGACGGAACCGTGAGGTCCGGGAGAGGGCCGACGTATCCGTCCCCGTATTCCCAGTCGCGGAGAGCCCCCAAGGGGTCGCCCTGATCGCCTCACGGGCCGAGACCGTGGAAGCGGCTTCCGTCATGGCTCAGGGAGACCCGGTAGGGGCGGCCGAGCAGGCAAAGCGGGCGGTCGCCCCGCTCCTCACCAGGGGCCAGAAAACAGCCACGGACCCTCCGCCCGTGGGCTGGGCGGAGGTGGTGGCCTTTGGACTCTTGACGGAAGCACGGGCGCTCCGCCAAACGGGCGAGGACGACCGTGCGCACGCGGCCGCCGAGCAGGCTGCTCAGACGCTGGCGTGGCGGTTCGGTGCGAAGGACCCTCGATCCGTCCGTGCTCGAGCGACGGCCGCCGCCCTCCGAGATCCGGAGCCCCCCCGGCTCACCGCGACGCTCCTTTCCGAGATCGTCGCCGACGCCGAGGCGACCGGAGTGCCCAGCACGCTAGCCTACGCGCTTCTCCAGCAAGGCCGGACCTACAGCGACGCCGGGGACCTTGCGGAAGCAGAGGCTGCCCTCGGCAGGGTCGCAGCCATGCGACCGGAAGACGCTGGCCCCCGAATGGTCGCCTTGGCCTTCACCGAGCTCTCCGAACTGGCGCTCGGGGCCGGCGACGTCGGCTGGGCTCTCGACCGGAGCGCGGCCGGTCTGCGCACGGCCCGGACCCTCGTCCCGGCCGTCGGCTACTCGCTCGATGTCCTCTTGGCTGCGGCGACTACCCGGGCCGCCGCGCTCGTCGCAGCTGGCCGGGAGGACGACGCCGTAGCTGTCCTCGAACCCGTCCTCCAGACTGTGCCTCCCGAGGCGAGATGGCCCGCCCTCGCCGAGGCTAAGGAGCGGGCGACTGAAGTTCTCGAGACAGCCTACGCGCGGCTCTGATGATTAATAGTGCCCAGGCACTTAATAGAGTGCCTGGGCACTATCAAAGCCGATTCTGCCTGAGGCATTGGGCGAGGCGTCGCCCCCGGGCGGGAGGGGGGTGAGCGCGACTCGGCATTGAGAAGCGCGAGGGGGCCTGGAGAGCGACGCGGAAGGTCCCCCTGGACGACACGCAGAAAAAAGTGCTACGAACTGGCGGGGTCTGGTCGGGTCCGGCACCTACAGGAGTGAGCCCCCCTTGCGAGGCTTCCCAAGCCGCTCCGCCATGTCATCGACCGCTGCTCCCCCCACGGCCACCCTGTCCAAGGAGACCCGCTACCGCGAGCTCATGGAGCGGTACCTCGGCCCTGACGTCCTGGCCGCCCTCGCCGACGACGACGTGACCGAGGTCTACGTCAACGCCGGCGACGGCATCCTCCGCGTTGACACCCACTCGAAGGGGAAGGTGGCGTTGGGGGCAACCGTCCGGGCCGATCAGGTCGAACAGTTCCTCGGCGTCGTCGCCGCCTCACGGGGTGACACCCTCGGCCCGACGGCCCCCTCGGTTCAGGCCGAGCTCCCGGCCGAGACGTTTGGGGGCGCCCGGCTCCAGGGGTTCGTCCCGCCCCTCGTCCCTCAGGCCTGCTTCGTCATCCGCAAGCCGGCCCGGCGAGTCTTCACCCTGGACAGCTACGTCGAGCACGGGACGATGACCGAGGCCCAATCCCGGGCGATCAAGGACGCCGTCCGGTGCCACGTCAACGTCCTCGTCTGCGGCGGGACCGGCTCGGGCAAGACGACGCTCTGCAACGCCATCCTCCTGGAGATGAGCGAGCAGTACCCCCGCGAGCGGGTCGTCGTCCTGGAGGACACGGCCGAGCTCCAGTGCCGGGCTGACGACCACCTCCAGCTCCGAACGACGCCGGAGGCCGGCGTGGGCGGCGTTTCGCTCTCGGACCTCGTCCGGTTCACGCTCCGGAGCACGCCGGACCGGATCGTCGTCGGCGAGGTCCGCGACGGGGCCGCGCTCCACCTCCTGGACGCCTGGGCCACCGGCCACCCCGGGGGGTGTGCGACGGTCCACGCGACCGACGCCGAGGGCGCGCTCCGTCGGCTCGACCGGCTCGCGCAGCGGGCCGGGGTCCCGCCCCAGCACGACCTCGTGGCCGAGGCCGTCGGAGTCGTCGTCGTGATCCAGGGAGGCAACCTCGGCCGCCGCGTCGAGGAGCTCGTCCGGGTCGACGGCTACCGCGACGGGTCCTATGTGCTCCACCCAATCTGACACGGGGACGCCCATCAGCGCGCATCCGGCGCGCCCCTCCCCCCGCCGGGGACGCCCGGCTTCACAGGCGGACAGACTCCGCCCCTAACCCCACAGGGTAGCACCCATGAACGCTCTCACTCCACTGACCACCGGGGACTCCCGGACCCCACGGGCGGGCAACATCGCTCGTGCGACGACCCGACTCGTCGGGCTCCTCGCGCTCACCGTCCTCGTGGCGTCGGAGGCCTCGGCCTCCGGCGGCGCCGCGATGCCGTGGGACGGCCCGCTCCAGACGCTCGCCGACGCGCTCACCGGCAACACGGTCCGGCTCGTTGCGGTCATCGCCATCGCGATGGGCGGCATCATTTGGGCCTTCACACGGAACGAGGAGGGGGCCAAGCGGATCGGCCAGGCCGTCCTCGGGCTCGGTATCGCGATTGGCGCGACGACGTTCGCGGCCACGCTCGGGATCTCCGGGGCCTCCTTCTAACACGCGCACCGGGCCGGCGGGGCGGTCCCCCGCCGGCCGTGGCCCTCCCTCCCATGTCGTCGTCCCAAGCCCCCGGCCGCGAGCGGCCCGACCGCCTCCGCTCGGCCGACCGGCTCCCCGAGCGCCCGGTCCACCAGTCGCTCGTCCGCGTCCCCCGGTTCGCCGGCGTGGACCGCTCGTTCCTCATCCTCGAGGTCACCCTCGTCGTCTGCCTCGTCTACCTCCTCGGGCTCTCGCTCGGGTCGGTCCTGGTCGTCGTCGCCGTCGTGGCCGGGGTCCACCCGCTCATGGTCAAGCTCTCGAACGTGGACGACCTCCTCCCCCAGTTCGCCGCGCGGACGCTCACGCAGGCCGACACCTACGACCCGCTCCCCCCGGCCCACACGGGCTCGCGGAAGCCGGCCCGGTCGGTCCCCGCCAAGTGACCCCATGAGCCTCCTCGCTGCCGCCGCCGGACTCACCGCGGGCGCCCTCGGCGCCGCCGGCCTCAGCCGCCTCCGCGAGCGCCCGGCGACACCCCAAGGCCTCTCCGACCTCTTGGGCTGGGGATTCCTGGTGGGGGAGGGTGTAGTCTTGATGAAGGACGGGTCGTTCCTGGCCGCGTGGCGCGTCCGGGGCCGCGACCTCGCCTCCTCGACCGCCGCCGAGGTCGTGAACCTGGCTGGCCACGCGAACGCCGCGCTGGCGTCGCTCGGTGACGGGTGGATGGTCCACGCCGACGCCCTCCGACGCGACGCCACGGGGTACGCGCCGCCGGAGCGGTGCCACTTCCCGGACCCGGTGAGCGCGGCCATCGACAGCGCCCGCCGCGCGCGCTACGCTTCGGTCGGCGAGCACTACGAGACCGAGACCGTCCTCACCGCCACTTACACGCCGCCCGCGGGGCTCGCGAGCGAACTCCAGAAGCGGCTCGTGAAGGGGCGAGACGCCGGGTCGGCGTCCGAGGTCTGGGACCGGCTCGTCGGCCAGTTCGAGCGCGACCTCCGGTCCGTCTCCGACCGGCTCTCGGCTGCGATGCGCGTCGAGCGGCTGGGGAGCGTGGCCCTCCTCTGCCACCTCCACGAGTGTCTGACCGGGCTGGGCCACGCCGTCGGCGTGCCGGGCCACGGGGCCTACCTCGACTACGCGCTCGCCGACCAGCCGTTCGTCGGCGGGTTCGAGCCGCGCGTAGGGCAGAAGCACGTCCGCGTCGTCGCCGTCCAGGGCTACCCGAACGCGACGACGCCCGGCCTGGCTGACCCGGCTCTCCGCTTGCCGTTCCCGTACCGTTGGAGCGTCCGGTTCCTCCCGCTCTCGCCCGCGACCGCCGTGAAGGCGATCGGGAAGGCGCAGCTCGGGTGGTTCCAGAAGCGGCGGGGCGCGGGCGACTGGGTGAAGGACCTGGCCTCGAAGCAGAAGCGCGAGACGACGGAGATGGACCTCGCCTTCCAGGACGGGAACGCGACCCAGATGGTCCACGACGCCGGCGCCGCCCGGGCGGCCAACTCGGGCGGCGAGGTCCGGTTCGGGTACCTCACCGTCGGCGCCGTCGTCATGGCCGACGACCGCCGGACGGCCGACGAGCGGGCCGCCGCGCTCCTCAAGGCCGTCCGCGACCTCGGGTTCACCGGGCGCGTCGAGGACGTGAACGCCGTCGACGCCTTCCTCGGCACGCTCCCGGGCCACGGCCACCCCAACCTCCGCCGCCCGCTCCTCACGACGGAGAACGTCGTGGACGTCCTCCCGCTGACCGCCCCCTGGGGCGGCCACGAGGCCGTCCCCTCCCAACTGTTCCCCCCGGACAGCCCGCCGCTCCTCTGGGCCAAGACCGACGGCTCGACCCCGTTCCGACTCTGCCTCCATGAGGGCGACGTCGGCCACACGCTCGTCGTGGGTGCTACCGGCGCGGGCAAGTCGGTCTTGGTCGGCCTGCTGCTGGCGCAGTGGCGCCGGTACGCGCGCGCTCGGACGGTCACGTTCGACGTCGGGTACAGCCACTACGTCTCGGGCCGGGCGATGGGCGCGGCGCACTACGACCTCGCCGGGCCGCTCGCGGCCCAGAACCCGGTCCAGATGCAGCCGCTCCGCGACGTCCACCTCCCCGAGGTGCGGACGTGGGCGGTCGATTGGGTCGAGCAGCTCGTTGAGCTCCAGGGCCAGGCGCTCACGCCCGAGGAGCGGGGCCGGCTCGCCCATGCCGTCGGCCTGCTCGCGGAGAACCCGCCGGAGGGCCGGACGCTGACGGCGCTCCTCGTCAACCTCGGGACCGAGCGGTTGCGCGCGCTCGTCCGGCCGTACACCCTCGAGGGCGCCTACGGCCAGCTCTTCGACGCCGACCGCGACTCGTTCGGTGGCCCGGGTACAGGGCCAGAAGGGGAGGGGGGGACCCGCCACCAGGTCGTCGAGCTCTCGCACCTCGTCGGGATGTCCGACCGCGTGCTCGTCCCGGCGTTGACGTACCTGTTCCGCCGCGTCGAGGAGTCGCTCGACGGCTCGCCGACGCTCATCGTGATCGAGGAGGCCTGGGCCGCGCTCATGCACGGCCGGTTCGCCGACCGGCTCCGCCAGTGGCTCCTCACGCTCCGGAAGCGGAACGCCTCCGTCGTCGTCGTCGCCCACTCGCCCGCCCAGTTCCGAGACTCGGCGGTCAAGAACGCCCAGCTCATCGTCGAGAGCTGCCCGACGCGGATCTTCCTCCCGAACCCCGACGCCGTCGAGCCCGACACGGCCGCGCTCTACCGCTGGCTCGGGCTGAACGAGGCCGAGGTCGCTCGGCTCGCACGAGCGCGGAAGAAGCGGGACTACTACGTCCGCTCGCCGTCGGGGGCGCGGATGTTCGACCTCGCCCTCTCGCCGGTCGAGGTCGCCTTCCTCACGACGCTCCCGGGCCGGTCGGCCGACGAGACTGTCCGGGAGGCCGCGCAGTTGGCGGAGGCCGAGGGCGAGCGGTGGCCGGCCGAGTGGCTCCGGCTCTGCGGGCTCCACGCGAACGTGATGGGCCGTCCGGACCCGTCGGACGGCCTCCGCCTGCCGGAGGGGGCAACGAGCGGCCCGGCGGCCCCCCCTCGCGGGGCGGGTTCTGTCGGCCGGGCGCCGACGATTCCCGTCGGCGTCACCCCTGGGCCGACGAGATCGGCCCGCTAACCCACAGCCCTAGCACTATGCACAGGCACACCCTCCACGGACCGACATCGGTCCGACCACGGCGGACCGGCCGGCCCCGGTCGTCTCCGCCTAGCTCCCCCAGGGGGCTCCGCTGGCCGCTGGCCGCCGCCGCGCTCCTCCTCTTCCTGGCCCCGGTCCAGGAAGCGAAGGCGCAGTGGGCCGTGATCGACCCGGCTCACATCGCCAAGAGCGTCTGGAACGGCCGGAAGATCCTCGACCAGCTCCGCACAAACCGCGACCAGCTCCGTGCTTTCCGCGACAACCTCCGGCGGCTCTCGCGCTACAACCTCCGCGATGTCACGGGCTTCGTCTCGGCCGTCGACGCCACGCTCGTCTCCGGCTCGAACGTGGCGTACTCGTCGGCCTCCCTCGTGAGCGACTTCGACTCGTTCTACCGGGGGGCCGACCCGACGGCGACCGCGGCGACGACGGACGCCTGGCTCGACGACGAGCTCGACTCGGCGCTCGGGACGCTCCGCTCGATCCGCGAGCACGCCGTCCAGATCCAGGCGGCGCGGTCGGACCTCACGGAGTTCCACCGCCAGCTCCGGGGAGCCGACACGGCCCAGCGGATCGCCGAGGTCCAGGGGACGGTTCAGGCTTACCAGGCCCAGGAGTCCCAGCTCCTCCGCCAGACGGCGCTCCTGCGGATCGACCAGGAGGCCCGGTCGCAGGCGGCGACCGCCGCTCGCCGGGCCTACGTGCTCGATGTCGGCCGCCAGGCCGCAGCGCAGGCCGCGGCGAACTCGGCAGGCATGGGCGGAGTGGACTACAACGCGACTGGAATCTTCTAGCCGCCCCGCTCCGCCGAAACGGTCCCCGGCCCATGCGTCGGCCGGGGACCCTCCCAGCCCACCGGACTCATGCGCTCCACCGCTCCCCTTCGCTTTTACTGCCTCGCCCCTCGGACCCGACAGCTGCTCCTCGTCGGTCTCCTTGCGGCCGGGTGCGGGTCGGAGACCGACACGGCGCCCGACCAGACGACAGGCGACGAGATGGCCGAGTCGATCGCCCACCTCACCACCTGCATCGAGGACGCCCCCGACGAGCCGTGCAACCCACTCCCCGGCTATGACGCGGCCTATTGGCTCTCCGAAGGGGAGAACAGAACCGAGACCTACCTCGACGGTGCCGCGCTCTGCCTCGGGGCGCTCCTCGACGGCGACGTCGTCGGCCGACAGGGCGCCTGTACGGACGTGTACGAGGCCTACGTCGCAGAGGCACGCGGCGGTAGTCGCGACCTCGACGGGCGGCTCGACGACGCCCAGGCAGGCCGGGCGTTCGGGCTCGCCTACAGCGCCCTCGTCTCCGAACGGTCCCTCAGAAGTGCCGAAGGGATGACCGGCCGGGACTACAACTCCGATCCGATCGGTCAGTAGCACGGTCTCGGCTACGGTCTCAGCTGCCGTTCACGTGGTCGACCTCGGCGCAGCCGGCAGGGGGCGAGAAGGATGCCGGTGCCGTCGGGAGAGATCGGGTTAGCGCCGTAGCACGAGTTCACCACGCCGACGCAGAAAAGATTGAACGGGATTGGCGGAGTCGGGGGTGGTCTGGCACCTATCGGGGTGAACCACCCGCCCCCGCCGATGCCCACCTCTCTCCGCCACGTGTTGGCCGCCGCCCTGGCGGTGCTCGTCGCCGCCTCCGCTCCCGCCGCCCTCGCACAGGCCGACACCGGTCCGTCCGCCTCGGAGTCGGAGACCATCGTTCTCGCCTCCGGCGCTACAGCGACCGTCGCCGCACCCGGCCCAGACGGTGGCCTCGTCGGCGACGGGTTCACGTCCGGGTCCGTCGTCGTTACGTCGGCCCAGATGGAGGAGGCGCTCGGCGAGCTCGTGGCGGAGTACGAGCGGACCGGCCGCGCCGGCGTCCTCCGCCAGAGCACCGTCATGGTGTTCCCGTTCGGGCACAGCCAGCCGGTCCTCGCCGCCGCCCCGCTCCGGGCGTCTGTGATCGAGCTCCAGGAAGGCGAGGCCGTCTTGGGCGTCGTCGCCGGCGACACGGAGCGGTTCGCCATCGAGCAGACACAGACCGGGCCGGGCGGGCGGGTCCCGCTCGTCGTGGTCAAGCCGCTGGCCCACGACGTCACGACGAACCTCGTGATCTCGACCGACCGCCGGGTCTACCACGTCACGCTCGACTCGGCCCCGGCCCCCCGGCGCCGTTCGCGGCGCGGCCGACGTGCAGGCGAGGCGGACCGTGGCCGGTCCGATGCGAACCCCCAGACGCGCTACGCCCGGCACATCCGGTTCTACTACCCCGACGACGCCCTCGCGGCGAGCGCTGCCGAGTTCGCCGCGCGCGTGATCGAACCGGAGCGCTCCGACCTCGCTTCGGTCGCGGACCTCTCGTTCGCGTACCAGACGGTCGGCGACCGCGAGGCCCGCGAGCTCGTCTCGCGCGTGTTCGACGACGGCCGCCACACCTACGTCCAGCTCGACCCGGCCCGGCTCCGGGGCGGGACGGTCCCGGTCCTCTACGTCCAGGGACCGAGCGGCGAGCGCGAGATCCTGAATTACGCCTACGACGACGGGACCTACGTGACCGACCGGACGGCCGACGTGATGGAGCTCGTGCTCGGGGCCACGGTCCGCAAGGGGTTCCTCGGCCTCGGCGGCACGCGCCAGGTTGAGCGCTCCGTCCGCATCCTCCGCGTCGGCGAGTAGCCCGCCGAGTCCGCCCCCCGCTGCGCGCACAACCACCCCCGCCATGTTCCCGCACGACGACGACCTCCAGCCGTTCGGACCTCTGGACGAGGCCCACCCCGCCCCCGAGGCCTCGGCGGTCGAGGTCCACCCGGCGCCCCTGGGCACCGCCCCGGGTCCGCTGCTCCCCCATGCTCCCGAGGCATGGAACGACGCGGACGTCCACACGCCCGGCGACGGCCTCGGCACACCGGAGCCCCCGCCCGCCGACGCTCCCCGGGCGGCCGACGTCTTGGACCCGGAGGGTGACGGCCGGAACGAGCCGGTCGGGATCGACCGGAAGTTCGTTCTGGCGGGCCTCCTCATCGCCGGGACCGTCCTCTGCCTGATCCTCGTCGCGTTCGGCGGCGGCGGCTCGACCGACCCGGTCGCCCAGGCGGCCACCCCGACCCCGGCCCCCGGCGCGTACATCGACGAGGCGACGGCCGGGTACTACGACGAGGCCGCGCTCGACCCAGCCGCGCCGGTGGACCCTGCGTACGACCCGTACGCCGCTCAGGCCTATGGGGCGGGGGCGTACGGGGGCGGCAGCTACGGGTCTGGCGGGGCGTCCCACGGCTACGCTACAACGCAGGCGTACGGGCCGACCGAAACGCCGCGAGCGTCCGGCAGCCGGACCACACCGGGCGGGGCGGCTCGGACCGTCGATCCGGCCCGCGAGTCCTACGAGCGGGCCGTGGCCTCTCCGCTCCTCGTGGGCTCGCCCCAGGGGCCGCCGGCGTCCCCTACCCCTCAGGCGCCGAGCGCACCCGCCGACCTCGGCCCGGAGGCCGCCGAGGAGCTTGCGTTCATGCGGGAGGTGGCCGCGATGTTTCCCCAGGGCGGGACGCCCCCGCCCGCCCCGCCGGGCCACAGTGGTCCAGGCGGCACGATGGCCCTGACCTCCCAGCCGGCGAGCATTTCCCAGGCCGCCGGCCAGGGCGCAAGGGCCGCCAATGGGGGGCGGGAGGCAGAGCCCGCCGCGGTTCGGCGAGCCTCCGGCGGGCTCACGCTCCGAGCGGGCTCGGTCATCCCGGCCGCGCTCGTGACCGGGATGAACTCGGACCTGCCCGGCCCCGTCGTCGCCCAGGTCACGCGGAACGTCTACGACTCGGCGACCCAGCGCGACGTGCTGATCCCAGCCGGGACTCGGCTCGTCGGCGAGTACGACGACCAGATCGCGTACGGCCAGAACCGGGCGCTCGTGGCCTGGACCCAGATGCTGTTCCCCGACGGGACGTCGGTCGACCTCCCGGGACTACCCGGCGCCGACCTCGCGGGGCAGGCTGGGCTCTCTGACCGGGTCGACCGGCACTACGGCCGCGTGTTCGGGTCGGCCCTGCTGCTGGCGGCCGTCGGCGCTGGCGTCGAGATGGCGGCCCCGAACGACCGGCGGATCGGGTTCGACGTGTCGCCACAAGAGGTGGCCTCGCGCCAGATCGCCATCGAGCTCTCGCGCGTCGCGACCGAGACGGTCCGGCGAGACCTCCGCGTCGAGCCGACGGTCCGGGTCTCGCCGGGGTATCGGTTCTACGTCCTCCTCGCCCAGGACCTGCCGTTCGCCGCCCCCTACCGGCCCCGCGCCGCCGTCGGACGGTTCGCCCGCCCGTCCGGTGCGGGCCGTCCGCTGCCGTCCACCGCCGCCCGTCGCTGACCCAAAGCCCGCGCGTTCCGTCATGCCCGCTCTGTCCCCCCGCGTCCGAACGGTCGGCCGCTACGCGGCGGTCGCCGCCCTGGCCGGCCTCGCGGTGCCCGATGCCGCCGCCCAGCTCGCCCCGGTCCCGGTCGTCCCGCCGCCCGTCCTCGACACGATCGTCGACGACTTCCGCACGGCGGTCCAGGCCGCCCGGCCCGCCCTCCTCGCGATTGCGGCCGGGACGTTCGGCGTGCTGGCCGTCATCGAGATCGCGCTCTCGGCCATCGTCTGGACGCTCCGCGAGAGCGCGCCCGACCGCATCCTGAGCGCGCTCGTCCTCAAGCTGGCGTGGCTCGCGTTCGCGTTCGGGCTCATCGCGTCGTTCTCCGTGTGGTTTCCGCCGGTGATCGAGGGGTTCCAGCAGGCCGGGCAGGCCGTGGCGCCGGGCGTTGTGAGCCCCGGCGACGTGCTCGGGCTCGGGGTCCAGCTTTCGACCTCGATGATCAACTCGTTCTTCGACGGGGTGGGGCTGATGGACCTCTCGTTCAGCCTGGTGGCGACGGCCATCCTGGTCGCGCTGGCCGCCTTCTTCGTCGAGCTCATGTACGCGGTGATCGCGGCGGCCGTCGTCGTGGTCATCGTCGAGTCGTTCATCGCGCTCGCGGCGGGCGCGCTCGTCCTCGGGTTCGCCGCCTTCCGCGGGACGGCCAACCTCGCCGACCGCTTCGTGGCCTACGTGTTCAACCTGGGCATCCGGCTCTTCTCGCTCTTCCTCCTGGTCGGGATCGGGTACAACGTGGCCCAGACGTGGCTTCCCGTCATCCAGTCGAGCCCGGACGACGTCGCGGCCATGCTCGCCGTGCTGGGGGGCTCGCTCACGTTCACGCTCCTCGTCGTCGTCATCCCCTACAAGGTCTCGACGCTCCTCACGCGCGACCTCACGGTCGGGTTCGAGCGGGCGCTGAGCGCCGTCTAGATCAGCCGCGCCGACCGCGGCGCCTAACCCATGTCGTTTCTCGGCCGTCTGACCCGACGCTCCCGTTCCGACGCCGCCCCGCCGTCCGGCGATGGGGTCGCGAGCGCTCATCCCCCGTCGCTCGCTCTCCCCGACGGCGCGCCCCCCAAGGGCTGGGCGCGGGACGAGAAGACGCCGCCGGAGGTGCTGCGGGGCCGGTACGAGTTCGCCCGCCAGTTCTCCGACCTCGCGCGCGGCAAGCGGAACTGGCAGCTCGTTGCGTTCGGCTCGCTCACGCTCCTCGCGCTCTCGGTCGTCGGCCTCGTCACGCTCGCGCTCCAGAGCCGCGTCGTCCCCTACGTCGTCGAGGTCGACCGACTCGGCCGCGCCGAGGCCATCGCCCCGGCCGACGCCGTCCCCGCCGTGTCCGACCGCGTGGTGACGGCGGCCGTGGCCCGGTTCGTCGCTGACATTCGCACGGCGTACCCCGACCCGGTCGCCCATCGCGACGCCGTTTACCGGGCCTACGCCCACGTCGCCGGCGACGCCCGGGGCTACCTCGAGTCGTACTTCTCCGACCCCGCCCACGACCCGCGCCAGCAGGGGAGGGGGTACCGCCGGTCCGTCGAGGTCACGAACGTGCTCCCGGTCCCGGGCGGCGCCGAGGGCAGCCCGACGACCTACCGGGTCCAGTGGAACGAGCGGGAGGAGTCGCCGCGCGAGGGCGTCCGAGAGCGGGCGTGGGAGGGGTACCTGTCCGTGACGGTGGCCCCGCCGACGACGACGGAGGCCGTCGAGCGGAACCCGCTCGGGGTCTACGTCACCGACCTCTCGTGGAGCCCGCTCGCGCCGACCGCCAGCGGTGCGGATGCCCCCACGTCCAACAACGTGGAGGCAGCGCAGGCGGCGTCGCCGGACGCCGACGCTCCCGCCCCGACCCGTCGGCCGGTGAGCGCCCCGCCCCGCCGCGTCGGAGACGTCGAGGCGCGCTAGCCCCGTGGCCGCGCCGACGCCCCCGGGGTCCCGTTCGTCTGTCACGCTGGTGACCGTGCTGGTCGGCGCTGGCGCCGTGGGCCTCCTCTACGCCGCTGCGGCGCTGGCCTGGAAGGCCGGGTACGCCCCCCGACTCGGCCCGCCCGTCGTCCACCTCGCGGGCACCGCGCTCGTGGCCGCCCGGTGCGCCCTCGTCCTCGGCGTGAGCGCCGCGCTCGGGCTCGCCCTGTACGGGCACGGGCGGGCGGCGCTCGTCGCCGCGTTCGTCGTCGTCGTATGCGCGCCGGCCTGGGCGGGGCCGGTTTACGGGCCGTCGCACGGGGCGCTCTGGACGTCGCAGGTCGCCCGCGCAGCCGGGGCCGACGCTCCTGAAGTCGGACTGGCGGTGAAGGCAGGGGGTGCGGGCGGGCTCCTCGCCCTCGCCCTCCTCGCCGCGCTCACGTCCCCCCGCGCGATCGGGCCGTCGTCCGCCCACGGGACGGCCGCGTGGGGGGCGGGGCGGTCGCTCACGGGCGCCGAGCGCGGGCTCGTCCTCGGGCGGTCCGGGGGGAAGCCCCCCGAGGTCGGCCACGCCGTCGAGCGCTCACGGACGGGGGAGGGGAGAGGGAAGCCCGGCCCGCTCCTCCGCTACGACGGGCCGGGACACGTCCTCACCGTCGCGCCGACACGGGCCGGGAAGGGCGTCGGCGCCGTGGTTCCGAACCTGCTCGACCACCCCGGCCCCGTCGTTGTGACGGACCCGAAGGGGGAGAACCTCGCGCTGACGGCCCGCTACCGGGCCGGCGTGCTCGGCCACCGCGTCGTCGCGCTCGACCCGTTCGGGCTCGCGCCGGACGGGCTGTTCGGGGACGTCGGGCGGGGCCGCATCGAGCGCGGGCGGCTCAACCCGCTCGACCTCGTAGGATTCGGGTCCGCTGACGCGGCCGACGACGCGGCGCTCCTCGCCGAGATGATCGTCGTTGAGGATGGGGGCTCGGGCGAGAACAGGTTCTGGTCCGACGAAGCAAAGGCGCTCCTCGCTGGGATCGCCCTCTACGTCGCGCTCGACTTCGACGGCCCCGCCCGTTCGCTCCTCACGGTCCGGGAGCTCCTGACGAGCGACGCGAAGGCGTTCAAGGCCCTCGTCGGGACGATGAAGGGGCACGACAACTCGGTCGTGCGGCGGACCGGGAACCGGATGGACCGGAAGCACGAGCGAGAACTGTCGGCCGTCGTCTCGACGGCCCAGAGCCACACGCACTTTCTCGACTCGCCCCGGATGGAGGCCGTCCTCGGTCGGTCTACGTTCGACCCGACCGACCTCCGGCTGGGGCACCGATCTGGGCACGTGTGGGGCGTCGGCGAACACGCTCTCCCCGAGGGCGGGGCGGGCCACCCGCACCCCGGCCCGCTCTCGGTTTATCTCCTGCTCCCGCCCGACCGGCTCGACGCCTTCTCGCGCTGGCTCCGGCTCTCGGTCGCGACGACGATCTCGGCGCTGGCCCGGCTCGGCCCCCTCGTGGGCGGGGCGCCCGCGCCTGAGAGGCGCACGCTGTTCCTGCTCGACGAGTTCGCCCAGCTCGGGCCGATGCCGCCCGTCCGCCGGGCCGTCTCGCTCATGGCGGGGTATGGCATCCAAGTGTGGCCGTTCCTCCAGGACCTCGGCCAGCTCCGCAGGCTCTACCCTCGCGACTGGGAGTCGTTCGTTGCTAACTCCGACGCCGTCCAGGCGTTCGGGACGACGGACCAGTTCACGGCCGAGTACCTCTCGAAGATGGCGGGGACGGCCACCGTGTTTCACCAGTCGCAGACGGCGGGGCGGAGCCGGGGGAAGCATACGTCGCGGTCCCTGAGCACCGGGGCGACGGAGACCTCCCGTCCGCTCATCACGCCCGACGAGCTGAGGCGACTCGGGCGGGACGATCAAGTTCTCCTCGTACGCGGGGAGGACCCGGTGCTCGCTCAGCGGATCGCGTATTTCGACGACCCCGCGTTCTCCACGGCGGCGAACGCGCGGGCCGCCTGATCCGGCCGCTGTAGGCCCCAGGCCTATGAGCCCATGCGCTCTTGTAGATCTCGGATGGGAGTCGCATCGAGAGCGCTGACGCACTCGGGCCACGCGAGCCCGTCTCTCTCAAGCCAACCCTGGACACGCTGCGCGAAGGTGACCTCCTTCTCCCCATACCCGCCCGCGATTCGCTCAGGGCCGAGCTGGCGGTAGAGACTGGCGACCCGCTCGGCGAGATCGTGCAAGGGTTCGAGTGGCGTGACGGAGAGTCCTTCGGGCGGATTCGCTTCCGCCGCGACTGAGAGCAATCGCCCGACAATGCGCAGGAAGAACGTGTCGTCGGGGTAGTAGTCGGCGAGGTACTGAACGTGGTCGTGAAATTGGCCTACATCCTCGTTTTTCTTGTAGACCGAGTTGCTCTCTTTGCCGGTCTTGAGTTCGAAAGCGGCAGCGGTCGGTACCGCCTCACCGCACGCATCTGGAGGGGCCTTCCAAATCACGTCTGGCCCCGTGTCGTCCTCGCTCTTGGTGTCGGGACGCGACGGGGACAGTCCGAGGAGGCGGCCCAACTGATAAACAGCCTCTTCAGCTGCCGCCGTGTGTTGCTCGCCGTACAGGAGGCCGCCCTCTACCCTTTCCAGAGCCGTGTTCATTGCCTTCGTCGATCCAGCCAGGATGGCCTCAACCGCTCGAGCCTGGTCCGTAGGCTCCGTTCCCTCCCCCAGGACGCCGCCCGACCCGAACCGCCCGAGCGGAGCGCGGTCGTGGGCGGCGCGGAGGAACCGGTCCCGGGCACCTCCCTCGTTCCCGGCCGCGAGCAAGGCGAGTCCCGAGAGGTGGAGGAACCACGCCCCCAAGCCCACGTCGTCCGTGCGAGCGAGGTCGTAGGCCTGGACGAACTTGCTGGCTGCATCCTCAGCGTGCCCGTTCCACAGCAGCCGATAGCCCGCGTGCTCGCGCCGATACGCCTTCGAGAGCCACGGCGGGGGGTCGGGTGTTTCGAGGGCTTCGGCACGTTCCATGAAGCCTTGGTACTGGGCGTCGAAGGCGTCGTCCCCCTCGACCACGGAGCGGATGGCCTCGTCCAGACGCGCCGGATCGGCGCTCTTCGCTACAGCCTGCCCAAACGCGACTTGGCGTTGGATGCGCGGGGGGAGGAGCTTGAGGTTCCGGGGGGCCTGGAGCCATGACCGGAGGGCGTCCCCGACCACGACGACGGCGCCGTGATCGTTGTTGCTTCGGAAGATGCGGCCGAGAGACTGTGTGACCCGGACGGCAGTCCGGGGGCCACGGACGGACTCAGATCTGAGGCCCTCTTCACGAAACAGATCGAGGAGGGTGTCCCCTCGGGGAACGCCGTCTAGCACGAGGATCTGGCAAGCGTCTCCGGGGAGGTCGATGCCGTCGTAGCGTGCGGCGAGCACGAGGGTGCGGGGTTCAGTCGCGTCGGCGAACTCGGCGATGCTCTCGGCCGCCTCGCCCCCGTCGTAATTCTCAGCCCCCCACTCCTCAGCCGCACTCTTCGTCGGGACGATGACGAGCGCCTTGCGGTCCTCGATGAGCGTCTTGGCCTCAGCCCGCTGCGCTGCGTCGTCGTCGCCAGGCGGGAAGACGAAGAAACGTTGGGCGTCACCTGACCGTCCGCCTGGGGCGATCTGGACAGGCTCCCCCACCCCGAACGTGCGGTCGAACTCGGGGGCCGTCGGAGCCGTCGCCGTGAGGTACACACGGCGCTGGGCATCCCGGAACGGCCCGACATCCCAGAGCGGGAGGATCGGGGGGGCGATCTCGACCCGTCCCCGCCCGATCATGATCGAGCACAGTTCGACCCGGTCTTTGAGGTGTTCCCAGGCGAACAGTGTCTGGGGGTTCTTCTCGACGCCGTCCTTGAGTAGCGCCTCTCGGATCTCCGGCCCCCTTTGGTACACCGCGTACGAGGGGACGTAGAGGACGCTTCGGGAGTGGCCATCGAGGACGCGCTGGACCTCGACGGTGTTGTGACCGTCCCCGATGGCCTGGCCGAACAGTCCGACGATAGCCTTGGCCGCCGCCCCCCCAACCGGGAGCGACAGCGTGAACTGGCCCCGTATCGCTTGCTCCGCCACGTGAGCGTCGTCGAGGACGAGCGCGCCCACATCTACGTCGTCCTTGCGGAACGTAGAGCGGCCGTTGAAGAGGGCGGCGTACGTCGTGACGCAGGGGCCGTCCGCCGCCGTGAATACGGGACGGTCCTTCCAACCGTCCCCGCCATAGTAGGTCGCCACCGGTACCCCGACTGCGCCTGCTCGGGCTGCGACCTGAGAGACGAGCTGGCGGGTAGGGCAGAGGTACACGACCCCCCGGTCTAGCTCGTGCCCCAGGGACTGAGCGACGATGAGGCCGACGAGCGTCTTCCCCCCTCCCGTGCTCATCTCGACGACGACGTCGCGAGCGGCCCGGTCATCATTCCATTCGCGTAGGGCCTCCCCCTGCGTGTCCCACAGGTTCTCGATCCCACTCCGGCGGAGGTTCAACCGTTTGAAAACGTCGGATGGGTCTGTGGGTCGAGGCTTCGGCGTGGGGTCGAGGCTGAGTCCGTCGAAGAAAGACATGGGGTACGCAATCGGTCGAGCTTGGCTACGCGCCGTCGGGTAACCACGTTCGCTCGCTGAGGCGGGAGGGATGCGGCAACTCGTTCTTTGCAAGTCTCGGTTGCTCAGTCCGCACCGCGCCACGTCAGCCACGGTCTCAGCGCTTCTAGGACGAACGAAGTCTCTCGGGTACGGGGCCGTTCACGATGTGGCGAGCGCTCGCTCGCGGTACCCCAAGAGTCTGAGGGCGTTGGCGACGACGACGAGCGTGGACCCCTCGTGGAGCGCGACGGCCGGGCCGATCCCGAGCCCGAACAGCGTGGCCGGGACGAGGAAGGCGACCATCCCCAGGCTCATCCAGAGGTTCTGGCGGATGATCCCGCGCGTCTTGCGGCTGAGGCCGACGGCGAACGGGAGCTTCGAGAGGTCGTCGGCCATGAGCGCCACGTCGGCCGTCTCCAGCGCGACGTCGGACCCGGCCGCGCCCATCGCAATGCCGACCGTCGCGTTCGCGAGCGCGGGCGCGTCGTTGACGCCGTCTCCGACCATCGCGACCTCGCCCGACTGGCGGAGCTGCTTGATGGCCTCGACCTTGTCGTCCGGGAGCAGGTCGCCGCGGGCCTCGTCGATCCCGACGGCCCGGCCGACCGACGACGCGACGGCCTGGGCGTCGCCCGAGATCATGATTGTCTTCTCGATGCCGAGCGCGTGGAGACGCCGGATGACGTCGCGGGCCGCCTCACGGGGCGTGTCCATGAGTCCGACAACGCCCAGGAACCGGCCGCCGCGCTGGACGAGCATGGTCGAGCGGCCGTCGGCCTTGAGCTGGCGGTCCCGTTCGAGGAGTGCGGACGGGGCGGCCGTGCCGCCGCCCAGCGTGAACAGGTCCGGCTTCCCGACGGCGACGGGCTCGCCCGCGAGCGTGGCGCGGATGCCGTGGCCCGTCACGCTCTGAAGATCCTCGGCCTCTGGCGCGTCCGGCGCGCGGTCGGCGAGGTCGCGGACGACGGCGCGGGCGAGGGGGTGCTCGCTCAGCCGCTCGACGGCGACGACGGCCTCGACCAGCTCGGCCTCTGTCGCGCCGGGGGCGGGAACCACGTCGGTCACGCGCGGCTCGCCCTCGGTGAGCGTGCCCGTCTTGTCGAACGCGATCGACGTGAGTCCGCCCAGCGCTTCCAGAGGCCCGCCGCCCTTGACGAGCACGCCGGAGCGGCCCGCCCGTGCGACGCCCGAGAGGACGGCCGACGGCGTGGCGATGGCGAGGGCACACGGCGAGGCGGCCACGAGCACCGCCATCGCGCGGTAGAAGCTCTCGGCGAACGTCTCGTCGAGGACGGTCCAGGCGAACAGGAGCACGACGACGAGCGCCAGCACCGACGGCACGAACACCTTCTCGAAGCGGTCCGTGAACCGCTGCGTGGGCGACCGCTCGGTCTCGGCCTCGGACACCATCTGCACCACGCGGGCCAGCGTCGTCTCGCCGGCCGGCTTCGTGACCACGACGTCGAGCGCGCCGGACCCGTTGAGCGTCCCCGCGAACACGCGGTGCTCGGGCTCAACGTCGCCGGGCGCTTCGAGCGCCGCCTCGGGGTCGGGCGTAGGTTGCTTGTCCACGGGGACGCTCTCGCCCGTGACGGCGGCCTGATCGACGGCGCTCGTCCCCTTCACCACGACGCCGTCGGCGGCGATCCGCTCGTCGGGGCGGACGACGACGGTGTCGCCCACCTTCAGCTCCTCGACGGGGATGTCCGTCTCCTGCCCGTCCCGGCGGACGCGGGCCGTCGCGGGGGCCAGCTCCGCGAGCGCCTCGATGGCCCGGCGGGCTCGTCCCATCGCGTAGCCTTCGAGCGCGTGGCCAATGGAGAACAGGAAGAGCAGCAGTCCGCCCTCGAACCACTCGCCGAGCGCGGCGGCCCCCGCCGCGGCGACGAGCATCAGGAAGTCGATCTCGAAACGGCCCGCACGGATCGAGTCGTAGGCCTCCCGCACGGTGAACCACCCGCCGAAGAGGTACGCGCCCATGAAGAGCGCGGTCGGGATCCACTCGGCGACGTCGGTGAACGCCTCCAGCGCCCAGCCCAACCCGACCGCGACGCCCGAGAGGACGGCGAAGATGAGCTCGGTCCTGGCGCCCAAGATGCCGCCGTGGTCGTGGCCACCGTGCGCACCCGGGGCGTGGCCGTGACCCGCGTGGTCGTCGTCGTGGCCCTCACCGGGCGCGTGGTCGTGGCCTTCGTGTTCGTCTACGGGCGGCGGCTCCGCAGGGAGCGCCTGGACCTCGGGCGGAGCCTCGGCAGGGACCGTCACTCCCAGGTCTGCAAGGGTGCGGCGGAGGTCGGCCTCCGTAGTCTGCTCGCGGTCGAACTCGACGCGGACCGGGCCGGTCGCGTTCGCCTCGGCCTCGACGACGCCGGGGAGCTTCCTCAGGTGCTCGGCGACGGTCCGCGCGCGGCGCTGGCGGAAGAGCCCGTCGGCGGGCCAGACGACGTGGCCGTAGCGCTCGGTGAGCCGGGCGCCCGTCCGCTCGGCCGCGCGGCGGAGGCGGGGGATGGAGACGGCCCCGGCGTCGTAGTGGAGGCAGAGCTGGGCCGGCCCGCCGTCGCCCGCCGGGACGACGTGGGCTCGCTCGACGCCGTCGATCGTCGCCAGCTCGCCCACGAGGCGGGCGGCGCAGGCGTCGCCGTGGGGGGCGTCGGGCAAGAGGACGTCGAGGTCGAGGCGGAGGGGATCAGGCATGAGACGGGCGATCAGAGGGGAGGGGCTTGGATGCGAGGGCGGCCTCGAAGAGCCCGCCGAACAGGGCGGGCTCGCGGCGTTGCAGGACGAGCCCGGCGCTGTCGAGGAGCGGGCCGAGCTGGCGGGTGAGGTCGGTGGCAACGACGCGCGCGACGGCGCTCGCCAGGCGGCGGCCGAGCGAGGGTCGCTCGCCGTCGGGGAGGAACTTGTCGAAGACGGCCACGCGCCCGCCCGGGCGGAGCACGCGGGCGGCTTCGCGGACGGCCGCCTCGGGGTCGGGGACGACGGCGAGCAGGAGGTGGAGCAGGACCACGTCGAACGAGGCGTCCGGGAGGTCGAGGGCGTGGGCGTCGAGCGTGCGGACCTCGATGCCGGTCCCCAGGCGGTCGGCCTCGGCCCGTGCGGCGCGGACCATGCCCGGCGCCACGTCGCCCGCGACGACCTCGGCCCCAGCGGGGAGGTGGGCGAAGTCGAGCCCGGTCCCGCAGCCGGGGATCAGGACGCGCTCGCCGGGCTGGACGTCGGCGAGCGCCAGCGACTGGCGGCGCCCGGCGTCGAGGCGGCGGACGACGGGGTCGTAGATCGGCGCGTAGAGCGTGTACCGGAGGCGGTCCCAGAGGGTGGAGGTCGTCACAGCGCCATTTCGAGCAGGAGGAGCGCGAGGAAGCCCGCGAAGAAGGTGGCCGTCGCGAGCGGGGTGTCCTCGGTCTCGTGGGCCTCGACCAAGAGCTCCTCGGTGACGAGGTACAGGAGCGCCGCGACGCCGAAGGCGAGGAGCCCGGCGAGGAGGCCGCCCGAGAGCGCCCCGGCTGCGAGCCCGCCCGCGACGGCGCCGACGACCAGGAGCGCCGCCAGCCCGAGCGTCGTCGCGACCACGCGGCCCCGCGAGGCCCCGGCCCCCGTGAGCGCGGCGGCCGTCGCGAGGGCCAGGAAGAGGACCTCGAGCGAGAGCGCGATCGTGAGCACGAGCCCCGCTTTCGCTCCGGCCGCGAACCCGACGCCGACCAAGAGCCCGTCGATGGCGACGTCCACGGCGACCGTTGTGACGAGCCCGCGCGTGTTCTCGCCCTCCGGCGCTCCAGGCTCAGGGGCGGTTCCTTCAGCGGGTCCGCCCTCGGTCAGCCGCTTGACGCCGAGCATGAGCCCGACGCCGAGCGCGAACCCGAGGATGGTCGGGACTGGGGCCGCCTCGTGCATGAGCTCCGGGAGGAGCTCGCCCGCCACGGCCGCGAACACGACGCCCGCCGCGACGTGCTGGATGACGCTCTGGAGGCGCCGCCCGGGCGGGCGGAACGCGGCGACCACGCCGCCCAGGATGGTGGCCGCGGTCGGGATGAGCACGAACAGGAGGACCTGGGAGAGCATCGGACTAGCGGGAAAGAGCGAGGATGCGCCGCGCGCCGTTCGCGACGACGACGAAGATGAGCGCACCCGCGACGAGGTCCGGGATGGGCGAGGCCGTCGCCCAGACCACGAGCGCCGAGGCGATCACGAGCCCGTTGACCTTGATGTCGTTGGACGTGAAGATCCACGAGGCCTCGACGTGGGCCTCGCTCTCCCCGTCGCCGCGCGCCTTTCGCAGGACCAGGAGCGTCGCGACGTTCCCCACGAGCGCGAGCGCGGCCACGACGATCATCGTCGGCACGTCGGGCGGGGCCTCGGCCGCGATGAACCGGCGGACGACCTCGACGAGCCCGAAGACGGCGAGGCTCGCCTGGAGGTACCCGCTCCACCGCGCGAGCCGCTTCTTGCGCACGACGGTGCCCCCGACGGCCAGCAGGCTCAGGCCGTAGACGAGCGCGTCGGCGAGCATGTCGAGCGAGTCGGC
>CAZDFV010000003.1:0-41682 GCA_964504495.1 uncultured Rhodothermales bacterium
GATGGTGCCGACGTTGACGTGCGGCTTCGTCCGCTGGAACTGCTCCTTCGCCATGGTTCTCGTGGGGTGGGGCGCGCGTGCGCCGAGGGGTTGGGTGACGAGACGTGCCGTCCGTGGCACGTGGAGCCTCCTCCCGGATTTGAACCGGGGACCCCTTCCTTACCATGGAAGTGCTCTACCACTGAGCTAAGGAGGCGGGGGTCTGGTGACGACGGCCCGGGGAGCGGGAGACGGGACTCGAACCCGCGACCCTCAGCTTGGAAGGCTGATGCTCTACCAACTGAGCTACTCCCGCGTCGTCGGCCGCTGGCGACGCCAGCGGGCCGTGTCACTGTGGGCAGGGAAGGATTCGAACCTCCGTACTCCGAAGAGAACAGATTTACAGTCTGTCGCCTTTAACCACTCGGCCACCTGCCCAGTAAAAGAACGGTGCGACGCCGGCTCGGGGCGGCCCGGGCAGAGCTGGCGAAGGGACTCGAACCCCCAACCTGCTGATTACAAATCAGCTGCTCTACCCGTTGAGCTACGCCAGCGTGAGCGAGAGCGTCGCGAACGGTCAAGCTAGCCCGCCGCCGGCGCCAGCGTCAACCGCCGGGGGCGGCCCGTTGCCGTCGGGGCCGTGTCTTCGCGGTTTCTTGCCCCGCCACCGCCGGACGAGCACGACGGCGACAGCGAGCACGAGGAGCACGGTGACGACGCGGCCGTAGGTCCCGAGCCAGTCGAGCACGCGCTCCCACTCGGCCCCGAGCGCGGCCCCGCCCCAGACGAGGAGCGCGCACCACGCGAACGCGCCGGCCGTGGCCCACAGCGCCGTCGGCCGCCAGCGGAGGCGGTACGCGCCGGCGAGGAGCGCGATGACGGACCGGGCTCCGGCCAGAAACCGATTCGCCGCGACGACGCCGTAGCCCCACCGGTCGATCCACCCGGCCGCCCGCTCGAGCGCCCCGCGCGGGATCCACCGGAGCCGGTCGGGGTCCTGGATGGCCCCGCCGAGGCGGGCGCCGAGGGCGTAGACCGTCATAAAGCCGAGGGCCCCGCCGGCCGTCGCCAGCCCGACCGTCGGCCAGAACGCGAGCACGTCGAGCCCGACGAGCGACCCGCACAGGACGATGACCGTGTCGCCCCAGATCGGGGGGAACACGTTCTCGCCGTAGGCGACGGCGAGCAGGACGGCGTAGACCCCCCCCGGCGGGAGGCCCGACAGCCAGGCCACAAAGTCGGAGACGAGCCCCTCCACCGGCTAGCCCTCGTCCTCGACGAGGAGGGCGACGGCGTGCGCGGCGGCCCCCTCGCCGGCCCCCACGAACCCCATCCCCTCGCCCGTCGTGGCCTTGACGGAGATCCGCCCGACGCCGCACCGGAGGGCCCGGGCTAGGTTCGTTCGCATGGCGTCGATGTGAGGGCGGAGCTTCGGCCGCTGGAGGACGACCGTCGCGTCGACGTTGCCGACGGCGAGCCCGGCGTCGGCGAGCTGGCGGTGGACGAGCTGGAGGAGGTCGAGGCTGTCGGCCCCCTTCCAGCGCGGGTCGGTGTCGGGGAAGTGGGCGCCGATGTCGCCGAGCGCCGCCGCGCCGAGGAGCGCGTCGATGACGGCGTGCGTGAGGACGTCGGCGTCGGAATGCCCGTCGAGGCCGACGTCCGCGGGGACCTCGACGCCCCCCAGGATCAGGGGCCGCCCCGCGACGAGGCGGTGGACGTCGTAGCCGTGGCCGATGCGCATGACGAGCGGGCGGTGTGGCCGCAGGCTACGGCCGGCCGACCCCGGGGTTCTGCCCCGCTGGCGACGCGCACCGCCAGCGGCAGCGCTGAGGTCGGCGGCGTCCCCTCCCCTGCCCCCGGGACAGGGCTGCTACGTTCCGATCCGGTTCTACAACCACACGCAGTCATTCCCGCGCAGGCGGGAATCCAGGACGGGCGAGCATTGTGCCACGAGAGCCCTGGATCCCCACCTGCGCGGGAATGACCTGTCCTGTTTGCTCGTCGATCTGGGGAGCGCTGAGAACGTAGCGCCCTATACCAAGGGTAAGATCTGACTGAGGCGGTCGGCTTGCCCGTCGTCCTAAACGTCCACCAGCGGCTTGCCGGTCATGGCTGCCGGCTGGTCCAGGCCCATGCACGCGAGGATCGTCGGGGCCACGTCGCCCAGCGTGCCGGGGCGGACGGGCCCGTCGAAGCCTGGGCGGAGGACGAGGTGCGGGACGAGGGCCGTCGTGTGGGCCGTGTGGGGCGAGCCGTCCGGGTTCCGCATCTTGTCGGCGTTGCCGTGGTCGGCGATCACCTCGACGGTGTAGCCGGCGGCCTCGGCGGCCTCGACGACCATGCGCGCGGCGGCGTCGACGGCCTCGACGGCGGCGACGGCGGCCTCGAACACGCCCGTGTGCCCGACCATGTCGGGGTTGGCAAAGTTGAGGACGACGAGGTCTGGGCCGCGCTCGCGGATCGCCTCGGCCACACGCCGGGCCAGCTCCGGCGCGCTCATCTCGGGCTGGAGGTCGTACGTCGCCACCTTCGGGCTGGGGACGAGAACCCGCTCCTCGCCCTCGTACTGGACCTCGCGGCCGCCGTTGAAGAAGAACGTGACGTGCGGGTACTTCTCCGTCTCGGCCGCCCGGAGCTGCGTGAGGCCAGCGCGCGAGACGACCTCGCCCAGCGTGTCGGTCAGGTTCTGCTTCTCGAACGCGACCGGGACCGAGAACTCGGCGCTGTACGGCGTCATGGTCACGTAGTGGAGCGCGAGCGGGGCGCCCCGGCTGAAGCCGTCGAACGCCGGGTCCGTGAACGCCTGCGTGAGCTGGCGACCACGGTCGGAGCGGAAGTTGAAGAACACGACGGCGTCCCCGTCCTCGACGCGCGTGCCCGAGCCGTCCCCGAGCGCGCCGGGCTCGACGAACTCGTCGGTCGTACCCGCTTGGTAGCTCTGTTCGAGGTAGGCCGCCGGGTCGTCGTAGCTCCCGCCCTCGCCTTCGGTGAGGAGCCGGTACGCCTTTTCCGTCCGCTCCCACCGCTTGTCGCGGTCCATCGCCCAGTACCGCCCGACGACGGACCCGACGACGCCGACGCCGGCCTCGCTCATCGCCCGCTGGACGTCGCGGACGTAGCCGGCCCCGCCCTCCGGGTCCGTGTCGCGCCCGTCGGTGAAGGCGTGGACGACGACGCGCCCGGCGGGCAGCCCCTCCTTCGCTGCCAGCCGGAGGAGCGCGTACAGGTGCCCGAGGTGCGAGTGGACGCCGCCGGTCGAGACGAGCCCCATCAGGTGGAGCCGCCCGCCCGTCGCCTGGGCGTGCTGGACGGCCGTCCGGAGCGCGGCGTTCTCGCGCAGCGACCCGTCCTCGACGGCCTTGTCGATCCGCGTGATGTCCTGGTCCACGACGCGCCCCGCGCCGAGGTTGGTGTGGCCGACCTCCGAGTTCCCCATCTGCCCCTCGGGCAGCCCGACGGCCCGGCCGCTCGCCTCCAGCGTCGAGTGCGGGGCGCGGGCGAAGAGGCCGTCGAGGAACGGCGTCGCGGCCGCGTCGATGGCGGAGACCGACGGGTCCTCGGCGATGCCGTAGCCGTCGAGGATGAGGAGGAGGTGTTTGTGGACCACGGAGATTCGGGGGCGAGGGCCGGGGAAGATGCCCCGCTGGCGGAGGCCGGCGCCAGTCGGCCGGGCCGATTTGTCCGGGGCGACGAGACGACGGCCCGGCCGGTTCTCCGCACGTCCCCGGCGAGTCGCCCGTCCCGTCGCGGGCCCCGCTCCTCGACGGAAGAGCGGGGCCCGCGACGGACAGGGCGGGGGGGTCAGGCGCTCATGATCTGCTTGGCGATCCGCGTGTGCTCCTCGTCGGCCTGCCGGGCCTCGTCGACGGACCGGCCCATCGACTCGGCCGCGTCGGTCATCCCCATCTCCTTGAGGTACGACCCGAGCGTCCCGAACGCGGCGATCCAGTAGTGGAGCGCGAGCTGACCCGAGGCGACGATGCCGAGGTCGCGCGTGGCGTCGTCGGGGGCCTCCCGGCGGTTCTTTCTGGCGACCTCGTAGTGGGCCTCGACGATGGGGTTCTCGCCCTCGCCCTCGACGCCGGCCTCGTCCATCGCCCGGTCGACGCGCGCTCGCCATTCCTTCGACGTCGCCTCGCCCTCGCGGAGTGCCTGCTCGAGGTCGGGGTCGGTCGCGTCGTCCTGGACGTCGTTCGTCGCCTCGGCGGCGCGGCGGCGCGGCGGCCGCCGGCCTTGGCGGCGAGGAGGCCCTGGGCGACGAGCTGGCGGAGGTTGTCTCTGTTGACGGGCATGGCCGTGGGGAGTAGGGCCAGCCCTCACCAGAGGGGCCGGGGGGTGTTCCGGCCACGGACCCGGTCAGGCGCGCCCCGGCCCCGCCGCGCTCCCCTACCCGGCCCCGGCTCCGGGCCGTCCCGGAGCGGCCGGCCGCCGCCCCCGCGGGCTACCCCTTGACGAGGTCGGCGTCGGGCTGGAGCGGGCCGCCGTGCGTGCCGAGGAACGACGTGCAGTGCGAGCACCGGCTGGCGCTGTACGGGACGGCCTCGCGGCAGTACGCGCACTTCTTGGTCTCCGGCGTGCCGGGCGGGTCGGGGTCCCCGAACTCGTCCTCGACGGCCTGGCCCGCCCGCGTCGCGAGCCGGATCACGGCGAACACGGCGACGGCCACGACGAGGAACGCGAGCACGTTCGTGAGGAACTCGCCGTAGTCGAGGAGGACGGCCCCGGCCGCCTCGGCGGCCTCCTTCGTGGCGTACGGGGCCGGCGCCGCGTCGCCCTCGCGGAGGAGGAGGTAGTAGTCCGAGAAATCGGTTTTCCCGAGGATGAGCCCGAGGGGCGGCATGACGAGGTCGTCGACGAGCGACTGGGCCACGGTCGTGAACGCGGCGCCGACGGTGAACCCGACGGCCAGGTCCACGAGGTTGCCGCGGAGGGCGAACGCCTTGAAGTCGGAGAGGAGGGACATGGGGGGAGGGGGGGGCGGCCGGAAGATGCCGGGCGGGCGGCGCGCGGCGCCAGCGGGCCGGGGGGGAGTTCCGCCGGATTCGTCCGCGGCCGCCACGCCGCCTCGCTCGTGGCACGGCGTTATGCTGAGCCGGCTGGCGAGCGCCGCCAGCGAGCCCGCCCCGCCATGCCCGACCTCCACCACGCGCACGCCTGGGACGTCTCGCCGAGCGAGGCCGTCGCCATCCAACGCGGCCTCGCCGGGCTCGTCCGCGAGGAGCCGGTCGACTGGGACACCGTGCGGACGGTCGCCGGGCTCGACGTGAGCGTCCGCGACGACCGCGTCCGGGCCGCCGTCGTGGTCCTCGACGTCCGGGCCGGCGACGCCGTCGTGGACCAGGCCGTCTGGGAGGGGCCCGTCGCGTTCCCCTACGTGCCGGGCCTGCTCAGCTTCCGTGAGGTCCCGGCCATCCTCCCCGCCCTCGACCAGCTCCGCGAGCCGCCCGACGTCTACATGCTCGACGCGCAGGGCCGGGCGCACCCCCGGCGGTTCGGGCTGGCGTGCCACCTCGGCGTGCTCCTCGACGCCCCCACGCTCGGCGTCGCCAAGTCGATCCTCGTCGGACGCGTCGAGGGCGAGTTGGGTAAGGCGAAGGGGAGCCAGGCGCCGCTCGTCCACAAGGGGGAGACGGTCGGGCTCGCGCTCCGGACGCGGGAGCGGGTGCATCCGGTCTACGTCTCGGTCGGGCACCGCGTCACGCTCCGCGACGCCGGCCGGCTCGCGCTCCGCCTCGCGGTCACGTACAAGCTCCCGCAGCCGACGCACCTCGCCCACCGCCTGAGCTACAAGGGCGAGCTGTAGCGCGCCCGGCTGGCGACGCACGCCGCCAGCGCCCCGACACGCCATGCGTCTCCTCGCCCTCGGCGACTCCTACACGATCGGCGAGGGCGTCGAGCCGGGCGCGACGTGGCCCGAGGTCGTCGCCCGCCAGCTTCAGGCGGACGTGTCCGTCGTCGCCCGGACCGGGTGGACGTGCGCCGACCTCGACGCCGGGATCGACGCGGCGGCGCCCGCCGGCCCGTTCAGCGCCGTGACGCTCCTTGTCGGCGTGAACGACCAGTACGAGGGGACGCCGCCCGAGAGCTACCGGCCGGCCTTCCGCGGCCTCCTCCGCCGCGCCATCGCCCTTGCGGGCGGCGAGCCCCGCCGCGTCGTCGTCGTCTCGATCCCGGACTGGAGTGCGACGCCGTTCGCCGGCGCCGTTCCAGACGACGCGCCGCCCCGGACCCGCGAGCAAATCGCCCGCGAGGTCGACGCCTACAACGCCGTCGCGCGCGCGGAGGCCGAGGCCGCCGGCGCCCGCTGGGTCGACGTCACCGACCTTTCCCGCCAGCAGGGCGGGCAGGTCGTCGCCGACGGGCTCCACCCCGACGCCTCCGCCTACGCCGCGTGGGCCGAGCGGATCGCCCCGGCCGTCCGCGCGGCAGGGGCGGCGTGAACCAGCGGGGACGGCCGGCGTTTGCACCGCCCCCTCCGCACGGCACTGTGGACCCGCTCCTCTTCGACGCTGAGACTGTCCGCCAGCACACGACGGAAAAGGTGTACGCCAGGGCGTGCGGGATCGTCGAGGCCGAGCAGATCGTCCGGCTCGTCCGCCGAGGCGACGTGCTGGAGGGCGTCGTGTGGGGGTCCGACGTGGCGCCGTACCACGTCCGCGTGCGGGTTGCGGAGGACCGGGCGGTGCGGGAGGTCTCGTGCACGTGCCCGTACAGCTTCGAGGGGTGGTGCAAGCACGCCGCGGCCGTCGTCCTCTCGGCCGTCGAGATGCCCCGGTCGATCGACGTGCGGCCCCCGCTCGCCGACGTGCTGGCGGCGTGTGAGGCCCCGGCGCTCCGGGCCGCGCTCCTCGCCCTCGCCGAGGCCCACCCGCACCTCGCTGACGAGATCGAGGCCCGGGCCGAGGGGCGCGAACCGGACCCGCCCGCGTGGGCCGACCCGGATGAGTGGGGCGACGGCTGGTAGCGGCCGCCAGCGGCCGCGCGTGGACGGCGGCGTGGGCCGAACGTGGACAACTCGGCCGCCCCGCCGATTGCGGGGCCGAGCCGGGCCGCCTACATTGGCGGGTCCCCGGAGGCGCCCCGTGGTGCCCCGGCCTCGTCCCCCCCACCCGTGACCGACGCGCTCCGCGAGGCCCGCTCCCTGCTCGCCTTCCAGCGCGAGATCGTCGGGCCCGTCCGCTACCTCGCCGGCAGCCGGCCGGCCCCGGAGACGGCGTCCCCCGCCCAGACCTCGGCGGCCGACGCCCTGCTGGCGGACGCGCCCCGCCCGCCCGACGACGCCCCGCCCCCCGACGCCTCAGACGACGTGCCCGACCTCTTCGGCAGCCTCCCCGACCCCAGCCAGGACGAGACCCTCTCGCCCTACGAGCGCGTCGAGGCCCTCATCCCCGAGGACCACCCGCTCCACGAGATGGGCTCGCTCGACGAGGTCCGCGACTGGCTGGCCCGGACCGAGCTCGTCCCCATCGACCGCGACCGGATCAACCCGGTCCTGGGCACCGGCGACCCGAGCGCCGACCTCATGGTGATCGGCGAGGCCCCGGGCGCCGACGAGGACCGCCAGGGCGAGCCGTTCGTCGGCCGGAGCGGCCAGCTCCTCGACAAGATCCTCGAGGCCGTCCTCTTCCAGCGCGAGGAGGTCTACATCACGAACATCCTCAAGAGCCGGCCGCCGAACAACCGGGACCCGCTCGCCGAGGAGGTCGCGGTCCACATCCCCGTCCTCTACAAGCAGATCGCGCTCGTCCGGCCGAAGGTGCTCCTGGCCGTGGGCAAGAGCGCGGGGAACGGGCTCCTAGGGCGGAGCTCGTCGCTGGCCTCGCTCCGGGGCAAGTTCCAGGACTTCTACGGGCTCCCGCTCCTCGTGACCTACCACCCGGCCGCGCTCCTCCGCAACCCCCAGTGGAAGCGGCCGACGTGGGAGGACGTCAAGCTCCTCCGGACGCGCTACGACCAGCTGACGGAGGGGTAGGGGGCCGGGGGACGGAGGGCCGAGCAGAGCGCTCGGCCCCGTCCCTCGCCGTCCCTGCCCCTCCAGCCTTCCCCCCCGATGGCTGAGCCCGACGACCTCCACCAACGCCCGCTCCGGATCGACGAGTCCACGCCCGGCGTGCCGATCGAGAAGATGACCGGCGGCCGGCGCCGCCCGCTCAACGTGCTGCCGATGCAGCAGCAGGCCGGCCGGATGCCGCCCCAGGCGACGGACGTCGAGCAGTCGGTCTTGGGCGCCATGCTCATCGAGCGCGAGGCGATCCCGAAGGCCATCGAGGTCCTGCCGGCCGACGCCTTCTACGAGCCGAAGCACCAGCGGATCTTCGAGGCCGTCGAGGCCCTCTTCGAGCGGGGCAACCCCGTCGACCTCATCACGCTCACCGAGGAGCTCAAGCGGCGCGGCGACTACGACGCCATCGGCGGGTATTACCTCACCGAGCTCACGACGCACGTCGCCTCGGCGGCGAACGTCGAGTACCACGCCCGAATCATCGCCGAGAAGAGCCTCCTGCGGAAGCTCATCACGACGATGACCGGCGTCGTCGGCCAGGCGTTCGACCCGACGACGGACGCGTTCGACCTGCTCGACAACGCCGAGCGCGAGATCTTCCAGATCTCGGAGTCCCAGCTCCGCAAGGGGGCGGTGGACATGAACTCGGTGGTGCACCAGACGATGCAGCACCTCGAGTCCATCCACGGGCGCGAGGGCGGCATCACGGGCGTGCCGAGCGGGTTCTCGGCGCTCGACGCCATGACCGGCGGCTGGCAGCCGTCGGACATGATCATCATCGCGGCCCGGCCCTCCATGGGGAAGACGGCCCTTTCTCTGGCCGTCACGCGGAACGCGGCGCTCCACCCCGAGAAACCGGCCGGCGTCGCCTACTTCTCGCTCGAGATGAGCGCGCAGCAGCTCGCCCAGCGGCTCCTGACGTCCGAGGCCCGCGTCGACGCGCAACGAGCGCGGACGGGCCGGCTCCACGACGACGACTGGCCCAAGCTGGCGCGCGCGGCCGGCCGGCTCTCGGCCGCTAACATCTTCATCGACGACACGCCCGGCCTGGGCATCCTCGAACTCCGGGCCAAGTGCCGGCGGCTCAAGGCCGAGCACGGGATCGGCCTCGTCATCGTCGACTACCTCCAGCTCATGCACGGGACGGCCCAGACGAAGGGGGCCAACCGCGAGCAGGAGATCGCCCAGATCAGCCGGTCGCTGAAGGGACTGGCGAAGGAGCTGAACGTGCCGGTCATCGCGCTCTCCCAGCTCAGCCGCGCCGTCGAGACGCGGGGCGGCGACAAGCGGCCCCAGCTCTCCGACCTCCGCGAGTCGGGGTCGATCGAGCAGGACGCCGACGTGGTCATGTTCATCTACCGGGCCGAGCGGTACGGGATCACGGTCGACGAGAACGGGAACTCGACCGAGGGGCTCGGCGAGCTCCTCATCGGGAAGCAGCGGAACGGGCCGATCGGCGACGTGAAGGTGGCGTTCGTGAACCAGTACGCCCGGTTCGAGAACCTGACCTCCTACGTCGCCAGCGACACCGCCGGCGGGTACGACGACTACGGTGCGCCAAAGCAACTCGCACAGGGCCAGGAGTTCGTAGACCCATCCAGCTTCGGGCAACGCGCGCAGGAGCCCGTACCCCGCTCGTTCGGGGGGGACCGGCCGCCGCCCATGCCACCCCCGGCCACCGACGCCCCGTTTTAGGATGGAGACCGCTGACGCCGTCCCTCCGTCCGTCCGCCCGCTCGTCGCGCGACTGGCGGCGGCGGAGGGCGTCCGCCGGGTCGTTTTATTCGGGTCGCGGGCCCGGGGCGACGCGGCGGCTCGTTCGGACGTCGACCTCGCCCTCGACGCTCCGACTCTCCCGCAGGCCGACTGGCTCCGGCTCTGGGCCGACGCGCAGGAGGCGGACACGCTGTACCACGTCGACCTCGTCCGGCTGGAGGAGGCCCCGGCCGCGCTCCGAGAGCAGATCGAGGCAGAGGGTGTCGATGTCTAGTCGGCTCCGCCAGCGGCTCGACGGCTTCGGGCGGGCGCTCGACCGGCTCGACGAGGCGCTGGCCGTACCGGCCGACGCCCCGCTCGCCCTCGACGGGACGATCCAACGGTTCGAGTTCGCCTTCGAACTCGCGTGGAAGACGTTGAAGGACGCCTTACTAGAGGAGGGGGTCGAGACCAGGACCCCACGTGAGACGCTCCGTGAGGCCTACCGGGTAGGATGGCTCGACACCGAGACTGCGTGGCTCCAGATGCTCCGAGACCGAAACATCTCATCGCACGTCTACAGCGAGGAGGTGGCGGCAGAGATTTACGGTCGAGTCCGAGACAACGCCGCCGTGCTCCGCAAGGCGCATACCGCCGTCTCTCAGAACGCTCAGGACTAGCCGAGTGGACTACAGTTCGTACATCCAATCGGAACAGTGGCACGCCCGGCGACGGGCTCGGCTCGACTTTGCACGCCGGCGGTGTGAGATCTGTAACCGCTCGGAGAACCTGGAAGTCCACCACCGGACGTATGAGCGCCTGGGGAACGAAGAGCTAGAGGACCTGCTCGTAGTGTGCTCGCGGTGCCACGACACGTTCCACCACCGACTCGCCCTCCATTCCCCGGCTCCAGCACCGGACGGCGCTCCCGTCCCCGGAGGGCTCGACATCGACGTTCACGAGGTCATGCGGAGCATGGAGGCCGTTCACGGCCAGAAGGACTTCGCTTCGGGCGTCCCCTCCGGGTTCGACGCGCTCGATGCTCTCACAGCCGGGTGGCAACCTGGGACGCTGAACGTGGTCGCTGGGCGGCCGGGCATGGGAACGACAGCTCTCCTGCTCGCTTTCGCTCGTAACGCGGCCCTCCACCCGGAGCGCGCGACGTCCGTGCTATTCCTCACGACGGAGATGAGCAGCGAGCAGGTCGCGCAGCGCTTGATCACGTCGGAGGCTCGCGTCGACGCGCAGCGGGCGCGGACGGGCCGGCTCCACGACGACGACTGGCCCAAGCTGGCGCGCGCGGCCGGTCGCCTCTCAGCCACCAAGCTCACGGTGGAGTCGCTGAGTTCGGAGTCTGTTCAGCCGCTCGTATCGGAGATTCGCGCCAGGCACCGTCAGCGTAGCGCAGAACTCGTCATCGTCGATTCGATCTACGATCTCCCAGTAGAGGGAATGGAGGGGCGCCGCCGTGAGGATCAGATCTCAGAGATCGCTCGCGCTTTGAAGTCGCTCGTACTTCAGGTCGACGTGCCCGTGCTCGTGTCGGCACGGGTCTCGGGTTGGGTAGAGCGAAGAGGTGGTAGCAAGCGTCCTCTCCTCTCTGACATCGATCACGGAGACGGCCTCGTTCAGCGCGCCGACGTGGTCATGTTCATCTACCGGGCCGAGCGGTACGGGATCACGGTCGACGAGAACGGGAACTCGACCGAGGGGCTCGGCGAGCTCCTCATCGGGAAGCAGCGGAACGGGCCGATCGGCGACGTGAAGGTGGCGTTCGTGAACCAGTACGCCCGGTTCGAGAACCTGACCTCCTATCTAGCGACGCCAGCGGACGACGTCAGCGGGGCATAGGGGAGCGCCCGGCGAACCCATCGGGCGATCCAAGACTGGAGGAGACGGGGTTAGGAGTTTCCCGGAAGCGCTCCCACAGGACGGCCCTGATCCATGCCTCCGACGCCGATTCGGAGGCGGAGCGGGGAAACCGGCGACCCCACGGGACGGGTTGGGAGCGGCCCTCCCCCCTGTCCCCCCGTGGTTGCTGCCCTCCCCCACCCGGCGCTCCGCCGCGCCGCTTCCGCCGCCGACGCCCGCGCCGAGTTCGAGTCCTGGATCGACGCCGACGACTACCCGTGCGTCATGGCGAAGTCGGTCGTCAAGCTGGGCCAGTACGTCGTCCGCCCGTACGCCCGGCTGGGTGGTCAGGCTAGCGCCCGCGCCCTCGCCCGCGACCTGGCGGCGTTCGGGCGCGAGCCCGAACCCGAGCGCGGGTTCCGGTCGTTCGTCGCCGTGTTCGACCGGCCCGTCAGCCTGTGCGAGCGGGCGTTTGAGGACCTGTTGTGGACGACGCTCCAGCGCGTCCACGAGGCGGATGACGAGCCGTGGGACCCGGCGGTCTCGTCGGACCCAGGCTCGAACGAGTTCTCGTTCTCGGTCGGCGGCCGAGCGTTCTACGTCGTCGGGATGCACCCCGGGGCGTCGCGGATGGCCCGGCGGTTCGGGCGGCCGCTCGTCGCGTTCAACCTGCACGCTCAGTTCGAGGCGCTCCGCGAGGCCGGCCGCTACGAGCGCGTCCGCGACACGATCCGCGCGCGCGACCGGGCGCTCCAGGGAACCGTCAACCCGGCGCTGAAGGACTTCGGGACCCAGAGCGAGGCCCGCCAGTACGCCGGCCGCGCCGTCCCCTCCGACTGGCGGTGCCCGTTCCAGCCCCAGACCGATGGAGACCGACGCGCTGCGTGACGACCGGCCCGAGGTCGGCGTCGTCCACCGGATCCCGCCGTCGAGCGGGGTCGCGTTCCGGCTGGCGGCCGGCCAGCGGCTCCGCGTGACCGACCCCGAGGGCGAGCAGGTCTCGGACCTCCTCGCCTTCGCCGACACGCCCGGCGGCCTCGACGTGGGCGAGTGGCTCTCGTCCGGGCGGACGTTCGACTACGAGGAGACGATCCGGTTGACGACCGGCAACCGACTGTGGAGCAACCGGAGCCGCGTGCTCTTGACGATCGAGGCCGACACGTGCGGCGTCCACGACTTCCTCCTCACGCCGTGCTCGCCGGAGATGTACCGGCTTCTCTACGGCATCCCCGAGGAGGACGGGCACCCGTCGTGCCTAATGAACCTCGCCCAGTCGCTCGGGCCGTACGGCGTGGACCGCGACCGCGTCCCGACCACGTTCAACATCTTTATGAACGTGCCCGTCCGGCCCGACGGCTC
This sequence comes from uncultured Rhodothermales bacterium, assembly GCA_964504495.1. Classification (GTDB taxonomy): domain Bacteria; phylum Bacteroidota; class Rhodothermia; order Rhodothermales; family Rubricoccaceae; genus Rubrivirga. Next base: position 12,887 of record CAZDFV010000003.1, read on the forward strand.
GCTCTCGGTCGAGGCGCCGACGAGCCGTCCGGGCGACCACGTCGTGTTCCGGGCGGAGGCGGACCTCGTCGTCGGGCTCACGGCGTGCGCGGCGGAGGGGACGAACAACGGCCGCCTCAAGCCCATCGAATACGAGGTGCTGGCGGAGGTCGCCAGCGGGCCGTGAGGCGCGGGCTGAACCCGAAGCTGGGCGGCGGCGGGCTCCACCACGTCGCCGTCGAGGCGGTCGACTTCGAGGCCAGCCTCCGGTTCTACGTCGACGGGCTGGGGTGCGTCGAGCGGCTCCGGTTCCCCGAGCCCGGCCACACCGTGGCCCTCCTCGACACCGGCGACGGAACGTACGTCGAGCTGTTCTCTCCCACGGAGGCCGGGCCCGAGCCGGCCGGCGGGCCGATGCCGGGCGGGGCCGCGCTGTTCCACTTCGCCTTTCGGGTGGACGACTGCGACGCGGCGACAGCCCGCGCCGTGGCCGCGGGCGCCACGCTCGAGGAGGGCCCAGCCGATATGACGCTCGACGGCGACCCGCCGACGCCGTGCCGGTACAGCTTCGTCCGCGGGCCGGGCGGCGAGTCCGTCGAGTTCATCGCGGTCGACATCTAGGCCGGGGGGCTGCCAACGAGTCGGCGCGCGGGAGCGGGCAAGGGGGAACGGCCCGGCGCCTTGGTCAGGACGCTCCCGAGACTGCCGGGCACGGGCGTCGGACGGCGGCGGCGACGGAACAGGAGCCGCGCGGGGGAGGGTTCGCAACCGGCGGGCGTGCGGGCGCCGCCCTCCCCCCCTCCTCTACCGACCTATGTCCTCGACCCCCCAAGGCGACGGAGCCGCGCAGCCGGCCGACCTCGCCGCCCCCGACCGCCCCGCTCCCGACCGCCTCGGTGTCGCCATCGTCGGCCTGGGCGGAGCCGTCGCGACGACCGCCGTGGCCGGCGTCGAGCTCATCCGCCAGCAGGCCGTGGGGCTCGACGGGCTCCCGCTCGCGGCCCTCGACAACGGCCTCACGCGCGACCTCGTCGGCTACGGCGACCTCGTCTTTGGCGGCTGGGACCTCTACAGCGGCGACCTCGCCGCGGCGGCCCGGCACCACGGGGTCCTCGACCTGGGACAGTACGAGGCGGCCCGCGAGGCACTGGCGGAGACTACGCCGTGGCCGGCCTACGGCGACGACGCCTTCTGCAAGGGCGTGACCGGCGACCACTGCCAGAGCGCCGGTCTCGGCCTCCGCGCGGTCGTCTACGAGCTCCGCCGAAACCTCCGCGACTTCCAGGCCGAGAACGGGCTCGACCGGGCCGTCGTCATCAACCTGGCCTCGACCGAGTCGTCGCCGGACCTCGACGCCGACGTGTTCCAGACGGCCGAGGCGTTCGAGGCGGCCGTGGACGCGGACGACCGGCGCGTCCCGCCGGCCATGCTGTACGCGTACGCCGCCATTCTGGAGGGTGTCCCGTACGGCAACTTCACCCCGTCCGTCGGGGCCGACGTGCCGGCGCTCGTCGCGCTGGCGGAGCGGCATGCCGTCCCGCTCGCGGGGAAGGACGGGAAGACGGGGCAGACCTTCCTCAAGACGCTCATGGCGCCGGGGCTGCGGGACCGGGCGCTCCGCGTCGAGGGGTGGTTCTCGACCAACATCCTCGGCAACCGCGACGGCGAGGCGCTCCGCGAGGCCGGCTCGCTCAAGTCGAAGATCGACACGAAGGGGAGCGTGCTCGACCAGATCCTCGGCTACGACGTCGAGGACCACGTCGTCCGGATCAACTACTACCGCCCGCGTGGGGACGCGAAGGAGGCGTGGGACAACATCGACCTCGTCGGCTTTTTGGGCCAGCGGATGCAGGTCAAGGTCAACTTCCTGTGCCGCGACTCGATCCTGGCGGCCCCGCTCGTCCTCGAGATCGCCCGGTGCCTCGACCTCGCCAGCCGGTCGGGCGAGGGCGGGGTGATGGAGCCGATGGGCGTCTTCTTCAAGGGCCCGATGACGGCCGGCGGCCGCGTCCCCGAGCACGATTTCGGGAAGCAGCAGGCGGCGTTCCTCGCCTGGCTCGGCGCCCTGATCCCGACGGAGACGGCCGACGCCACCGCCGCCGAGGCCGCGTGACCGACGTCCCTCTCGGCCCGCTGGCGGATCTGCTGGCCCAAGTCCGCGACCTCAAGCAGGTCCGCAACGCTCGGTCGGACCGCTCGCTCGCCGAGCGCCAATTTGGGCGGGCGTGGGCGCGGCTGTGTGTCGGTGAGCCGGTCGAGGCTGTGGCGCTGAGCGAGACCGCGGCCGCCGTCGCCGCCGTCCGGCTGGCGGGGCTCGACGCGGGTGTGATGATGGCGCACGAGGTCAGCGAGGCCGAGGCCGTCGAGGCGCTCGGTCGCGCCTTCGACGACAGCCTGCCCCCGGAGCGGTCGGGGGTGGCCGGACCGCTCGACGGCGGCCTCCGCCAGCGGCTCCGCGACACGCTCGGTCCGCTCCCCCACGGCAGCGAGCCGCCGCTCGTGGACCTCCTCGTCCGCCAGCCGCGCGCGGGTGCGACGCACCCCGGCCTCCCCCGCCTCGTCCTGGAGCCGGCCGAGAGCCACGCCGACCACTGCTTCTGCGTCGCCGCGTTCGGCGTCCTCCTCGCACCGCGGTTCGGGGCCGAGCCCGGGCGCGTGTTCCTCGTCGGGCTCGCGCACCACCTCATGAACGTCTCGCTCCCCGACGCCGGGCACGCGGGCGACGTGCTCTTGGGCGACCTCGCCGGTCGGCTCGCGGCCGTGGCCCAGAGCCGTGCGCTGGCGACGCTCCCGGAGGCCCTCCAGCCGACCGTCCGGGACGCGCTGGACTTGACAACAGAGAACCGGTTCGGGGAGCCCGAGGCGCAGGCGTTCCACGCGGCCGACGTGCTCGACCGGGTGCTCGAGATGGCGTGGCACGAGCGGTCCGCCCGCTTCCGGCTCGGGGATGCCCTGGGGAGCGACACGGCGGCCGGCCAGTTAGACATCTGCCACGGCGGGTTCTACCAGGACTTCCAGCAGCGCGTCCTCCGCGACGCCGGACTCATGAGCGACGAGACGAGAAGGCCAGATGACAGCGCGTTCGACCGGGACAATCAGCCCTCCGGGAGTTATGAGCGGGGCGGGCACGGGGCGGTCCCGGCGGCCTCGCCCGAAGCGCAGGGCCCCGGCGCCGAGGACGGCCGCGAGCTCGACGACGGCGCCCACGTCGCGCACCTCGAACGGCGCGAACTCGGGTCGTGACCGCCGATCAACCACGCGAGAGTTCTCCCCCTGGACAGGGGGAGTCCGCGAAGCGGGAGGGGGTAGACCGGGCGACGCGCATCTTCAGCCCAGGCACCGTCTGCCCCACTGGCGGAGGCGTCCCGCCAGTGGGGCGGGCGCAGCGCTCCGGCCGGCCGACCACTGCCCGCCCCTCCTGTCCAGGAGAGGGACCGGATGCGGACAGCCGGCGCGTGGTCGGGTGGGGCGTGGTCGGGTGCGGGTGGGTCGCCCGCGACTACGTGGGACCGGGGATCGAGGCGAGCCGGAACGGGCGCGCCGTGGCCGCTTGCGACCTGGGCGACGACGCGCTGACGGCGTTCCTGCCGGAGCGCGATGACCTGTTCCGCACCCAGAGCCTGGACGAAATGCTAGGGCGGGACGACGTGGAGGCCGTCTACGTCGCCACGCCGAACGACGCACATCTTGGGCCGGTCGCGGCGGCGGCGCGCGCGGGGAAGGCCGTCCTCTGCGAGAAGCCCCTCGCCCGGACGCTGGACGAGGCGGAGCAGATGGCCGAGGCCGTGCGCGCGGGGGGCGCCCTCTACGCGACGGCGTTCGACCAGCGGTTCCACCCGGCACACACGGCACTCCGCCAACTGATCCAAGACGGTGCGCTGGGGGCGGTCACCGCCGTCCGCATCCGCTACGCCTGCTGGACGGGGCCGGACTGGACGCCCGACGGGAACCCCCATGAGAACTGGCGGGCGGACCCGGAGCGGGCCGGAGGCGGCGCGTTCCTCGACCTCGCCCCCCACGGCCTCGACCTCACGCAGACGCTCCTCGACGAGCCCATCACGCACGTCGCCGCGCTCCTCCAGCACCGCGTCCACGACTACGCCGTCGACGACGGGGCCGCGCTCGTCGGGCGGACCGCGGGGGGCGCGCTCCTCAACCTGTCCGTCGCCTACAACTGCCCGGAGACCGTGCCCCGCCGCGAGCTCGAGGTCGTCGGGACGTGGGGGCGAGCGCTCGCCCTCAACACAATGGGGCAGACGCCCGGCGGGACGCTGGTCTTCACCGACGCCGAGACGGGCGAGGCGCAGCCCGTCCCGTTCGACGGCACGGCCAGTCCGTTCCGGCTCCAGGCCGAGGCGTTCGCCGACGCCGTCCTGGGCAACAAGCCGTTCGGGTGGCCGCTGGACCACGACCTCCACACGATGCGCCTGCTCGACGCGGCCACGCGCGAGCCCTCGATCCATGTTGCCCATGCCGAAGTCTGACGCCGCCCTCCCCCGCTGGGCCTGCGCCAACTGCGGGTTCTGGCAGCCGTATTTCGAGCGGCCCCCGTCATGTCCGGTGTGCACCGACTACCGACACCCGCTCCCCCCGGACGGTTGGCGGTTTTTTTCTGAAGCGGAGGCCGAGGGAACGTTCAGCACAGAGTGGCGCGAGGTGCTGCCGGACGTCTGGGCGTTTGAGACCGTGCCCGCGCTGGGGATCGGCCCGCTGGGCTGGCTGATCCGCACCGAGCACGGGAACGTGCATTGGGAGGGCGCCGGGTGGACCTCGGACGCAGCGCTCGACGAGATGGAGCGGCTGGGCGGCGTCCGCTTCCTCTCCGGCTCGCACGCCCACGTCTACGGATCGTGGTGGCGGCCGGCGGACCGGTTCGAACCCGAGGTCGTGGTCCAGAGCGAGTCCCTCCCGTTCGCCCAGGCCCTTTCGGTCTCGTGGCCGTTCGGCGCGCGCGCCGACCTCGCACCCGGGCTGAGCCTCCACCACACGGGCGGGCACACGGCGGGCCACAGCGTCCTCCTCTGGGCTGATCGGCAACTCCTGTTCTGCGGCGACGCTTTCAAGTTCCGGCTCGACGACGCCGGCCGCGCCACGCACGTCTCGACGCACAAGGCGTACGACGCCCACGTCCCCCTCTCGCACGACGACCTCCGCCAGTACCGCCAGCTCTTCGGCGCCCTCGACTTCGACGGCGTGGTGACGCCCTGGGAGGCCGTCCCGACCGGCGGCAAAGACGCCGTGCTCTCGCTCCTCGACCGGCTCCTCGACGCCGACCGGCCCTCGGCCGACTGGGTCGAGATCCCCAGCGGGCAGGGGGCGGCGCCCGCCAGAGAGGTACGGGGTACGGGGTACGAGGTGTGAGCATCCGAGACGCGCCCTCCGTACCCCGTACCCGGTACCCCGTACCCATGTCCAGCCCTCCACCCGACCCGCCCGCCGTCGCCCGCTACCGCGCGGCGCTCGGCCTGGACGAGGTGTTCGAGTTCCCCCTGACGCCGCTCGACGCGACGGGCATTCCCGTCTGGACGGCGGCGACCTGGATCGACGGCGAGTTCCAGAGCGGGATCGGCTACGGCGAGACGGACAGTCGCGCCCGGATCGGGGCGTGGGGCGAGCTGGCCGAGGGCGTGTTCGTCCACCGCCTCCGCGACGAGATGCCGACGCGCCGCGCGACGTACCGTCAGCTCGTCGAGGCCGGCGAGGCCGCCGTCGACCCGCTCCGCCTCCGCCTCCCCGTTGGGACCGACTACACCGCCGACACCGAGCGGCTCTGGGTAGAGGCAACCCGCTACGCACCCGGCTCTCCAAACGACGGCGAGCGCGTCTGGGTCCTCCTCGACGAGGCCGTGGCCCACGCCTACAACCTCCCCGACGGCTACCGCCCGCTCTACACGCCGATCACGAACGGGCTCGGTGCTGGCGACACGCGCGCCCGCGCCCTCACCCACGGCCTCTTGGAGCTGGTCCAGCGCGACGCCTCCTCGGTCGGCTACCGCGCCTTCGACCGGGGCGTCGTCGTGGACCTGGACGGCGTCGAGGACGAGACGACGCGCGACTGGATCGAGCGCCTCCAGGGCGAGGCCGGGATCACGCTCATGGCGAAGCTGGCCGAGACCCCGCTCGGCATCCCCGTCTTCTATGTCCAAGGGCGAGAACGGGATCTGGAGGCCATGCCGCACCCGCTCGTCCTGACAGGCGCCGGCGAGGGCGCCCACCCCGACCGCGAGCGGGCGCTGCGGAAAGCGCTCCTCGAGTACGGCGCGAGCCGCGTCCGCAAGCGCTACGCGCACGGCCCACTGGCGGACCTGGAGGGCCGGGTGCCGGACGCCTACCTCGACCGCGTCCGCCAGCACGGCGTGGCGCCGGAGGAGGGCCGCGCGACCGACGCCGTCGCCGAGTGGGCCGGGCTCGACGCCGAAGAGCAACTGCGCCGCCTGGAGGACACGTGGTTCCGCGAGGCCGCGCGCGTGCCGATGTCGTCCGTCCCCACGACGTCCGTCCCGGACGAGCAAGGCGCCTTGGCGGAGCACGTGGCCGGGCGGATGGCCGACGCCGGGCTGGAGGTGTTCCATGTCAAGGTCTCCCCGCCCGGCGCCGACGTGACCGTTCTGAAAGCGATCGTGCCGGGTCTGGAGGTGGAGACGGTGACGTACGGGCGGATCGGCCCACGCAACCTCCGCCGCCTCCTCGACCGGATCGCCGCCGGCGATCCCATCGTCCACCCCGACCTCGTGGGGATTGGGCGGCCGCCGGCCGAGGCCCAGCGCATCCCGCTCGCGCCCGAGGACGAGGAGGCTTTGGGCGGCCCGGCGTGGATCTCGCTCGACCTGATGGAAGAAGCGCTCGGCCCGCTCTACGCCATGTACCGCGAGCCGGCCGAGCACGTGGTCGGGTTGAGGGGCACGGGGCAAGAGGCCGGCGGCACGAGGCGGTAAGCGGAGCCCCTAACCCCATGCCCCTCCGCTACGCCTACAACACGAACGGGTGCGCCCACCACCGGCTCGACGACGCGCTCGACCTGATCGCCGAGGCCGGCTATGACGGCGTGGCCCTCACGCTCGATTGGCACCACCTCGACGTGACTTCCAGCGACTACGAAGTCCAGGCGTGGCACCTCGCCGACGGCCTCCGCGCGCGCCGTCTCGGGCTCGTGGTCGAGACCGGCGCCCGGTTCCTCCTCGACCCCCGCCGCAAGCACGAGCCAACGCTCATGAGCCCGGAGCCCGAGGGCCGGCAGCGGCGGCTCGACGTGCTCACGCGCGCACTCGACGTGTGCGCGGCGTGCGATGGCGAGACCGTCTCGTTCTGGTCCGGCCCCGTCCGCGACGGCGTGACGCCGGAGCAGGCGTGGGCGTGGCTGGAGGAGGGCGTCGCCGCCGTGGTCGAGCGGGCCGAGAAGCGCGGCGTGACGGCCTCGTTCGAGCCCGAGCCCGGCCACCTCACCGAGCATCTCGCCGACTTCGACCGGCTGGCGGATGCCGCGCCCGGGCTCCGGCTCGCGCTCGACACCGGCCACCTCCTGGTGACGGGCGAGCAAGACCCCGCCGAGGCGGTCCGCCAGCGGGCCGGGCAGCTGGGGACCGTCGCCGTCGAGGACATGGATCGGGGCGTCCACCTCCACAAGCCGTTCGGAACGGGCGAGATGGATGTCCCCGCCGTGCTCCACGCGCTCATTGAGGTCGGGTTCGACCGGCTCGTGACGGTCGAGCTCAGCCGCGAGAGCCCGCGCGCCCATGAGGCCATCGTTGAGAGCATCGCGTACCTGAAAGATGCCGAGACCTCTGCGCTGCGTGATTCGTGATGCGTGATCCGGCACGGACACCCTCACGCATCACTCGTCACGTATCCCCCACCATGCGCATCTGCTTTATCTCCCGCCGCTTTTTCCCGACGATCTCGGGGATGAGCGTCTACGCCCTCAACCTGCTCCGCCAGCTCGTAGCGCAGGGCCACGACGTGGTCCTCGTAAGCCAGCACTACGGCGGCGAGGCCGCGACCGTCTACGGCGACGGCCCGCCCATGCCGGTCCCCGGCGTCGAGACGATCGGGATGGAGTCGGTCGGCGAGCAGACGACGGGCGACTTCGAGGCCGACATCGAGGACCTGGTCCGCGTCGTCGAGGCGAAGCACGGCGAGGCCCCGTTCGACGTGGTCCACGCGCAGTACGCCTACCCGACCGGGCTGGCGGCGCTCGAGGCCAGCCGCCGGACGGGCGCGCCGAACGTGGTGAGCATCCAGGGCGGCGACGGCCACTGGGTCGGCGAGTGCTGTCGCACGCACCGCGACGCCATGCACGCGGTCCTGGACCATGCGGGCGCCGTCCTCATCGGGAGCGAGAGCTTCGCCCGCGAGGTCCACGAGCGGCTGGGGACGCCGCTGGAGCGGTTCACGATCGTCCCCGGCGCCGTCAACGTCAAGCGGTTCCGGCCGTTGGCGGGCCGCGAGCCCGGCGAGGTCCGCGACCCGGCGAGCCCGACGCTCCTCTACCACGGCCGCGTGGACCGCCGGAAGGGCGTCCTCGACCTCCTCGACGCCGTCGACGTCCTCCGCCAGCGGGGCCGGCCCGTCCGCCTCGCCGTCAGCGGGATCGGGCCGGACGTGGACGCCGTGCGCGAGCGCGTGAGCGAGTTGGAGTTGGGGGAGCGCGTCGACGTCCTCGGCATCGCCTCCTACGAGGAGGCCCCGACCCGCTACCACGCCGGCGACGTGTTCGTGAGCCCGACCTACATGGAGGGGTTCTCGAACACGATCCTGGAGGCGATGGCGAGCGGCCTCCCCATCGTGAGCTGCGAGGTCGTCGGCGTCGTGGACTGCCTCGCGGACGGCCGCGACGCGCTCCTCGTCGAGCCCGAAGCACCCGACCAACTGGCGGACGCCGTCGAGCGGCTCTTGGACGACCGCGCCCTCCGCCGCCGCCTCGCCGAGACGGCGCTCGACGAGGCCCGGACGCTCTACTCGTGGCGCGCGCGGGGCGAGCAGATCGCCGACGTCTACACCTCGCTCCGGGGCACGGCCCCGGACACCGGCTGGACGTACGACGCCTCCGACCCCGACCCCTGCGTCTACCGCGAGACGCCGCAGCTGTTGTAGGGCGAACGGCAGGCGGCGAACGGAACGGTCCACTCGCCCCCGTTCGCCGGTCCCCGTTCGCCGATGACCCTCTTAGCTCTCAGCCCGCACCTGGACGACGCCGCGTTCTCGGCCGGCGGGACGCTCGCGCGACTGGCGGAGGCCGGGCACGAGGTCGTCGTCGCGACGGTCTTCACCCAGAGCGTCGCCCGCCCGACCGGCTTCGCGCTCCGGTGCCAGACCGACAAGGGCGTCCCACCCGGCGCCGACTACATGGCGATCCGGCGCGAGGAGGACGCCGCCGCCTGCGCCGTGCTCGGGGCCGAGGCGGTCTGGCTCGATCTGCCCGAGGCCCCGCACCGCGGCTACGACACACCCGCGGCCCTGTTCGCCGGCGTCCACACAGGCGACGAGCGGACGTGGCGCGACGTGCTCGACCGGCTCCGCGCCCTCGCCGCCGCCCGTGCGCCCGACCTCCTCCTATCGTGCCGGGGGCTCGGGACTCACGTCGACCACCTCCACACGGTCCGCGCCGTCGCCGCATTCGCGGAGGAGACGGGCGTGCCGGCCGCTTGGTGGCGCGACGCCCCCTACGCGCTCCGCCAGCCGGACGCGGCGCCGGCCCCGCACCTTCCCGGCGACCTGGACGAGGCGGCGGTCGTGCTGGACGGCGACGCCCTCGACGCCAAGCTCGACGCCTGCGCGGCCTACGCGACCCAGATCGGCTACCAGTTCGGCCGTGACGCGGACGGTCCGCCCGAGGCCGCCCTCCGCCAGCGGCTGGCGGCGTTCGCAGACGACGAGGGCGAGCGGCTCGGTACGGGCGGCTCGGCCGAGGCGTGGGCCGGGCGGCCCGAGGCCCTCGCTCGTTTGGACAGCACAGCGTAGATCGGACCGGCCCGCACACCGACTGCCGGCGTCTGCTTACGAGATCGGAAGCGCCTGGAAGACGAGTTGGAACCCGAGGACCGCCAGCAGGATCGCCCAGACGGGCCACGTCCGCCGCTGCCCCGCCGTCAGGCTCCGCCGGTAGAGCCACCACCCGCCGATGACGACTGCCGCCTCCAGCGCGAAGTCCACCGCGTCGAAGCGGTAGAGGTGGAGGCCAACCGTTGGGCCGCCCGGCCACGCCGGGAGCCGGCTCGTCAAGAGGTCCCCGAGCACGTGGGAGAACACCGCCGCGCCGACGACGGCCGCGCCCGCCCCGTCACGGGCGACGGCCACATACGCCAGACCGGCGGCAAGCGCGAGCAGGAGGGCGCCCGGGAGCGAGTGGGTCCACGGGTAGACCGCCCTGCTGAGGCCGGCCAGCCCTGCCGCCGCGTCGAGGAGGTCGGAGGCGAGGACCGCGACGACCAGCACCCACAGCGGCACGCTCGGGCGGAGGCCCTTCCCGGCCAGCGCCACCCCGATGTGGCCCATGTACATCAGCCCCGCCGCCGGGCGAGCGTGTCGAGCGCGAGGACGACCACGGCCGGCACGGCGAAGCCGATGAGGAGGACCCAGGGGTTCATCCGGGCGGGGTCGCGGAGGACGACGATCGCACGCCTATCCCGTTAGAGCCCGACGGTGACCCCGACGACCGGCCGCACGTTCGCTGTCGAGACGTCCGCCTCGGCGCCGCCCGCAGCGGCCCCGGCGCGTACGCCGATGCGCTCCGCCAGCGCGGCGCGGACGGCCGCCTCGGCGTAGGCGGGGAGGCCGAAGTCCTCTCCCACGGTCCCGAAGTGCGCTCCGCCCCGGCGGACGAAGACGGCCCCGGCTCCGAACTCGAACGCGGCTGGGACGCCTACCGGGCGGCCGAGCGAGAACAGCGCGACGGCCCCGAACGGGACGGTGAGCACGTGCTCGGTCGGGCTGTCCGGGAACGCCTTCCGCGTCCAGTACGCGGCGCCGGCGCGGAGGCGGAGCTGGCGCTCGCTGGCCGAGGCCGTCCACACCGCGCGTTCGACGCCGAGGGAGTAGGCGCCGGTCGGCCCAATCGCATCGGCGTAGACGGCGGTCGAGCGCGCGTCGGGCTGCGCCGAGGCGGACGCGGCGGCGAGAGCGAGGGCGGCGACGAGAACGGGGCGCATCGGGGGGCGGGGGGCGACCGGGAAGGTAGCCGCCCTCCGGGGCGCCAGGGTCACCCGCCGCTCGCTGGCGGGCCCCCTGCGCTCACACGTGCTGCGAGACGAGGTAGCCGACGTAGGCCGCGTAGCCGAGGAGGAGCACGGCGGCCTCGACCCGGACGAGCCGCCAGCCCGTCCGCATCATCGGGACGAGCGCGAGCGTGAACACGCCCATCACCGCGAGGTCGACCGGCTCCAGGCCCGGCGCCGCCAGCGGGCGGACGAGCGCGCCGACGCCCAGGATGCCGAGCAGGTTGAACAGGTTCGACCCGATCACATTCCCCGCCGCGATCTCGCCCTCGCCCCGGACCGCGGCGACGACCGACGTCGCCAGCTCGGGCAGGCTCGTCCCGACGGCCACGACGGTCAGCCCGATCACGGCGTTCGAGACGCCGGCCGCCTCGGCGAGCGCGACGGCCCCGCCCACGAACAGGTCGGCCCCGACGACGAGGCCCACCAGCCCGGCCGCGGTCCAGACCGCGTCGCGCCAGGCCGGCCCCGTCGGCGCCTCGACCGGCAGCTCGACGGCGGCCTGCTCCCGCCGCGACGTCCGGACGCTCCACGTGAGGTAGGCGACGAGCGAGACGAGCAGCACGGCCCCCTCGACACGCCCGACGACGCCGTCGAGGAGGAACGCCGTTGCCCCGGCCGTCGCCACCACGAGCGTCGGGAGGTCGCGCCGGAAGAGTGCCCGGTCCGTCGCCATCGTGCGGACGAGGACGGCGACGGCGAGGATGAGCGCGACGTTCGCCACGTTCGACCCGACCACGTTCCCGACGGCGATCCCACCCGCCCCGGCGAGCGCGGCCTGGACGCTCACGACCAGCTCGGGCGCGCTCGTCCCGAACGCGACGACCGTCAGCCCGACGACGAGCGGCGTCAGGCCGAGGCGGAGGGCGAGGGCCGAGGCCCCGCGCACGAGGGCGTTCGCGGCGGCCATCAGGAGGGCCAGCCCGCCGGCCAGGGCGAGCACGTCGGGAAGCATGGGCGTCGGGCAGAGGAGCGGCCCCGAACGTCCAGGGCGGGCGGAGGCTTCGCCCGCGACAAACTTCATGCGCCGCTGGCGACGGTCGCCAGCGGCTCGGGCGATGGGTCGCTACGGCGTTACAACCGCACCCGTGGCCGTCGTCAACTGATCGACGGCGTGGACGAGCCGCTGGAACGACCGACACCGCTCCGCGGCTAGGTCGAAGTCGAGAACGCTCGTAAACGCCGGCTGGTCGAGCGTTTCCTTGTACGCCCGTCCCGGAGGCATCAGCGCCGTCAAGCGTTCTTTACAGCCGCGCCGCGCCTCTGGATCGTCCTCGTACTCCGCGCCGTCCGGGAGCGACTCGACAGCCGACGCGATGCTCGGCAAGCTCGCCAGGAACCATGCCTCGTACTCCCGATGCGCCAGCACGACGGCGACCGGGTACGGGAACGAAAGCGCCCTCACATCCGCTGCGAGCGACTGCGCCTCTCTCACGGGACATCCATCTTCGAGATCGAGAAGGACGAGAAGCGCGTCGGCCGGCTGGAGGCGTAAGAGCCGTGCGTAGCGGTCGAAGTGCTTTCGGAACGCAGGTAGCCCACCGACTTTCAGTGTCCGCTTCGTGTCGACGAACCACCCATGCTCACCCGCGAGATCGAGGGTTCGTGAGAGGAGCCGTGGCACGGCGGCCTCGTCACCTTCCCCCTCGACGACGACCACCAGTCGCTTCACCCGTCCTCGTCGCGGATCAACCCCTGCACCCGCATCAGCTCGCCCGTCGTGAACAGCTTCTCGCGGACGACCTCACGCTGCGTCCGGTCCATCCGCCCGACCACGGTTGCTCCGTCCACTCGCTCGACCACGCGGATGTCGTCGGCGTCGAACTTGTCGATGAGGTCCGGGCTGTGGGTCGTGATGAGGACCTGACCCCGCGTGCTCGCCTCCTTGATCACGTCCGCCAGCACGCCGAGCGCGCCGGGGTGGATGTTCCGCTCCGGCTCCTCGATGACGGTGAGCGTGCGCGGCGGCGACTGGTAGAGCGCCGCGAGGATGGCGAGGAGGCGGATCGTCCCGTCTGACTCAAGGCCGAGGTCGAACCGAACCTGCTCGGCCGCGCCGTCGCCACCTGTGCCGTAGACCAGCTCGGCGACGAGGTGCCCACCGAGCGCCTGGACCTCGACGTCCTGCACGCCGTCCACAAGCGCCCGGAGCGACTGGCGGAGTGTGTCGCCGTCCAGGCCGTTGAGCACGCTGCGAAGAACAGCGACGAGGTTCGCCCCCCGCTCGTCGAGCGGTGTTGAGTCAACAACGCGCTGTGGGCTGCGCAGGAGGTGGGGCGTAAAGTCGTAGGACGACGACTGAACGAGCACTTCGCTCGCTTGCTCTGGAGTAGTCATTCTGTCCGCCCACTTGCGGAAGGGTTCTTCTTTCCAACTTGCAGGACCTCCAAGCATCAACAGCCCCATACCACCCGGCTCGGACAGGATTGGCTGATCGGACCTTGTATTCCAATCACCGATCTCGCGCAGTGTCTCCGAGTCTATAACCGTCCATTCCTCGTTTCTAGATGACCGGGTACGCAGTGTTTCGGACCGATCACCCAAACCCCCTGACGGAACCTCCACAGAGTACCCGCACTGCCACTTGTCGCTTTCTAACTCAATACCGACCTCTACTACATGGCTCCCTGCGCGCCGGATTGTCTGCACGCCACCTCGGTCAAGGAACGCCTGCTCGAACCCTCGTGCTACACAGTCTCTCAGAAAACGGAGGACATCGACCGTGTTGCTCTTCCCCGCCCCATTCCGCCCGACAAGTACCGTGAGGTCGCCTAGTTCAAGATTCAGGCTCTCGATGCTGCGGAAGTTCCGCGCCCAGACGCGGGTGATCCGAGGACGAGAAGCGCCAGTGCTCATGCTGCGAAGATAGGCCGCGCCCCGCTGCCTGCCCCCGCGGAGGCGGGGGGCGGCCGTCGCCAGCGCTCAGGCGGGCTCCTCGGCGAGCGGCGTGCGGAACAGGTCCGCGCTCTCCGCGAACTGGTCGGCCTCGGCCACCATGACGAGCCGGTCGCCGGCCTCGACCTGGAAGTCGCCGGCCGGGCTCCCGACCGTCTGGCGCCCGCGGCGGACGGCCATGACCGTGATCCCGTGCCGCTGGCGGAGCGCGAGGTCGGCCAGCGTCTGCCCGGCGGCCGGGGCCCCGGGGCGGACGGCCACGGCCCGCGTGTGGAGGCCCTCCTCGTCGAGCCCCTGCAAGACCATGAGGTGGGCCTCCTGGATCGACCCCCGGAGCACGCCGTAGTCGTCCTGGCGGACGAGGGCGGCCTGCCGCTCGACCTCCTCCTTGGGGATGAGGTACGCCCCGAGCACGTGCGCGAACAGGCGGACCGTCGTCTCCATCTCTTCCGGCACCACGACGTCCGCGCCGGCGTGGGTGAGCGGCTCGACGTCGGCGAGGAACCGGGTGCGGGCGAAGATCTGGAGCGTCGGGTTGAGGTGGCGGGCGACGGCCACGACGCGGCGGGTGGCCGCGGCGTCGTTGATGACGACGACGAGGAGCTTGGCGCGCCCGACGCCGAGGCTCCGGAGGATCGGCTCGCGGGAGGCGTCGCCGTAGACGGTCGGGACGCCGGCGGCCTCGGCCTCGCGAAGGCTTTGGGGGTTCAGGTCGCTCACGGCGAACGGGACGCCGGTCTCGCCGAGGACGCGCGCGAGCCGCCGCCCGGCCGGGCCGTAGCCCACGACGACCGTGTGGTCCTCGAGGTCCACGCCGTGGCCGTGGCCGCCGCCGGCCGCGTCGCCCTCGACCTGGCGCCCGAGCGCCGCCAGCCGGGGCCCGAGCGCGATAAGAGCGGGCGTCGCCAGCATCAGGACGACGGTCACGGCGATGAGCCCCTGGCTCCCCGCCTCGCCCAGCCCGCCCGGCGCGAGCCCCATCTCGGCGCCCACGAGCGCGACGACGAACGAGAACTCCCCGATCTGCCCCAGCGCAAGGCCGGTCGCGAGCGCCACGCCCATCGGGTACCCCAGCATCCGCGCGCTGAGCGTCGTGATCGCCCCCTTCAGCACGAGCACGCCTACGGCCACCGCCAGCACCCAGCCGGCGTTCGCGAGGAGGAACGCGGGGTCCAGGAGCATCCCGACCGAGAGGAAGAAGGCGGCCGTGAAGATCGTCTGGAGCGGGAGGATCTCGCTCAGGGCGTGCTCGGCGTAGTCGCTCTCGCTCACGAGCAGGCCGGCGAGGAACGCGCCGAGCGCGAGGCTCACGCCCGCGAGGGAGACGGCCCAGGCCGTTCCGAGGCAGATCGCGGCGACGGCCAGGAGGAACAGCTCGGTCCGCCGCGTCTCGGCCACGCGCGCGAGGAGGGCCGGGACCACGCGCCGCGCGCCGATGAGGACGGCCGCGATCACGAGCACGGCCTTGGCGAGCGCCCACGCCACCTCGGCCGGCGACCCGCCCTCGCCCGCGAGCGCCGGCACGAGGAGGACCATGACGACGATCGCGAGGTCCTGCAAGAGGAGCATCGCCAGCGACAGCCGCCCGACCGGCGTGTCCGACTCCGCCCGCTCGGCGTGGACCTTCAGGACGATCGCCGTGGACGAGAGGGCGACGAGGAAGCCGGTAAAGACCGCCGCGCCCACGCCGACGCCGAGGGCGACCGCGATCCCGGTCACGGCCGCGACCGTCAGCGCCACCTGCACGCCGCCGCCGACGAAGATCGGCCGGGCGAGCCGGGCCATCTGCCCCAGCGAGAACTCGACGCCGATCAGGAACAGGAGCAAGATGACCCCGACCTCGGCGAGTTGCTGGACGAGGTCGATGTCCGTCACGAGCCCCAGCGCGTTCGGCCCGACGGCCACGCCCGCCAGCAGGAACCCGGCGATCGGGACGAGCCGGACCCGGTAGCACAGGTACGCCACGAGCGCGCCCGCCGCGAAGAGCGCCGCCAGCTCGCCCACGAACGGGAGCGTCCCAACGGCGAGGGGGAGCAGGGAGGCGAGCATCAGGTGGGCGGGGGGCGGGGCCGGAGCCTACTCCACGGCGGCGGCCCCGACCGTTCGGACGGGCTGAAACCGACCGCGCCGAAAACAGGCGCCCCGCTGGCGGGACCGTCCCGCCAGCGGGGTGCGAGACCGGAAGGCCCTGGCCTACGACTCGGCGGCGGCCGACGCCTCGGCGGCCTCGCGGGCGCGGAGCCGGTCGAACCGGCGCTGCTGGTCCGTCCCCGGCGGGACGGCGTACGGGTCGGCGGGGAGCTCGACGGTCACGAGCTCGGGCCGGCCGCCCACGTCGCGGAACCGCTGCGGGGCCCCGCCGGGCGCCTCGCCGAGGACGAGGACCGTCGTCCCCTGCTCGACCACGCGGCCGCGGCTCGCTAGCCCGCGGTCGGCCGTCCCGTTCGAGGTCCGCCAGCCGTCGGCCCAGTCGTAGATCCACTGGGCGTCGGCCGTCATGAGGCGGACGCACCCGTGGGAGGCGGCGCCCGACGTCGGGAGCGCGTAGTACTGGTGGATGTGGATGCCCCGGCGGTCGTGGAAGTTGAACACCCACCGCATGTGCCACTCCTCGCCCGGCGGCGAGAGCGTCGAGATCCGGTGCTCCTCCTTCCAGTTGAAGTTGAACCGGCCGTTCGGCGTCTCCGTCCCCTCGGCCCCAGTCGAGACGAGGCCCCACCGGGCCAGCCGGCCGTTCTCGTACCCGGCCCACGACTGCGTCGTCTTGTCGATGACGAACAGCTTGTCGAAGTCGCGGGCGCCGGGGTAGTCGCGCGGGAACGGGCTGTAGGCCCGGGGGTCGAGCCCGATCTCGCTCGGGAGCACGACCGTGTCGCCGTGCCGGAGGTCCGAGATGAAGACCCCGTTGAGGAAGGCGACCATCCCGTTCAGGAGGTCCCGCCCCCGGTGGGGGTCGCCCTCGCCGACCTCGCCGTAGAGGGCGTGCCGGGCCAGCACCGAGTTCCCGCTCTCGTGGCTCAGGGTGTGGTACCGGTAGGTGACCTCGGGGATGGCGTCGAGGTCCGTCCGGTTGGCGTAGAGGAGCTCGGCGAGCCGGTCCTGGTTGTAGAGCGAGCGGTCGCCCTGGGCGCCGGCGGGCACCGCCAGCAGGACAGCGACGAGACCGAGGGGGAGGAGGCGGAGGGGCATGGGGAGGGGCGGGGCCGGGAGGCGAGGCTCCAAGAACGCCCCCGGGCACTGCCTATTTCAACGGGCCGGACGCGATTTCACCCGCCCGCACGGGGCCGCGGGGGCCCTTCGGGCGGGCGCCGCGGGGAACTTCCCCGGCCGCCGCGGGAACTCGGCCCCGTGACCCTCCCCGACCTCCCCCCGATCCTCGCGATCGAGACGTCGTGCGACGACACGGCCGCGGCCGTCTGGGCCGGCGGCCGGCTGGCGTCGTCCGTCGTCGCCGGGCAGCGGGTGCACGAGGGGTTCGGCGGCGTCGTGCCCGAGCACGCGAGCCGGGCCCACGAGCGCCTGATCGTCCCGACCGTCCGGGCCGCGCTCGACGAGGCCGGCGTCGGTATGGGCGATCTCGGCGCCGTCGCCGTGACGGTCGGGCCGGGGCTGGCGGGGTCGCTCCACGTCGGGCTGAGCGTGGCGAAGGGGATCGCGCTCGGGCGCGGGCTCCCGCTCGTCGGCGTGAACCACCTGGAGGGCCACGTCTACTCGGTCATGATCGAGGCGCCGCGGCCGCCGCTCCCGTTCCTGTGCCTCACGGTCTCCGGCGGGCACACGCTCCTCACGCTCGTCCGCGAAGGATTCCAGCACGAGGAGCTGGGGCGGACGCGCGACGACGCGGCCGGCGAGGCGTTCGACAAGGTGGCCGCGCTCCTCGGGCTCGGCTACCCCGGCGGCCCGCACGTCGACCGGCTGGCGGCGGACGGCAACCCGTCGTTCCTCGACCTCCCCTCGCCGCGGCTCGGGCCGAAGGGGCGGCGCGGGCGCGAGCTGTTCGACGTCTCCTTCAGCGGGATCAAGACGGCCGTCCGCTACTGGATCGCGGACCTCCCCGACGCCGACCGCCAGCGCGTCGTGGACGAACGCCGGGCCGACGTCTGCGCCTCGTTCCAACGCGCCGTCGTGGACGCGCTCGTCGTCGGCGTCCGCGAGGCGGTCGAGCAGACCGGCGTGCGAGCGGTCGCCGTCGTCGGGGGCGTCTCGGCCAACTCCGGGCTGCGGGCCGCGGTCCGGGAGGCGAGCGAGGCCGACGGGTTCGAGGTCTACGTCCCCGACCGGGCGCACTCCGTCGACAACGCGGCGATGATCGCCGTCACGGCCGCGGTCAAGTGGGCGGCGGGCGAGGCGGGCGGGCTGGGCCTCGACGTCCGGCCAGGTCTTGCCCTCTAGCGGGCGGCGCCCTCCGCTGGTCTACACGGCCGGCGCGAGGGCCGGACGGGCCGCCCGGTGTTCTGCCTCGCCGCCGATCCGCCGGAGGAGCCCGAGGTCGAGGACGCTGAACCCGACCTTCGAGAAGACGGGCAGGAGCACGAACAAGACCGTGTCCGCCGTCTGCCCGATCGCGCCGACGCCCGACGGGCCGAGGATCCACGTCAGCGGGTAGCCGACCCAGAACAGGGCGAGGTACAGGGCCACCTTGTCGTAGACGCCGGCGACCTCCGGGTCGTGGCGGGACACGCGGCGGAGCGGGCCCCATGCGACCGCGAAGACCACGACGAGCGCGGCCACGCCGATCCCGTAGAAGACGTACCGGGCCGGGCCGGCCGAGAGGTCGCCGACGAGCCCGCACAGGATCATCACCACGTCGGCGCCGACGAGGAGGGCGAGCGTCGCCACGTGCGGGCCCTTCTCAGTCCGCGTCGTCGCCGTCATCCACAGCGCCACGAGGAGGAGCGGCGTCGTGACGACCCAGTCGGCGTAGCGGGCCCAGTACGTCGTCTGCCCGGCCACCTCGACGGTCCCCAGCCCGAGCGCCATCGCGAGGTAGGCCAGCCCGGACCAGACGGGGATGAACGCGGCCACGAGGTACTCCCACATCGGGACCCCGCGCGGGTTGCGGCTCCAGGCAACAAACAGAAGGGCCCCGCCCGCCATGCAGGCTACGTAGACGAGGTGGAGGGCGGTGCTGAGCGTCATCGGCGGTGGGGAGCGGCGGCGGCGAACGGCGGCCGGGACGGCCGGGATCCTCCCCCCACTGGCGGCGCCAGCCGGCGAGGAGGCAGGGGGCAGCCGGCGCCGCCAGCGGATCGGGCGCCGGCGTCCGGCGCTCCCTGAAGCCCGAGTGAGGCCTGACGGCGGGGCGAACAACCCGCGCGGGCACCCGTGGAACCGGCCCGTTTCAACGACCCGACATGGCCGAAGTCCCGACCCAGACCGACACCGCCCGCCTCCAGGTGGCCGGCGCCCAGAACCCCGACGTCGGGAAGGGCGTCGCGCGCCTCAGCCAGGAGGCCTTCGCCGAGCTCGGGATCACGCCGGGGACCGTCATCGAGCTTCGGGGCCCGCGCGACGCGACGCCCGCCATCGCCATCCCCCCCTACCCCGCTGACGCCGGGCTCGGGATCGTCCGCCTCGACGGGCTCTTGCGCAACAACGCCGGCGTGGGGATCGGCGACCACGTCGAGGTGGCCGTCGCCCAGGTCCAGCCGGCGAGCAAGGTGACGGTCGCGCCGGCCCGCCCGGGCGAGACGCTCCGGGGTCGGGGCGAGGCCCTCCTCCGCCCGCTCCTCGGCCGCCCGGTCTCGACCGGCGACACGATCTCGACGGCCGTCCCGGTCCGCGGGGCGATGCCGAACGTGCCCGACGAGGTGTTCCGCCAGCTGTTCGGGCAGCAGCGGGCGTTTGGGCTCCAGGAGATCCGCCTCGTCGTCGTCGAGGCCACGCCGCGCGGGGTCGTCCAGATCACGGACCAGACCGAGATCGAGCTCCTCCCCGAGTACCAGGAGCCCCGCTCGGGCGAGGCCCCCGTCGGGATCACCTACGACGACATCGGCGGGCTGGGCGACACGGTCGACCAGGTCCGCGAGATGATCGAGCTTCCGCTCAAGCACCCCGAGCTGTTCGCGCGGCTGGGGATCGACCCGCCCAAGGGCGTGCTGTTGTATGGACCGCCGGGGACGGGCAAGACGCTCCTCGCCCGGGCCGTGGCGAACGAGACGAACGCCCATTTTTCTGTGATCAACGGGCCCGAGATCATGGGCCGGTACTACGGCGAGTCCGAGGGCCGGCTCCGGGAGGTCTTTGAGGAGGCCGCCCAGAACGCCCCGGCCATCATCTTCATCGACGAGCTGGACTCGATCGCGCCGGCGCGCGACGAGACGGGCGAGGCCGAGCGCCGCGTGGTCGCCCAGCTCCTCACGCTCCTCGACGGGCTGGAAGCGCGCGGGAACGTGGTCGTGATCGGCGCCACGAACCGCCCGGACGCGATCGACGAGGCGCTCCGGCGGCCGGGCCGGTTCGACCGCGAGATCGTGATCGGCGTGCCCGACACGCAGGGCCGGCGCGACATCCTCGGCATCCACACGCGCGGGATGCCGCTCGGTGAGGGCATCGACCTGGACGGGCTGGCGCGGACGACGTACGGGTTCGTCGGGGCCGACCTCGGCGCCCTCGCGCGCGAGGCGGCCATCTCGGCGCTCCGGCGCGTGCTCCCCGGCCTCGACCTCGACGAGGACGAGATCCCGCCCGACGTCCTCGACGAGTTGGTCGTCAAGCCCGAGGACTTTACCGACGCGCTCCGGCGCGTCCAGCCGTCGGCGCTCCGCGAGATCCAGATCCAGGTCCCGACCGTCGGGTGGGACGACATCGGCGGGCTGGAGGAGACCAAATCGCAGCTCCGCGAGGGGATCGAGCTGCCGCTCAAGCACCCCGAGGCATTCCGGCGGCTCGGCATCCGTCAGGCGCGCGGATTTCTTCTCTTTGGGCCGCCGGGGAACGGGAAGACGCTGCTGGCGAAGGCCGTCGCCCGCGAGGCCGAGGCCAACTTTATCGCCACGAAGTCCAGTGACCTCCTGAGCAAGTGGGTTGGGGAGTCCGAGAAGCAGGTCTCGAAGCTGTTCCAGCGGGCCCGCCAAGTCTCGCCCGCGGTCATCTTCATCGACGAGATCGACGCGCTCGCGCCGGCGCGCGGCGGCCGTCTGGGCGACTCGAACGTGACCGAACGCGTCGTCAACACGCTCCTCGCCGAGATGGACGGGCTGGAGGAGCTCCGCGGCGTCGTCGTGATCGGCGCGACGAACCGGCCGACGCTCCTCGACCCGGCGCTCCTCCGGCCGGGCCGGTTCGACGAGGTCGTCTACGTGCCCGTCCCCGACGCCGGGGGCCGGCGGACGATCCTCCAGATCCAAACGAAGGACATGCCCCTGTCGGACGACGTGGACCTCGACGCACTCGCGGACCGGACCGACCGCTATTCGGGCGCCGACCTCGAGAACCTCGTCCGCAAGGCCGGCCTGCTGGCGCTCCGCGAGGACTTGGAGACGGAGACGGTCACCGCCGCCCACTTCGAGGCCGCGCTCGGGGACACGCGCCCCAGTGTGACGCCGGAGGTGGAGAAGGAGTACGAGCGGATGCGCCGCCAGCTCAAGCAGGAGGACCCCCGCGGGCGGACGATCGGGTTCCAGATCGCGGCCGACGGGGCGTAGCGGGCGCGTCCGGGCGCCCCGCCGGCGGCGGGGCGGGTCAGGAGTCTCCTGGCCGCCCGTCCTCGCCGGACTTTCAGGAACGACTGAAAGTCCCTCAGGGTTGAGCCCGCTCCTCAGCCCGGCGTCCCCCTATGTCCTCCCTCTCCGGCCGCACCGCCCTCGTCACCGGCGCCTCGACCGGCATCGGCCGCGCGACGGCCGTCGAGCTCGCCCGTCGCGGCGCCCACGTCGCCGTGAACTACCCGTACGAGCGCGAGCGGGTGAACGCCGAGGAGACGCGCCGGCTCGTCGAGGCCGCCGTCGCCGAGGCCGCCCGCCACCCGGCCCCGCTGGAGGGGGGCGCGGTCACGGCGGACGGGGGCGGCGTCTGCACGCTCGTCCGGGCCGACGTCTCGCGCGAGGGCGAGGTCGAGGCCATGTTCGAGGCCGTCCGCCAGTCGTGCGGGACGGTCGACGTCCTCGTCAACAACGCGGGCATCCAGATCGAGGAGCCCTCGTCCCACGAGACGGCGGCGGCCCACTTCGACGAGGTGCTGGCGGTGAACCTCCGCGGGGCGTTCCTGTGCGCGCGCGAAGCGCTCCGCGGGTTCCTCGACCGCGAGCCCGAGCCGGGCGCCCCGCGCGGCGTCATCGTCAACGTGTCGAGCGTGCACCAGAAGATCCCGCGCCCGCACTACCTCTCGTACGCCGTCTCGAAGTACGGCCTCCACGGGCTGACCGAGACGCTCGCGCTCGAGTACGCCGACCGCGGGGTCCGCGTCAACGCCATCGCGCCCGGCGCGACGCGGACGCCGATCCAGAGCTGGCTGGGCGACCCGGAGGCGACCCAGGTCGTCCGCGACCACATCCCGGTGGGCCGGATCGCGAGCCCCGAGGAGATCGCCCGGCTCATCGCGTTCCTCGCCTCCGACGACGCGGCCTACGTCACCGGCCAGACGCTCTACGCCGACGGCGGCCTCACGCTCTACGCCGACTTCCAGCAGCCCTGGAGCGGGTAGCGAGTGACGTGTAGAGGGTGAGGAGTCAACAGCCCGTCCGCCCACCGCCCACAACCCTCCACTCGTGTACGACGTCTGCATCATCGGCGCCGGCGTGGGCGGCGGGGCCCTCGCCCAAGCGCTTGCGCCGACGGGCAAGCGGGTCCTCCTCCTCAACCGCCAGGGCCCGCTCCCGCGCGAGGCCGCGAACTGGGACCCCGTCGCCCTCTTCCGCCACGAGCGCTACAAGACCGACGAGCGGTGGGTGGACGCGGCCTCGGGCGAGGACTTCCGCCCGAACATGTTCTACTGGCTGGGCGGGAACACGAAGGTGTACGGCTCGGCCCTCCTCCGCCTCCACCCCCGCGACTTCGGGGAGCTCCAGACGCTCGACGGCGTCTCGCCCGCCTGGCCGGTCTCGTACGCCGACCTCGCGCCCCACTACGACCGGGCCGAGCGCGTCTACCACGTCCACGGCGAGCGGGGGGCGGACCCGACCGAGCCGCCCGCCAGCGGCCCGTTCCCGCACCCGCCGGTGGCCCACGACCCGCGGATCGCCGCGCTGGCGGAGGGCCTCCGCGGGCGGGGCGTCCGGGCGTTCCCGCTCCCGATGGGCGTCAAGTACAGCCACGACGACCCCGGCGGCGGGCCGTTCGTCCTCCGCGAGACGTTCGCGGCGATGGGCCGGGCCGCGTTCGACGGCTACCCCGACCTCCTCCACCTCAAGTGCGACGCCGAGGTCGCCTCGGTGAGGCCGGCCGCGGCCCACGGCAACGTGGACCTGGTGACCGACGCGCTCGTGACCCGGCTCGTGACCGACGCCGCCGGCCGGGCCGTCACGCACGTCGAGGCCACGGTCGACGGCGAGCCGACCACGTTCCAGGCCGACGTGTTCGCGCTCTGCGCCGGGGCCGTGAACTCGGCCGCGCTCCTCCTGCGGTCCGCCGGCGACCGGCACCCCGACGGGCTGGCGAACGGCTCGGGCGCCGTAGGCCGCCACCTCATGCGGCACGTGACGTCCAAGTTCTACACGGTCGCCAGCGGGGAGCCCAACCCGACGCGGTTCCAGAAGACGCTCGCCATCAACGACTACTACTTCGGCGTCCCGGGCGATGAGCGGTGGGAGAACGTCCCACTCGGGCACGTCCACCTCATGGGGAAGCACGCGGGGTGGCAGATCCTCGACGACCTCCCCGAGGGCGCGCTCACCCCCAGCGAGGCCGACGCGCTCGCCGCCCACTCGGTCGACTGGTGGGTGCAGTCCGAGGACCTCCCGCTCTGGGAGAGCCGCGTGGACCTGGCCCCGGACGGGCGCGTCCGCGTGGGCTACGTCGAGACGAACCGGCGGGCGCAGGAGCGGCTGATGGACGTGCTGGAGGGGCACCTCCGGGCGCTCGGGTTCGACCGGTTCCTCCGCGTGCCCATGCCGGTCTCCGTCCTCAACCACCAGTGCGGCACGTGCCGGATGGGCACGGACCCGGCCGCCTCCGTCGTCGACCCGACGGGGAAGGCCCACGACGTAGGCAACCTCTACCTCGCCGACGCCAGCGTCTTCCCGTCGTCGGGGGCCTCGAACCCGACGCTCACGATCGCTGCCAACGCCTTCCGCGTCGCCGACCACCTCGCGCGCGACGTGCTGTAGCGGCGCGAGCCGCCGGCGCGGGGCGGGGGACGTCTAGCCCTGCTGTGGGCGATGGCGGAAGCGCTTCGCTGTTATCTCTCTGTGCAGGAAGGGCTTCCACTCGTCGAGGAGCGCATCGGGACCCGCCGCGCGACGTTGAGAGGGGCCACCCGGCAGCCCCTCCGCCCCCTGCGTCCCATGTTGCTCCTCAGCCTCCTCCTCCTCGCGGCCGTCCTCCTCGTCCTCGCCGCCACGGCCGCCCGCGACCTGTCCCGCCTCCCCGAGATCCTGAGGGTTGTGGGTCCGGGTGAACAGGACCGGGTCCGCCCCACCGGCGCGGCCCGGCAGCCCGGCCGGTAGCGGCCCGCCCTTGCGCGAGGGGCCGCCCCGCTGGCGGGCCGGCGGTCAGGCCCCGAAGGCGGCGGCGAACTCCGCCCGCTGCCCCTCGTCGCCCAGCATGAGGAGCTCCGAGCCCGGCGTGAGGACGGTCTCGGCCGAGAGGTCGGTCGTGACGTCCCCGTTCTGCTGGAGGGCGATCACGCTCATCCCCGTCCGCGCCCCGATCCCCGTCTGGGCCAGCGCCTTGCCGCGGAGCTTCCGCGGCGTCGGGACCGAGAACAGGTCGACGTCCTCGCCCAGGACCAGGAGCTCCTTCCCCTTGAGGATCGAGAGGACGGCCTGCGTCCCGAGCGTGGCGTAGCTGAGGACGAAGTCGGCCCCGGCCCGGTGGATGGCCTCGAGGTTCCGGTCGTGCGTGATCCGGCTGACGATGCGGAGGTCGGGGTTCAGCTTCCGGCAGTACGACGCGAGGTAGATGTTCATCGCGTCGTCGTTCGTCGTGAGCACGACGGACGGGGCCTTGAGGATGCCGGCCTCCGAGAGCCGGTCGTAGTCGGCCGCGTCGCCGGCGACGACCCGGCCGCACGCGTCGGCCAGCCGGGCGCACAGGCGCTCCTCCTGCTCGATCAGGTTGACCGGCACGTCGCGCCGCCGGAGCGCCCGGACGGCCGCCGACCCCACGCGCCCGCCGCCGACGACGACGACGGGGTTCGGGTTCGCGCTGTAGATCACGAGGAGGTCGTCGAGCTTGCCGAGCTGGGCCTCGGTCCCGATCACGACGAGCACGCTCGCGTCCGTCAGCGGCGTGTCGGCCCGGGCCGGGCGGAGGTGCCCGCGCTCCCACACCCCGACGATGCTGACCCCGGTGATCTGGCGGAGCCGGGTCTCGCGGACCGTCCGGCCCGCGAGCGGCGTCCGGTGGACGGGGATCTCGGCCAGGAGGAGGTCCTCGTAGTGCCCGATCGGGTGGGACTGCGCGTAGAGCGCGTTGACCCGGCTCGCGAGCTGCTCGCCGAGCCACTGCTTGAGCGGGAGGACGCGCGTGGCCCCGCTCAGCTCGAGGACGTCGACCGACTCCTGCGCGCTGGCGACGGCCACGACCGGCTCGTCCGGGGCCACCTCGCGGACGGTCAGGATGATGTTCGTGTTGACGGTGTCCTCGCGGTTGGCGAGCACGAGCCGGGCCCGGTCGAGCGCGAGGGCCTCGTACGTCGCCCGGCTGTCGACGGGCCCGGCGACGACGGAGACCCCGTCGATGTGGCGGTCGGCGGCGACCTTCGGGTCCTCCTCGAGCACGACGTACGGGACGCCCTCGCCTTCGAGCCGCCGGATGAGCCCGGGCGCGATCGAGTCGTAGGCGCAGATCACGACGTGCCCGTCCATCCCGCGCGGGACCTCGCGCGGCGCCCGCGTCTGGACCTGGGACTCCAGCCACGGCGCGTAGAAGAAGCGGATGAAGGCGAACGGGAGGACGATGAGGAGGAGCACGACCCCCGAGATCAGGACGAGGATGCTGAACGCCCGCCCGAGGTCGCTCTCGAACGTGATGTCCCCGAACCCGAGCGTACTCATCACGGTCAGCGTCCAGTAGAACCCCGTGATCCACGAGTGCTCCTCGCCCTCGTGGAGCATGACGAAGTGGAACGTGACGGCGAAGACCACGACGACGGCGCACACGAACGCGACGTACTTCATCAGCGAGCGCACGTTGCGGCGGACCGCCGTGTCGCTGAAGAAGTAGGAGAGCTGGACGCCGACGAACTTCATGCCTTCCGGTCCGGGGTTCACCGGAGACTAGCACGCCCCGCTGGCGGACGGGCTCCGCCAGCCGGAGGCCTACGGTTCGGTTGGGACCTCCCGGTACGCCTCGGCCAGCTCGCGGATGCCGACGGCCTCGCCGATGATCGTGAGCCGGTCGCCCGCCTCCAGGACCGTCGACCCGCCGGGCACGGCGATCTGGCCGTCGCGGTGGACGAGCGCGACGAGCACGCCGGACGGGAGCCGGACGTCCCGAAGCGGCCGCCCGACGAGGGCCCCCGTCGGGCCGTCGGGACGGAGGGTGAGGGCGAGGAACCGGTCGTTCTGGAGGAGGACCTCCTTCAGGTCCTGCTCGGTCGCCGCGCGGCGCCACTCGCGGAGGAACGGGGCCTCGTCGATCCGGCTGGCGATGTTGGCGAGCGTGCGGAGGTGGCGGCCCGGGGGCTCCTCGGGGCTGAGGAGGAAGAACGCGGCGTAGACCCGCTCGTCGGCGTCGGGCCGGGCGTCGCCCGTCGTGTCGACGGCGACGACGAGGCCGGGCTTGCTGCGGACCATGACGAGCTCGGGCCGGTCGACCTCCGGGAGCCGGAGGTGCGGGAGGGCCGCCCCGCCCGAGACCGGCGTCGACCCCCTCCGCGAGCCGTCCAGGAAGCCCTGGACGATCCGGGCCGTCGAGAGACGCGCCCGCTCCGCCAGCCGGACGGCCGCGTCGTGGGCCACGTCCTCGAACGGCCGCTCCTCGTCGAGGTCCACGACGACGGCGCGCGTGACGAGGTGCTCGAACGGGGTCTCGTCCGAGAGCCCCTTCTCCTTGAGGATCGTCCTCAGCTCGCCGTCGAGCCCCTCGTACCGGCGCTGCCCGAGCCGGGCGAACAGGTGGTAGACGGCCCCCTCGCGCACGACCTCCGGCTTGGGCCGGACGTACCGGACGTACCACGCGATCCCCACGAGCACGACGCCGATCGACAGCTCGATCGCCAAGAGCCCCAGCTCGGCGATCAGAAACACGGGCGCCACGATCCCGACGATCTGGACGTAGGGGTAGCCCGGGCTCCGGTAGCCCGGGACGTAGCTCGGGATCCGGCTCTCGCGCATCACGATGACCGCCACGTTCAGCAGTCCGAACACCAACAGTTGGAAGGCGCTCGCGAGCTTGGCGATCCCCTCCACGTCGAGGGCGACGATGACGAACACCATGAGCACCGACGTCAAGATGACGGCCGGGACGGGCGTCCCGAACCGGCCGAGCGTCGCCAGCCGGGGCGTGACGAGGTGGTCGCGCGCCATCGCCAGCGGGTAGCGGCTGGCGGAGAGGATGCCCGCGTTCCCGGTCGAGGCAAAGGCGGCGATGGCGGCGATGACGATCAGAAGAAGCCCCCACCGGCCTGGGAGCCAGTCGAAAAAGCTCTCGGCCGCCGTCGCCACCGGCGTCAGGTCGCTCCGGAGCTCGGACGGCTCCAGCACCGCGATCATGATGAACACGCCGACGCAGTAGATGAACGTGGCCGTCGCGAGCGAGAGGAACATCCCGAGCGGGAGGTTCCGGTCGGGGTCCTGGACCTCCTCGGCCACGCTCGCCACCTTCGTGAGCCCGGCGTACGACACGAACACGAGCCCGATCGTCGCGAGCAGCCCCTCGCCCCCGAACGGGAGGAACGGGGTGAACTGGCGCGTGACCTCGGCCGTGCCGAGGTCCACGACGGCCGCGAGCCCCTGGACGACGAAGAACGACAGGACCACGACGAGGATCGTCACGAAGATCCGTTGGAGCCCGCTCGTCTCCTTCGCCCCGACGATGTTGAGGAGCGCGAACGCGACCGTCAGCCCGACCGCCAGCGCCTTGATCGGGACGTCGTCCACGAAAAAGACGAGGTAGGCCCCCATCCCGACAAGCGCGAACGCGCTCTTGAGGATGAGCGCGAGCCACGTCCCCAGCCCGCCGACCGTCCCAGCGAGCGGCCCGAGGCTCCGGTCGAGGAAGTAGTACGCCCCGCCCGCGCGCGGCATGGCCGTCGAGAGCTCGGCGACGGAGAACATGGCGGGCAGGATGAGGAGCCCGGCCAGGAAGTAGGCGAGGACCGTCCCCGGCCCGGCCCTCGCCGTCGCCAGCCCGGGGAGGAGGAAGAACCCGGACGAGAACATGGCCCCCGTACTGATCGCGTAGACGTCGAACAGCGTGAGCGTCTTCTTGAGGCGGGCGGGGGCCGCGGGGTCCGTCTCGGCCATGTCGGGGGCGGGGGGACCGGCAAGCTAGACCCGGCCGGCTCCGGCGACCGGCTGGCGGGGCATCCCGCCAGCGGCCGGGTCCGGAACTGCGCCGGGCGGTCCCGGTCGGACGGCGCCCCCTCCCCTTGTATGATCCCCTCGGCGC
>CAZDFV010000004.1:0-33966 GCA_964504495.1 uncultured Rhodothermales bacterium
CAGGCGGAGGGGACGGGCGGGGCCACCTCCCGGAGCGCCCCGTCCCCGCTCACGGCGCCGTCGCCGCTGGAGACGGCCCCGCTCCCGGTCGGGGCGGCGGCGTCGGGGCGGTAGGTCGGGACGAGGGCCCGGAAGGCGGCCCGGACGTCGGCGCCGGTCCCCTCGCGGGCGGCGTCGAACAGGCGGTCGAGGAGGGCGCCCAGCTCGCCCGACGGCGGGGCCTTCCGGGCGACGAAGATCTTCTCGTGGTGCGAGGGCTCGGTCCCCTCCTCGGCCGTCAGGAGCTCCTCGAACAGCTTCTCGCCGGGGCGCGTGCCCGAGAACACGACGTCGACGTCGCGGCCCGGCTCGAGGCCCGAGAGGAGGATGAGGTCGCGGGCGAGGTCGGCGATGCGGACCGGGTCGCCCATGTCGAGCACGTAGACCCGGCCGCTCTCGGCGAACGCCCCGGCCTGGAGCACGAGCTGGGCGGCCTCCGGGATGGTCATGAAGTACCGGACCATGTCGGGGTGCGTGACGGTCACGGGCCCGCCGCGGGCGATCTGCTCGCGGAAGAGCGGGACGACGCTCCCCCGGCTCCCGAGGACGTTCCCGAACCGGACCGAGACCATCGTGCACCCGCCGCCGCACTGGCGGGCCGCGTCGGAGACGACCATCTCGGCCACGCGCTTCGAGGCGCCCATCACGTTCGTCGGGTTCACGGCCTTGTCCGTCGAGACGTTCACGAGCCGCTCGACCCCGAACTCGACGGCCAGCTCGGCCAGGTTCCGCGTGCCCCCGACGTTGTTGAACACGGCCTGCTCCGGGTTCCGCTCCATGAGCGGGACGTGCTTGTGGGCGGCGGCGTGGAACACGACGTCCGGCCGGTGCTCGGCGAACACGGCCCGGAGCGAGGCCCCGTCGCGGACGTCGCAGATGACCGCGTGGCGCTCGACCGCCGGGTGCGTCCGGGCCAGCTCCCGGTCGATGCCGTAGACGCTGTTCTCGCCCCGCCCGAGCAGGACCACGCGGGCCGGCCCGAACGGGGCGATCTGCCGGACGATCTCGGACCCGATCGACCCGCCCGCGCCCGTCACGAGGACCGTCCGCCCCCCGACGTAGGCCCCGATCGGGCCGGGGTCGAGGCGGACGGCGTCGCGGCCGAGGAGGTCCTCGACGTCGACCTCGCGGAGCTGGGAGATCTGGAGCCGCCCGCTCACGAGCTCGTGGAGCGGCGGGAGCGTCCGGCTCTTGAGCCCGGCCTCGGCCGCGGCCCGGACGACCCGCCGCACGACGTCGCCCTCGGCCGACGGGATCGCGATGAGGACCTCGTCGACGCCGTGGAGCCGGGCCACGAAGGCGAGGTTGTCGAGCCCGCCGAGGACGGGCCGGCCGGCCACGCGCTGGCGCCGCTTGCCGGCGTCGTCGTCGAGGAACCCGACCGGGACGAGCTTGGCCTCCGGGTGCCGGAGCATCTCGCGGACGGCGAGGGCCCCGGCGTTCCCGGCCCCGACGACGAGCACGCGGCGGCCGCCCTCGGCCGCGAGCCGGCGCCCCCGGCGCTCGTGGACCACGCGCATCGCCATCCGCATCCCCCCCAGCGCGAGCATGGCGAGCACGGCCTCGATGAGCGGGACGCTCCGGGGCACGTCCGCCCCGCCGAACCCGGCGACCGCGGCGAAGAGCAGGACGGCCGTCACGGCCGCCACGGCCGTCGCCACGCCGAGGAGGTCGCCGACGGTGATCCACCGCCACGCCCGCCGGTGGAGCCGGAACGCCCCGACGGCCGCCGCCTTGAGCGGGAGCCCGACCGCCGTGTAGACGGCGAGGCCCCCGGCGAACTGGCCGAGGTCGCCCTCGAGCCGGAGCGCGAACGCGAGCGGCGCGAGCACGGCCCACGCCCCGACGTCGAGGAGGTACTTGGCGGCGGTCCGGTTCATGGGCGGCGTGCGGTGGGCGTCCGGTTCGGGGCCAAGGTATTCCGATTTAACCCGGCCCCCGGGTCATTCCTACATTCCGCACATGCCGTGTAAACGGGTCAGGCCAGGACGCCGGCCGCCACCGCCTGCACGACCTCGACGACACGGGCGACGTCGCCGTCGGTCATGGCGGAGCCCGAGGGCAGACAGAGACCGTGCCGGAAGAGGTCGGCCCCGACGGCCCCGCCGACGGACTCGAACCCGGCGTACGCCGGCTGCATGTGCATCGGCTTCCAGACCGGCCGGGCCTCGACGTTCTCGGCCTCAAGCGCGAGGCGGACGTCCTCGCGCGTGGCCCCGAACGCCTCCGGGTCGACCGTCAGGCACGTGAGCCACCGCGTGTGGCGGGCGCCCGGGACCTCGGGCATGAACGCCACGCCCGGGAGGTCGCCCAGGGCCTCGGCGTAGGCGCCGAAGATCCGGCGGCGGGCCGCGACCCGGTCCTCGAGCACGCGGAGCTGGCCCCGCCCGATCCCGGCGAGCACGTTGCTCATCCGGTAGTTGTAGCCGACCTCGGCGTGCTCGTAGTGGGCGGCCGGCTCGCGGGCCTGCGTCGCCAGCTTCTTCGCGTGGGCCGCCAGCGCCGCGTCGTCGGTCACGAGCATCCCCCCGCCGGACGTCGTGATGATCTTGTTGCCGTTGAACGAGAAGATCCCGGCCCGCCCGTCGATCCCGGGCGAGCGGCCGTGGTAGAGAGCCCCGAGCGCCTCGGCGGCGTCCTCGACGAGCGCGACGCCGTAGCGGTCGCAGAGCGCGGTGAGGGCGTCGAGGTCGGCCGGCTGGCCGTAGAGGTGGACGGCCACGAGCGCCCGGGCCTGCCGCCCACGTGCCGCCCGGGCCTTCAGGGCGTCCTCGACGAGGTTCGGGTCGAGGTTCCACGAGGCCCGCTCCGCGTCGATGAAGACGGGCACGCCGCCCTCGTAGAGGACCGGGTTCACGCTCGCGCAGAACGTGAGGTCGGAGACGAGCACCTCGTCGCCGGCCTCGACGCCGACGAGCCGGAGGGCGAGGTGGAGCGCGGCCGTGCCAGACGAGACGGCCACGGCGTGGCGGGCCCCGACGTGGGCGGCGAACTCGGCCTCGAAGGCGTCGACGTGGGGGCCGACCGGCGCGACCCAGTTGGTGGCGAACGCCTCGGTCACGAGCGCCAGCTCGTCGGGACCGATGTGGGGGGGCGAGAGGTAGAGGCGGTCGGGCATCGACTCAGAGCGGGGGGTCGTCGGGGGTGTGACCGTCGAGCCAACGGCTGGCGGCGGCGGCACACGACTCCGCCAGCGCGTGGAGCCGCTCGGCCAGCGCCCGGTCGATCTCGACGTAGTCGTCCGGGTAGCGCGGGGCCACGGCAAAGTGGGTGAGCTCGACCTGCTCGTCGAGCGTGAGCCCGACGCCGGCGTCGGCCGGGAGCATCCGGACGACCGTCGGGAGGTGGTGCGTCTTGGGGAACGGCCGCCCGTTCGCGGTGAGGAGTGCTTTGACCGCCTTCTCAGCGGCCTGCTGCGCGTGGAAGCAGACGGCGCTGAGGGGCGCGTCGTCGGCCGCGAGCAGGATGCGGCAGGCCCGGAGGTCGGAGGCGGCTTTGTCCATCCACCGCTGGGCGGCGAGGAGGGCGTCAGGCTTCATAGAGCACGACCCCCTCCTGGTCGGCAGGGTATGCGACGGTGCCCGGGACGCCCCGCCACCGTTCCCACTCGTCCGGCCGGAGCACGGCGGCGTCGGTCGGGACGGGGAGGTCCGCCAGCGCTTTGAGGATGGCGATGGCCGTCTGGCTCCGAGCCCCCTCGAACGCCGTCACGACGAGGAGGTCGAGGTCGCTGTCCGGCCCGGCGTCCCCGCGCGCCCATGACCCGAACAAGACGATCCGCTCGGGCCGCACGACGGACAGCGTCCGGTCGAGGGCCTCGGCAAGGAACGGGACGTCGGGGAGAGTCACGGGGTCAGGATACGGTGTGCCCGATAGCGCCCGGTTGCAGGCGCCAGCTCGTCGGGGCCGATATGGGGGGCGAGAGGTAGAGGCGCGCCTCACAGGAGCGCGGGCTGGGCGGCGGAGCGGACGGGCGTGCCTCCGACGTCGGCGAGCAGGTCGAACTTGGCGAACGTCCGCCCGGTCTCGACCGAGAGCCAGTCGCCGAGGGGCTGGCGGCCGGCGTGCCAAGCCAGGAGGGCCGAGGGGAGGTCGGCGCCGGCGTGGTGCGAGAACGGGTAGCCGCCCCCGAACCGGGGGTTCATCTCGAGGACGACCGGCTCGCCGTCGCGGAGGAACACGTCGCAGTCGAGGTTGCCCACGTGCCCGAGCCCCTCGCCGATCCGCCGGCCCAGCGCGACGAGCGCGGGGCGGTCGACGGTCCGGGCGCGGTCGGTCTCGCCCCCGCGCATCCCGATCTTCTCTTTCACGAACGTCGTCGCGTGCCGGCCGTCGAGGTCGTTGACCACGTCGAGCCCGTACTCGGGACCGCCGAGCCGCTCCTGGA
The DNA here is from genome assembly GCA_964504495.1 of uncultured Rhodothermales bacterium. Classification (GTDB taxonomy): domain Bacteria; phylum Bacteroidota; class Rhodothermia; order Rhodothermales; family Rubricoccaceae; genus Rubrivirga. The sequence goes on from CAZDFV010000004.1 coordinate 4,427, forward strand.
TCAGCACGCCCGGCTCGCCCTCGGCCCCAGCGCCGGCGAGGATGGAGGCCGCCAGCCGGACCTCGGCCAGCTCGACGGCGAGCCGGAGGTCCCGCTCCCCGCCCACCACGTCGACGCCGATCGACGCGCTCCCCCACCGCGGCTTGACGACGAGTGGGAAGCTGAGGCGGCCCTCTGCGACCGCGTCCAGCGCATCGCCAGCGGACAGGAACGTGGCCGGGGTCTCGACGCCGAGGTCTCGGAGGACCGAGACCGTCCGGTGCTTGTCGAAGCAGGCTTCGATCACGTCGGGGGCGGAGACGACGGCCCGGGCGCCGAGCGCCGCGAAGCGGTCGCGGTTCCGGGCGAGGAGCGGGAGCTCAAGGTCGTTGAGCGAGACGACGAGGTCGATGGCCTCGGCCTCAACGACGGCCGCGAGGACATCGAGGTAGTCGGGCGCGTCAATCCGGGGGACCCGGTACCCCACGTCGGCGTCGGCCAGGGCGGGCGCGTCGGCGCTGGCGTCGGCGGCGACGACTCGGCCGCCGCCTGCGCGCCGGAGGGCGTCGGCGAAAAAGCGGACGAGGTAATTCCGGCGGCCGGCGCAGGTGAGGAGAACGTTCATCGGTCGGTGACGGTAGAGGGCCGGGCGAGCAGGTTAAGGAGGCCGCCGGTGTGCCAGAAGAGAACGCGGCTGCCCGGCGCGATCTCGCCGGTCCGGGTCAGATCGCGGAGGGACGCAAAGGCCTTGCCAGTGTAAGTCGGGTCGAGCACGAGGCCGGCGCGGGCGGCGGACCGGACGGCGTCGAGGGTCGGCCCGTCGACCCGCTCGTAGCCCCCGGCCGTCCAGCCGTCTCGGAAGTCGACGGGTCCGGGCTCGGCACCCAGCGCCTCCGAGGCCCCCTCCAAGACCTCGCGGACAGCCGCCGCCCCGCGCTCGGCCGGCCGGGCGACGGAGACGCCGAGCACGCGCGACGGCCACCCCTCGGCCACACAGCCAGCCACGAGGCCCGCCTGCGTCCCCCCCGTCCCGCTCGCCACGACGATCCAATCCGGGACCCACGGCCCGAGCTGAGCCTTCGCCTCGGCCACCGCGTCGGCGTAGGCGAGCGCGCCCGCGACCGAGTGCCCGCCGCCGGGGACGAGATGGGGTGTACGGTCCGCGTTTGACAGCTCGTCCCTTGCGGCGTCGAGGCGCTGGCGGACGGCGTCGGCAGGGACGACCTCGACTTCTGCGCCGGTCAGGACCATGAGGAGGAGGTTCCCCTCAGGCTGGTCGAGCGCCGCCGGGTCGCCGTGGAGGACGAGCCGGCAGGCCCACCCCCGCCGGGCGGCCTCGAGCGCCGTCACCCGGGCGTGGTTCGACTGCGCGCCCCCCGTCGTCACAAGGGCGTCGGCCCCGGCGTGGGCGGCCTCGTCCGCGATCCGGGCCATCTTGCGGACCTTGTTGCCCCCGCCCGGCATCGGGAGGAGGTCGTCGCGCTTGACCCGGAGGTCGAGCCCGAGCGCCTCGGACAGTCGCTCGGCTTGGTCTACGGGTGACGGACCGGCGAGCGCGGGTGCGGTCGTCTGGGTCACCGGCCCTCCCCGTCGGCGCCTCCCGCGTCGGGGACGAGATGGAGGCGGCGGTCGCCGACTCGGAAGTAGGCCGGCTCGTGGCCGGGGAACGCGAAGGCCCGAGCGCGACGGTCGAGCTCCGCCAGACCGAGGTCGAGCGAGAGCTCCTTGTACCGGACGAGGTCGGCCCTCCGGTACGTCACCGTCGTCTCGCCGTCGGCCAGGAACCGGTCTTGGGGCGTCCGATGGACCTCGCCGGCGGCGATCGCGTCGAGGTGCTCGACGAGCACGTCCTGGAGCGCCCGCTGCGTCTTGAGGAACACCGAGTAAGCGGTGTCTCGACGGGTGATCTCGAAGTAGCGCCGGCCGACGATGTCGCCGGTGTCCACCCCCTCGTCAATAAAATGGAGCGTGCCGGCCCCGCGCTCGGCCCCGTCGAGGACCGCGTGGTTGGCGCAGTTGACGCCTCGGAACCGGGGAAGCTCGCCCCCGTGGAGGTTGAGGACGCCGCCTCCGAAGGCGTCGATCACGTCCCTCCGGAGGATCCGGTGGAACCGGACGGAGAGGCCAACGGCACCGGCCCGCCCGTCTACGGCACCGGGGACGTCCTCGAGCGTGAGGACGGGGACGCCGTGCTCCCGCGCCCAGTCGTACGCCCCCGGCTCGTCGAGCCCGTGGTGCGCGAACGCCCGGCTGACCGGGTCGCACACGACGCCGACGAGGTCGAGGCCAGGGTGCGACTGGACGCGCCGGCCGGCCCAGGTGGCGAGCGGGACGCTCCCGAAGAGGACCACGGGGTTCATGTTGCGGAGGGAGTGGCAGGAGCGGCCGGGGTAGCGAGCGCCCGCTCCGGGCGGTAGTGCGGGAGCGGTCTAAGCGCCGAACCGGGGACGGTGACGACGTCCTGGCCGCCGAACACCTTCCGGACCGTCCGAAAGAGGATGCCGAGGTCGAGGGCGGGCGAGGTCCGCTCGACGTACTCCACGTCGAGGGCCAGGCGCTCGTCCCACGGGAGGGTGTTCCGGCCCGTCACCTGCGCCAGTCCCGTGATCCCCGGGCGAACGCTGTGGCGCCGCCGCTCCCGGTCGGTGTAGAACGGGAGGTAGTGGACGTAGAGCGGGCGCGGCCCGACGAGCGACATCTCGCCCCGGAGCACGTTCCAGAGCTGGGGGAGCTCGTCGAGGCTCGTCCGCCGGAGGAACGCGCCCGTCCGCGTCAGTCGGTCGGCGTCGGGAAGCGGAGACCCGTCGGCGTCGTGGGCGTCCCGCATCGTCCGGAACTTGACGATCTCGAACGGCCGCTCGCGCCACCCGAGCCGGCGCTGCCGGAACAGGACCGGCGCCCCCATCGACGCCCGGACGGCCAGGGCGACCGCGCCGAGGACGGGGGCGAGCGCGACGAGCGCCAGCCCGGCGGCGGCGGCGTCGGCGGCTCGCTTGGCGGCGGGGTACAGCCGGCGGGGCGGCCCGGTCACAGCGCGGCCTCGGCGAGCGCCGGCTCGAGCCCGAGGGCGTCCACGATCACGTCGTTGATGGACTCGACGTCGTAGCGCCGCTCGGCGTGGGCCCGACTGGCGGCCCCCATCCGGGCGGCCAGTCCCGGGTCCTCCGCGAACGCGCGCATGGCGTCGACGAGGGCACCGGCGTCGTGGGGGGGGACGAGGAACCCGTTCTCTCCCTCGACGACCGTCTCACGGCAGCCCGGTCGGTCGGTCGTGATCACGGGCCGGCCGAGGGCGAGGGCCTCCTGGGTCGAGCGGGGGACGCCCTCCCGGTAGGCCGTCGGGAGGACGAACACCGAGCTCTCGGCGAGCACAGGGCGCACGTCCTCCGCCCGCCCCAGGTGCTCCACGGTGCCCGAGGCCACGTGCCCGTCGACCCACGCCTGCGACACCGACCCGGGGTTGGCGTCGACGCTCCCGAGCAGGAGGAACCGGGCCCCGGGGTGCTCGGCCTTGACCCGGACCGCCGCCTCGACGAACTCGGGCACCCCCTTCGCGCGGAGGAGCCGGCCCATAAAGAGGAACCGCGGGGGGCCGGCGGGGACCGGGGCCGCCGCGAAGTGGTCGAGGTCGACGCCGGTCCCGTTGACCCGGACGGCCCGGGTGCCGGGCCCGAGGAGCCCAGCCCGCTCGAAGAACGCTTGATCGTCGGGGTTCTGGAAGAAGGCCACCTCGGCACCCCGGAGCGCCGTCCGGGCGAGCCGGCGGGCGACCGCGCTCACGGCCCGCCGCTTGACCGACCCGCCCTCGAATGCGTAGCCCAGCCCGGTGATCATGGCCGCCCGGCGCGGGACGCCGGCCAGCCGAGCCGCGTACAGACCGTAGATGACCGGCTTCATCGTGTACGCCAGGACGAGGTCGGGGGCCACGTCCCGGAACAGGTCCTGGAGGTCGCGGACGGCCACGAGGTCGCGGAGCGGGTTCGTCCCGGCCCGCTCGAGGCGGTAGCTCGCGTAGCCGGCGCCGAGGTCGCTCAGCGCCGCCTCGACCCCGGTGTCCCGGCCGGGCGCCACGCCGACGACCTCGGCGCCGGCCTCGACCATCCGGCGGATCATCGGCCCCCGGAAGTTGACGAGTGAGCGGGGCACGCTCCCGACGACGGCGATCTTCATGGCTACGCGATGCTTGTGGCGATGGCACTCTCCGCCTTACTCGGCTGAACGGCTGCCCCGCCTACGACGGACGCGAGGAGATCGGCCCACTCGTCGACGGACGCCTCGACGCTGAACGAGCGCGCGATGTGGGCGCGGCCGGCCGCCCCCATCCGAGCCCGGCCGGGCGCTGGCGTCCCCATCAGGCGGCTCATGGTCTCGGCCAGCCGCACAGGGTCGTGAGGCGGCGTGAGGAAACCGCTCCGGCCGTCCTCGACAAGGTCCTCCACAGCTCCCACTTTTGTCGCCACCGTCGGGACGCCGGCGGCCAGCGCTTCCATCACCACGTTCGGCATTCCCTCGTGGTGGGACGAGAGGACGAATGCGTCGGCCGCCGCGAGGAGGTCGGGGACGTCGGACCGGAGGCCGAGGAGACCAACGTGTGTGTCCAGTCCAAGATCTCTGATCAGCCGAGACAGGTTGCCCTCCTCCCCGCCCCGTCCGGCGACCCGTAGGCGTGCCGCGGACTGCTGGGCGCGGACGTCGTCGAACGCCCGGACGAGGTCGGCGAACCCCTTCTGGGGCTCCAGCCGCCCGGCCGCGAGCCACAGGAACTCCGCGTCTGCGACGCCCAGGTCTCGCCGGACGGCCGCCCGCCGCTCCGGGGGGGCGGGCGCATTGGGGACGCGGATCCCGTTCGGGATGACGCGGACCTTCGACGCGGGCAGGACGCCGGCACCGGCGAGCCGGTCGGCCGTCGCGCGCGCATTGACGACGACGGACTGGGAGAGCCCGTTTGTGAGCCGGATAGCCCACTCGCGCCACGGCGGCCCGAACCGCTCGTTCCGAATCGACGTGACGACGGGCACGCCCCGGAGCCCGGCCGTCAGCCGCGCGGCGAGATTGGCATGGAACAGGAACGAGACGACGGCGGCGGGCCGGTCTGCTCCAAGCCGCCGGACTACGCCGGCGAGCGCAGCGGCCCCGCCCCGGGCCGTCCGCTCCATCACCACCGTGTCGAGGGGGACCCCGCCCCGGGCGAGGTCGACCTCGAACTGCGTCGGCCGAAGGAGCGTGAGCACACGGACGGGCCAGCCTCGGCGCCGGAGCGCAACGGCGAGGCGTACGATCTGCGTCTCGGCCCCGCCCCGGTTGAGGCCGGTGATGAGGAACACGACGGGAGCGGCCGGCGGGGTTGGAGCGTCGGTCATAAAGCGGCCCGGACGAGGAACAAAACCTGGATCCCCGCAAACGCGGCCACAACAAGCCACCCCAGCAGCCGGCCGGTCGGGAGCGACCTCGACATGCCGTACCCAACGAGGACGTAGTAGAGCGGCATCACGAGCGTCTTATGCCGGAGCTGGAGCGAAGACTGGGAGATCACCAGGAGAGCGAGGATGTACCCCGTGAACAAAGCCAGGGCCACCCAGTCCCGCCGTTTGACGGCGAAGTGACCACCACGCACGAAGTACGGCATCGTGACGAGTGTGAGGAGCGGGAAGAGCACCGCCGCGAGCAGGCTTCGAATCACGAAGATGTCCCCGGCAAACACGCTACCGAGCTTGAGGAACGGCGACCCGAAGAAGAACGCGAACGAGAGCGGGACCCGGATCGGCGCTGGCTGACTGAGGATTGAGAAGAGCGTCGAGTCCGAGCTGTTCTCGGACAGGAACGATGCGACGAAGTCAGCCCGGTAGAATTGGAGTTCCATCCCGCGTTCGGTCAGCGCCGCCCCTACAGCGAGAGTCACGGCCCCGAGGATGAGGCCGCCAAGGGCAGCTCCCGCGGCCATCCGGACCAGCCGCGAGGTTGGGCGACGGGCTGAGACGACGGACGAGGCGTACCCGACAAAGACGAGGACAACGAGGGCAAGGGCCCCCGACCCCATCCGCAGGTACATCGCCGCCGCCACGCACACGGCCGCCCAGACGTACCGTTTGTGGACGACGAATGCTAGCGCCCCGATCAAGAGCGTCGCCGTCCACCCGTCACGGACGAGGACCAGGCTGTTCGAGAGCGTGAACGGGCATATGGCGGCGAGCAAGAACGCGGACCGGGCCGCCCGGCCGCTTCCGCTCAGCCACGAGGCGACCCCCCGGACGAACACCGGGAGCATGGCTGCGCCCCATACGTTGGCGAAGAGAGCGTCCAGCGGGTGCCGCACAGGGAACACGCTCAGCACGCTGAGGGCCCGGGTGTATCTGTGCAGGCCCTTCCCGCTGTACCGCTGGCACCCTTCCGGGAGAGCGAGGGCCCCAGGCTCGCTTACCTGGAAGAAGAAGCTGCAGTCGTCGGTCCCCACCCCGAGTCCCCCTGAGAGCCCCCGATACTCGGGGAGGGCTACGAGTTGTATGAGGTAGAGGCCCACGGCGGCAGCGGCGAAACCCGCGTAGAGTGCGAACACTTCGTCCCGCACCCGTCCCACGTAGAGCCGATAGGTCAGTGCTGTGAGACCGGTGTAGTACAGGTACGGGAGTAGGCTCGGCGCATTGACCGCGGCGACAACGACGGCGACGGCCGCCAGCGCGGGGACGCCGGTCGGGAAGCGACCGCCAACCACGTGCGAGGGAGCGCTCAGAGTCAGAGCGTTCACAGCGCCACCGGCTCTGCGATGGAATCTGTCGCCGGCTCCACCCCGCTGGCGAGATCAAGGAGATGGGAGGAGACTGTGTGAAGCGCCTGGTCCTGCTCCGCTCCCACGACAGTAGCCCGCTTGCGTCCTGCGGCGCTAAGCCGAGTGCGAAGATTAGGATCCAGGTGGAGTTGAAGCACCCGGTTCGCCATCTCGGCCTCAGAGAGGGGGTCGACGTAGAGGACGCTGTCGCCGCACACTTCCGTCGTTGAGTTCACAGCTGAGCATATGACGGGGGTACCATGCCGCATGGCTTCCAAGGGCGGGTACCCGAACCCTTCGTTGAGCGTCGGATAGAGGAGCGCGAACGCCCCGGCGTAGAGGGCCTCGAGATCGGTCGGCGGGACGTAGTCCGAGAACCGAAACCGATCTAGGTTCCGGATGGCAGTCCGGTAGGGACCGGGGGCGGCCACGCCCAAGACGAGGGCATCCGGGAGGCCAGCGTCCGGACGGTCGAACAGGCAGTCCAGGGCCCGCGCCGCGCGGAGCCCATTCTTAATCCAGCGGTCCCCGCTGACGACGAGGACGTACTCCTTCGGACGGACCCCAAACCGGTCAAGGACCTCCTGTGTGTCGGCCGTCCCTTCGTCTGCGACGGGTTTCTGCGGGCTGTAGGCCACTCGGACCTCGTCTGGCCGCACGAACGGGAACTCCGTGAGCAGGGCGTACTTCGTGTGCCGCGACGGCACGAACACCGTCCGCGAGCGGGCGGGGGCCCGGAGGAGCGCCGCAAACTGGGCCGCCCGCGCTGCCCTGTACCGCCGGTGGAACGTCCGTTTCGCTGCAGCTTTGACCCACGCGCTCGGTCCGTAGCGGCCCTCGTCCGAGTCTGTAGGGCGCTCGATCGAGCGGAGCCCGTGGACTGTGTAAGCAAGGTGGACGGACTGGAAGTCGAGTTGGCTGTAGTGATACGGGAGCGCAGAGTAGAACGCCCCAACGTCCGTGCGGTCGAGGAGCGCCTGGAGGTCGCCCCGCTCGAAGGGGATGAGCGGGATGCCCGACTGCTTAGCGAGAGCATCGACGTCCGGATCGAGCCACACGTCGGGGCGGTAGGCTGCGAGCACCCCGCGCGGCCGCGCGGCCGCGAGTGCCCCGAAGAGGGCCTTCGCGTACTCGCCGCCCCCGTGGAACGTCGACCCGTGCGGCTGGGTCGCGTTCAGGTCAAACAACAGAGCCATCGTACTGGGGACGTGCGGTCCCCGACCAGTTCCGGAGGGGGAGCGTGTTCTCAGGGATGATTGCGGCGAGCCGGGCGAGGTCGGCGTCTAGCGTCTGGCGGACCTGGTCGAGCGCGGGACGGTACCGGCTGGCATCGCGGTCACGGAAGTAGACGGCGCGGAGGCGACGCTTGAGGCCCTCTGGCGCGGCTCGGGCCACGCGCCGCAGTCCCACTGCTGTCGCCAGCCTGCTGAAGCGGGCCGACCGGACGGGCCGCCGCACGTTCCGAACCCCGCTGACAGCCTGCGCAGGGAGGGCGGCTGGGTCAACGCCAACTGCTTGGCAGACCTCGGCGCAGAGCCCGGCTGGGTCTGCCCGGAGTCGCTCAAGCGAAGCGATCAGGACCCGCCGGGGGCCGAGCGCTTGGATGGCCCGCTCGACGTCCCGAGCGTAGCAACTCATGCGGACAAGACCCGCCTGCCCTCGGCGGACGAGTGGAACTCCCTCCTCGAGCTCGGCGCGCACAGTTTCTTCGAGACCTTCCAACCACCCCTTGCTCTCGTTGAGCTCGAAGTGGGAGACGAGCCGCGCCTCCGGGTCTCGGAGCAGAACGACAGCAAACGGGTTTTCGGCCTCCGCCGCGATCCGCTCCAGCGCCGTCTCCGACGGGAGGTATGAAGGGCTCGCTTCCAGCCGGACCGATCCCGCCCCGAACAGCTTGCCGTAGACGGGGCGGGACTCGACGCTGGCTTGGTGGAGCCGGGCGCTGGGATTCTCGGCAAGCAGCCGGACGGCCTCGCTCTCAGTCACGACGTTGTACGGGAAGGCGGTTCGGAGGTCGTCGCAGTAGTAGTGTGGTTCTTTGATACGGCTATATGCGATATCGGGATGGCCGGCTAGAAGGTGGAACAGTGACGTAGTTCCCGACCGCATCGCACCGATGATGAATAGGTCCCTCATGATTAACTCAGGTAACGGACGCCGAGACGGTGGCGGACCATCGTGTACATCCATACGTTCCAGATGACAAACGATACTGAAGTAGCAACGGCGCATCCGAGGGCACCAAAGTGCGGCGCTACGACGATGTTCGCCACCACGTTCGCCGCGGACGTCACGACGACGACTCGGGCGGCGGCGGCCTCGTTGCCGCTCATATTCATGAGCATCCCGCACGGCCCACCCAGCGCGTTCGCCAGTTGGCCGAAGGCGAGGACGGCGAGGATGGCTCCCGCTGACCGGTACGCCTCTCCAAACAGGGTGGCGAGTAGGGGGCCAGGGGCCAGGACACAGACGGCTGCGATGGGGGCGGCGACGGCGAGCCCCCCGACGAGTGCGAGCCGGGCTAGCCGGGTTAGTCCTTCGACGTCTCCGGCGCCGTACGCTTCGCCGTAGCGCGGGGCGAGGACAGCATTGAGGGCCTGAAGCCCAAACGAGACTAGGACGACGGAGCTCAGCGCCACTTTGTAAAGGCCGACGTCCGCTGCGCTGGCGAACTGGCGGAGGACGACGATGTCCGAGTGCTGGTTCACAAGGTTCATCCCGTTCATCAGAGTCGTCGGGAGCGCGGCAGCAACCCATGCCGAGCGGTCGATGCGGGGTTGGGCCACGAGCGGGCGGGTCGCGCGGCGGAGCCAGTACGCCCCTGCAGCCCAGGCGACAAGGAAAGAGGTGGCGTACAGCCAAGCCGCTTCCCCCACGCCCACGTCCCACGCGAGCACCGTCGCCGCGAGGAGCGCGCCTCCGACGAGCAGGACGTGAACAAGCGGGCGCACTACCTGGTCGGGTGCAAGCCCGAGGAGAGGACGGCCCAGACCGCGGAGCGCCCCGGAGCGGGCTGCGCTATCGGCAAGAAAGGGAACGACGATTAGGGCCGGTACAAGTCCCCATATGAGGGCGTCATCAAGGGCGAACCACACAGCCACAACGAGCGACCCTGCTAGTCCGAGCCCGACCATCCACCGCCGCCCCCACTGCAGGAGCCCGACGGCCCCGGCTTCATCTCCCGCGACCCGGTACTCCGTGAGGAACCGGACGAGGACGTTGGGAAGCCCGACCTTCGCGGGGAGTGCAGCGAGAAGGACGGCGCTAACGAGATAGCTGTACGCTCCGAACTCGTCCACGTCGAGGAACCGCGTCAACAGCGCTGTCGCAGCGAACGTGAGCGGGGCGTAGACGAACTTCGATGCCAACCCCCCCAAGGCAAGCCGCACGTCAGCCCCGCCGCTTCTAGCGGTCTCCAGCCGACGCCGTGCCTTGAGAGCGAGCCCCACCGGCGTCATGCAACCGCCCGGCCACCGGTTTTCGCCGCGACTGGCGCGACCGCGTAGTACTCCCGGTACCACGCCACGAACTGGCGGAGCCCCTCGTCGAGCGGGGTCGTCGGGCGGAAGCCGGTGTCGCGCTCGAGGGCCGAGACGTCGGCGAACGTCTCGACCACGTCGCCGGGCTGCATCGGGAGCAGGTTCTTCGTGGCCTCCGTCCCCAACGCCTCCTCCAGCGTCCCGATAAAGTCGAGGAGCCGGACGGGCGTGTGGTTCCCGATGTTGTAGACCCGGTACGGCGCCCGGCTGGCCGAGGGGTCCGGCGCGTCGCCCGACCAGGCCGGGTCGCCGGCCGGCGGACGGACCATCGTCGCCGCGACGCCCTCGACGATGTCGTCGACGAAGGTGAAGTCGCGGGCCATCTGGCCCTCGTTGTAGACGTGGATCGGCTCGCCGGCGAGGATGGCGCGCGTGAACTTGAAGTAGGCCATGTCGGGGCGCCCCCACGGCCCGTACACGGTGAAGAACCGGAGCCCCGTCGTCGGGAGCCCGTAGAGGTGGCTGTAGCTGTGGGCCATGAGCTCGTTGGCCTTCTTCGACGCCGCGTAGAGCGAGACCGGGTGGTCCACGTTGTCGCGCTCCGAGAACGGCATCCGCGTGTTCGCCCCGTAGACCGACGACGAGGAGGCGTAGACGAGGTGCCTGACGTTCCCGTGCCGGCACCCCTCGAGCACGTTCATGAACCCGACCACGTTCGAGACGGCGTAGACGTGCGGGTTCGAGATCGAGTACCGGACGCCGGCCTGGGCCGCGAGGTGGACGACGACGTCGAACCCGCCCCCCGCGAACAGGGCCTCGACGACCTCGCGGTCTTTGAGGTCCATCTCCACCATCCGGAACCGGTCGCGGCCCGCCAGCCGGGCCGTCCGGTCCCGCTTGAGCTGGACGTCGTAGTAGTCGTTGTAGTTGTCGAGCCCGACGACGTGGTGGCCGTCGTCGAGGAGCCGCTGGCAGAGGTGGGCGCCGATGAACCCGGCAGCCCCGGTCACGAGGCAGCGGAGAGGTCCGGCGAGGGTGGGGTCGGTCATCGGGGTGGGAGTTGGTGCGGCGCCGCGCGGGCGGAGTCGGCCGTCGTGCGCCCCGTTTACCAGGGCGCGACGTCGTTTCGTTGTTACCCCCTAGCTGGGTAGAAGAGGGCGGCAAGGGAGGGCCGCAGCTCCCGTGGGGGCGGCAGCGCCCCACCAGTCAGGAAGCCCGCCCGCGACCCGGTCAGCGTAGGAACGGCCATGCAGAGCGCGAGGAAGGCCGAGGGGCTCCCCTTTCGCTGGTGAATCGGTACGAGGTCTAGTCGGGCTCATCGTGGCGCAGGCGTTCCCCCTCTCTATCCCAAAGGGCAGGCCGGAAACGGACGGGGCTCCGAATCTTCTTGGTGGACGTCTCAAGATGAGACAGCGCGGGGCGGCGTCGGAAGAAGACTCCCTACGTTTGCGTCGCAGTCCGTTCGGAGGCGCCCTCCCAGGGCGCCCCGTGCAGGTCAGCCCGGGCGCCTCTAGCGCGCAGTTCACGATGCTGTACGCCCCCCCTTGTCGTCCTGAGCGCAGCGAAGGATCTCGACGCCGCCCTCCCACGCTGTCAGCGCCGGCACCTACGGCTGCGACACCGCGTCGAGACCCTCCGCGTCCGCTCAGGATGACACCAACCTGCACTCTGCTCTAGAGAGTGCCGTCCGTGCCCGCTCCCAGCGCCGCCGCGAGCTGGCGGAGGTCGTCGGCCGCGATCCGGTTCTGGCGGCGGGCGATCACCTCGGGGCGAGCCACCCCAGCCCCATCCGCGCCGCGAGCGCGTCCGGGCGCTTGCTCTCGATTCGCTGGACGCACCGGCGGAGCGATTCGAGCGTCTCGAAGACTATGCGTCGGTCCATGCGCGTCGCCGCTCGGCGAGGATTCGGTCCCGGTACGGCCGGAAGTCGGCCTCGTCGAACAGGTGGCGCCGGAGGACCGAGGGGTACACCGTCGGGTCGGCCTCGTAGAGGCGGGTCCCCGTACGGAGCACCTCGGCGAGGAGGGCCCCGTGGACCGTCCGGAGGTCGACGAGGTCCACCGGCCGGCCGGTCGCATGCGCGAGGGCCCGGACGAGCGCGACCGTCTCGCCGGCTGAGAGCGGGCGCTCCCCCATCACGGCGAGGTCGAGGTCGCTCTCCGGCCCGGCCGCTCCCTGCGCGACGGACCCGTAGAGGACCGCCAGCCGGACGGCCGGGTGGTCCGCCACGACGGCCGTCACCGCTGCGTGCCGGTCGTCGGGGGCGGGGGGCGTCGTCACAGTGTGGCTAGGCGTCGAGCAGGCGCAGGAGGTAGGCGCCGTACTCGTTGTTCCGGTACGCGCGAGCGCGGGCGCGGATCGCCGCGTCGTCGATCCAGCCCTGGGCCCACGCGATCTCCTCGGGGCACGCGATCTTCTGGCCCTGGCGCTTCTCGATCGTCTGCACGAACTGGCCGGCCTCGAGGAGGCTCTCGTGCGTGCCCGTGTCGAGCCAGGCGAACCCCCGGCCCATCCGCTCGACGGTGAGCGCGCCGCGCTCGAGGTACTGGCGGTTGACGTCGGTGATCTCGAGCTCGCCCCTGTCCGAGGGCCGGAGCGCGGCGGCCACGTCCGCCGCCCCGCCGTCGTAGACGTAGAGCCCGGTCACGGCGTACGGGCTCTGCGGCGCGGCCGGCTTCTCCTCGATCGAGACGGCCCGCCCCGCCTCGTCGAAGGCGACGACCCCGTACCGCTCGGGGTCGGCCACGCGGTAGCCGAAGACCGTGGCCCCGCCCCCCCCCTCGGCCCGGGCGACGGCCCGGCGGAGGAGGGCCGTCAGCCCGTCGCCGTAGAAGACGTTGTCGCCGAGGACGAGGGCGACGGGGCCGCCGCGGGCGAACTCGCGGCCGATGAGGAGGGCCTGGGCGATCCCCCCCGGGTTCGGCTGCTCGGCGTACGAGAGCGCCATCCCCCACTGCTCGCCGTCGCCGAGGAGCTCGCGGAAGCGCGGGAGGTCGCGGGGCGTCGAGACCACCAGGACCTCGCGGATGCCGGCCAGCATGAGCGTCGAGAGCGGGTAGTACACCATCGGCTTGTCGTAGACCGGGAGGAGCTGCTTGCTCACGGCCTGCGTGATGGGGTACAGCCGGGTGCCGGACCCGCCGGCCAGGACGATCCCCCTCATGCCCGCGCCGCGCTGGCGGCCGTGCCGAGGCGCCGGACCGGGCCGCCGCCCAGCATCCGCTCGCACCACGCCTGGTTCTCGACGTACCACGCGACGGTCCGCCGGAGGCCGGTCTCGAACGACTCGCGGGGCGCCCACCCCAACTCCGCCTGGATTTTCGAGGCGTCGATCGCGTAGCGGTGGTCGTGGCCCGGCCGGTCGGCGACGAACTGGACCAGGTCGGCGTGCGAGCCGCCAGCGGGCGGCGCCCCGACGGTCTCGTCGAGGACCGCGCAGATCGCGTGGACCACGTCGAGGTTGCGGCGCTCGGCGTCCCCCCCGACCGCGTACGTCTCGCCAGGCCGGCCGCCGTCGAGGACGGCCGCGAGCGCCCGGGCGTGGTCGCCCACGTAGAGCCAGTCGCGGACGTTCTGGCCCGCCCCGTAAACCGGGACCGGCTCGCCCCGGAGCGCCCGGGCCACGACGACGGGGATCAGCTTCTCGGGGTACTGGAACGGCCCGTAGTTATTGGAGCAGTTCGTGACGAGGACGGGGAGCCCGTACGTCCGCCCCCACGCCCGGACGAGGTGGTCGCTCGCGGCCTTCGTGGCCGAGTACGGTGAGGACGGGTCGTAGGGCGAGGTCTCCGAAAACCGGCCGGCGTCGCCGAGCGACCCGAACACCTCGTCGGTCGAGACGTGGAGAAACCGGAACGCGGCGCGCGCGGGCGCCGCCAGTCGGTCACGGTAGGCCCGGGCCGCCTCCAAGAGCGTGTACGTCCCCACGACGTTCGTCTGGACGAACGCGGCCGGCCCGTCGATCGAGCGGTCCACGTGGCTCTCGGCCGCGAGGTGGACGACGGCGCCCGGCCGGTGCTGGCGGAACACGCGGTCGAGCGCCGCCCGGTCGCACACGTCGACCTGCTCGAAGGCGTGGCCCGGCTCGTCCGCCACGGCCGCTAGCGCATCGCGGCTCCCGGCGTACGTCAGCTTGTCGACGGTCACGACCTCGCGGCCGAGGTCGCCGACGAGGTGCCGGACGAGGGCCGAGCCGATAAAGCCGGCGCCTCCGGTGACGAGCGTGCGCATGGCGGATGGACGGGTGGAGTCGGGCGCGGGTCCAGGTGGGAATCTCCGCCGGGCAGGCGGACGCCCGGAAGAAAACTCACCCCGTTCCGGCCGCGCCGTTTGTGGAGACAGAGGAAGGGCTATCGCAACCTCCGACCGAGCCCCCAGGACCTGTCATCCTGAACCGACAGGTCGGCGCAGCCAGCGTCAGCGAAGAGCCTGCCCCCGCGAAGGCGGGGGATCTCAACGCGGACCCACCAGCCCGTAGACGCCATCGCCTACGGCTCGGGACGACGGCGTCGAGATCCTTGGCTGCGCCGACGCTTCGCGGTCGCTCCGCTCAGGATGACAAGGGGAGAGGATGCGATAGCCCTGGAGACAGAGGCGGGTCCGGCGCCCCGCGCTATGTACCGACGTGTGGGGAGCGCTGAACGAGCGGGTGAGCCCGCCCCTCGGGCGCAGTCAGCGTCGCGTGGCGGATCTGGTGGACGAGCTCGATCGACGGCCGGGCGTCCTCAATCCCGAACCCCGTGCCCGCGAGCGTCCGCTCGTAGACCGCGGTGTGGAGGTCGGCGAACCCGTCCGAGAACTCGACCTCGTCGCCGTCGACCGTGATCGAGCGGTGGGTCCGCTGGCGGGGCCCGGCGTCGGGGAGGTCCTCCGGGCGGAGCGAGAGGAACCACTCGACGTCGGCGCCGGGGAGGTCGAGGAGCCCGGCCGCCCGCTCGGGCTCCGACACGTGGACCTCGTGCCGCACGGCCGGCCCGAACAGCCACTGGACGAGGTCGAACAGGTGGACCCCGATGTTCGTCGCCACGCCCCCCGACTTCTGGGCGTCGCCCTTCCACGAGTACCGGTACCACGCCCCGCGCGCCGTCACGTACGTCAGCCGGACGGCCCGGCGCGGGGCGCCCGCCGCCCGCTCGGCGTCGAGCCGCTGCTTCAGCGCCACGAGCGCGGGGTGGACCCGGAGCTGGAGGACGGTCCAGACGCGGCGCCCGCTCTCGGCCTCGATCCCGGCCAGGGCGTCGAGGTTCCACGGGTTGAGGACGAGCGGCTTCTCGCACAGCGCGTCCGCCCCGACCCGGAGCGCCAGCCGGACGTGGGCGTCGTGGAGGTGGTTCGGCGAGCACACCGAGACCACGTCGACGCGCCCGGCCTCGGGGCCGCGCCGGAGCTTCTCGAGGTGCCGGTCGAACCGCTCGACCTCAGTAAAGAAGGCGGCGTCGGGGAAGTACCCGTCCACCACGCCCACCGAGTCGTGGGGGTCGACGGCGGCGACGAGCCGGTTCCCGGTCTCGGCGATCGCCCGGAGGTGACGCGGGGCGACGTAGCCGGCCAGCCCGGTGAGCGCGAAGGTGGTCATGGCCCCCCGGGGACGGCCGCTCGGCGGCAGGCGCTAGGCGCTGGCGGCCGTCGGCGTCGGGGGCGCGACGTCCGCCAGGACCCCGTCGCCGGAGATCCCGACGACCCGGCCCGGCCCCTCGACCCCGCGGAGCACGCCGCGCGTGTCGACGATCAGGTCGGCGTGGGTCCGGACGGCGGCCCAGTCGACGTCCGAGTGGTCGGTCACGACGACGACGGCGTCGGCGGCCCCGAGCGTCTCGGGCGAGAGGGGCACGCTGGACATCGGGAGACCGGCGAGGGACGTGTGGCCGTCGTCGGCGATGACGGGGCAGAACGGGTCGTGGTAGCTCACCTCGGCCCCCTTCTCCTGGAGCTGGCGCATGATCTCGAGGGCCGGGCTCTCGCGGAGGTCGTCGACGTCGCGCTTGTAGGCCACGCCGAGGACGAGGACGCGGCTCCCCTTCACGGGCTTCGCCACGTCGTTGAGGGCGTCGGCCACCTTCCGCACGACGAACGCCGGCATCTCGGCGTTGATCTCGCTCGCGAGCTCGATCATCCGCGTCTTGTAGGCCAGCGTCCGCATCTTCCACGAGAGGTAGTGCGGGTCGAGCGGGATGCAGTGGCCGCCGAGGCCGGGGCCCGGCGTGAACTTCATGAACCCGAACGGCTTCGTCGCCGCCGCCTCGATCACGCCCCACACGTCGAGGTCGAGCTTGTCGCACGCCTGGGCGAGCTCGTTGGCGAGCGCGATGTTGATCATCCGGAAGGTGTTCTCGTACACCTTCACCAGCTCGGCCGCCCGGGCGTTCTCGACCGGGACGATGGCGTCGAAGACGGTCTCGTAGAGGGCGACGCCGGCCGTCGTGCAGGCGTCCGTCGCCCCGCCGAGCACCTTCGGCGTGTTCTTCGTGTGCCAGACGGCGTTCCCCGGGTCCACGCGCTCGGGCGAGTAGCACAGGAAGACGTCCTCCCCGACCGTCAGCCCGCTCTCCTCCAGGAGCGGGCGGAGCACCTCGTCGGTCGTCCCGGGGTACGTCGTGCTCTCGAGGACGACGATCTGCCCCGGCCGGAGGTGCGGGGCGATGGCCTCGGCCGCCGTGACGACGTAGGAGAGGTCGGGGTCCTTGATCTTGTTGAGCGGGGTCGGCACGCAGATCGAGACCGCGTCGCACTCGGCCAGCCGGGCCGTGTCGGTCGTCGCCTCGACGCGGCCGGCCTCCACGTGCGGCGCCAGCCGGGCGCTCGGGACGTCCTGGATGTGGCTCTCGCCCCGGTTCACGCCGGCGGCCACGGCCTCCGACACCTCGAACCCGACCACGCCGTACCCGGCCTCGGCGAGTTCGACGACGAGCGGGAGCCCGACGTACCCGAGGCCGACGACGCCGACGACGGCCTCGCGGCGCTCGATCCGGCCGAGCACGGACTGGAGTGGGGACTGGGACATGGGACGCGGTGGGGCGGAGAGGACGAAGGTATCGCCCCGCGTGTGCGGGGCGGACGAAGCTTGGGCCCCCGCCCTGCACGCGGGCAGGGCCGGCGGGGGTCGGCGCGTGGGGTTGGGCAAACGGCGGGCCAACCCCGTTCGCACGTCCGCGACGGTCCGCGACGGGGCCTTGGGCGCCCGGGCGGTCCGGTCTGGGCTCCCCCCGGCCCGTTTGTACCCCGCCCCCGGGGGCCTACGCCCCGCTGGCGACCGCGCGGAGCACGACGAGCGACTGCGGCGGGACGGTCACCTCGCCGTCGACGCCGAGCGCCCCCTCCGCCAGCCCGTCGAACGGGGCCGCCGGCGCCCACCCGGTCGGGGCGCCGGCCTCCTCGACGGGGAGCGGGAGCGTGGCCGGGCCGCCGCCCTTGTTGAAGAGGAGGAGGAACGTGTCGTCGGCGCGCGGGCGGCCCTGGCGGTCCGTCCCCCGCATGGCGTCGCCGCGGAGGACGACCCCGAACGCGTCGAGCCCGGACTGCTCCCAGTCCTCGCCGGTCATCTCGCGGCCGTCGGGGTGCCACCAGAGCGCGTCCTTCACCCCGTCCGGCCCGGCCTCGCCGCTGAGGAACTGGCGGCGCCGGAAGCTGGGGTGGGCCTGCCGGAACGCGACGGCCTCGCGGACGAAGTCCAGGAACTCCCGCTCGCGGTCGTCGAGGTCCCAGTCGTAGTAGTTGACGTCGTTGTCCTGGCAATAGGCGTTGTTGTTGCCGCCCTGCGTCTTCGAGAGCTCGTCGCCGCCAAGGATCATGGGGACGCCCTGCGAGAGCACGAGCGTGCCCAGGATGGCCCGCTTCAGCCGCTCGCGGCAGGCCAGGACGTCGGGGTCGCTAGAGGGTCCCTCGACGCCGCAGTTCGTCGAGTGGTTGGGCTCGTGGCCGTCGCGGTTGCCCTCGCCGTTGGCCTCGTTGTGCTTGCGCTCGTAGCTCACGAGGTCCTCGAGCGTGAACCCGTCGTGGGCCGTGACGAAGTTGATCGAGGCGAACGGGCGGCGGCCGGAGAACTCGTAGAGGTCGGCCGAGCCCGAGATCCGGGTCGCGAAGTCGCCCTTCTGACCGTCCTCGCCGCGCCAGAACTGGCGGACCGTGTCGCGGTAGCGGCCGTTCCACTCCGTCCACTGCCAGGGGAAGCTCCCGACCTGGTACCCGCCCGGGCCCACGTCCCACGGCTCGGCGATGAGCTTGACGCCGGAGAGGACCGGGTCCTGCTGGATGATCTGGAAGAAGCCCGAGAGCATGTCGACGTCGTAGAGCTCGCGGGCGAGCGCGCTCGCGAGGTCGAACCGGAAGCCGTCGACGTGCATCTCCGTCACCCAGTACCGGAGCGAGTCCATGACGAGTTGGAGGACGTACGGGTCGCCGGCGTCGAGCGTGTTGCCCGTGCCCGTGTAGTCCATGAGGTACCGCTCGTCCTCCGGGTGCCGCTTGTAGTACGCCAGGCTGTCGATCCCGCGGAACGAGAGCGTCGGCCCGAGGTGGTTCCCCTCGCACGTGTGGTTGTAGACGACGTCGATGATGACCTCGAGCCCGGCCGCGTGGAGGGCCCGGACCATCATCTTGAAGTCGCGCGCGGCGATGACCGGCCCGCTCATGGCGTACTCCGGCTCGGCGGCGAAGTACGAGAGCGTGTTGTAGCCCCAGTAGTTGGCGAGCCCCTTGTCTAAAAGGTGCCGGTCCTGGAGCTTGGCGTGGACGGGCAGGAGCTGCACGGCCGTGACGCCGAGCCGCTTGAGGTGGTCGATGACCGGCTCGGCCGCCAGCCCGAGGTAGGTGCCCCGGAGCGGCTCCGCCACCTCGGGGTGTCCCTGGGTGATCCCCTTGACGTGCGTCTCGTAGATCACCGTCTCCTCCCAGGGCGTCCGCGGGGGCCGGTCGCCGCCCCACTCGAACGCGCTCTCGATGACGGCCCCGAGCGGGGCGTACGGGGCGCTGTCGCGGGCGTCGAACGAGAGGTCCGCGTCGGGGTGCCCGATCTCGTAGCCGAACAGCGAGTCGTCCCACGTCAGCGGGCGGCCGAGGGCGTGGGCGTAGGGGTCGAGCAGGACCTTGTTCGGGTTGAACCGGAGGCCCCGCTCGGGCTCGTACGGCCCGTGCACGCGGTACCCGTAGAGCTGGCCGGGCCGGAGGCCAGGGACGTACCCGTGCCAGACGGGCCCGGTCCGCTCCGTGAGGGCGAGGGTCGCCGCCGGCTCGGCGTCGCCCGCGTCGTCGAACAGGACGAGCTCGACGCCCTCGCCGTGCCGGCTGTACAGGGCGAAGTTGACGCCGAGCCCGTCCCACGTGGCCCCGAGCGGGGACGGCGTGCCGGGGAGGACGCGGGAGCCCCCGCTGGCGGCGACGGTGGGGGCGGCGGCGGGCGCGAGGACGGCGGGCACGGTCGGGGGGGCGGTCAGAGGGGGGACGGACGAGACGGCGAACGCGCCTGAACGCCTGTCCGGTCCACCGGTTTGCCCCGCCCGAACGCCTCGGACCGATCCTCACGCGATCCTCGCCCGCCAGCGGGCCGCCTGCGGCCTTTCGAGCGGACCCTTTCGGGGCGGCGTCGATAGAAAACAGGGACCGCCCGTCACGCCGCCCCTCCCCCCCTGCCGATGCCCGCCGCCCCCGCCGCCGCCCGCGACGCGCTCCCCTGGCACCCGCCCTCGCCCGCCCCCGACGAGTGGAGCCGCGTCGTGCTCGTGTCGGTCTCGCCCCAGGTCGACGGCGGCCGGTGGCCGGTCCAGCGGGCCGTCGGCGAGGCGGTCGAGGTCGTGGCCGGCGTGATCGTCGACGGCCACGAGAAGCTGGCGGTCGAGCTCGACTGGCGCCACGAGGACGACGACGAGGTCCAGACGGCGCCGATGCCGCTCCGCTACAACGACGAGTACGTCGCCGCCTTCACGACGGATCGGCTGGGCCGCTACCGCTACCGCGTCCGCGCGTGGCTCGACGCCTTCGGGACGTGGCAGGACCAGTTCCGCCGCCGCGTCGAGGGCGGAGCCGACAAGGCCGAGCTGGACTCCGAATTAATCGACGGTGCCTCGCTCCTGGAGCGGGCCGCCGCCCAGGCCGAGGGCGACGACCGCCAGCGGATCGGGCGCTACGTCGAGCGCTTCCGGGCGGGCGAGGCCGAGGCCGCCCTCGAAGACGCCGTCTTACAACTTGCCCGTGACAACGACCCGGCCGAGGGCGCCGTCACCGGCGACTGGCTGGGCGTCCGCGTGGACCCGGAGCACGCCCGGTTCGCCGCGTGGTACGAGTTCTTCCCCCGCTCGGCCGCCGACCCAGGGCCGGACGGCGAGCCCGTCCACGGCACGCTCGACGACGCGGCCGGCCGGCTCGAGTTCGTCAAGGGCCAGGGGTTCGACGTCGTCTACCTCCCCCCCATCCACCCCATCGGAACCACGCACCGGAAGGGGAAGGACAACGCGCCCGTCGCCGGGCCGGACGAGCCGGGCAGCCCGTACGGGATCGGGAGCGAGGCCGGTGGCTTCTTCTCCGTCCACCCCGACCTCGGGGGGATGGAGGCGTTCGACCGCTTCATCGCCGAGGCCGACCGGCTCGGGCTGAAGGTGGCCCTCGACATCGCCTTCAACGCCTCCCCCGATCACCCGTACGTCGAGGAGCACCCCGAGTGGTTCCGCCACCGCCCGGACGGGACGATCCGCTACGCCGAGAACCCGCCCAAAAAGTACCAGGACATCTACCCGTTCGACTTCGAGACGGACGACTGGCGGGTGCTCTGGGACGAGCTCAAGCGGGTGTTCACGTTCTGGATCGACAAGGGCGTCACGATCTTCCGCGTCGACAACCCGCACACGAAGCCGTTCGCGTTCTGGGAGTGGTGCATCGGGTCGATTCGCGAGGAGCACCCCGAAACGGTCTTTCTGGCCGAGGCCTTTGCCAAACCGAAGACGATGTACACGCTCGCGAAGCTGGGGTACAACAACTCCTACACTTACTTTACGTGGCGGAACACGAAGGAGGAGCTGGAAGAGTACGGGCGTGAGCTGTTTCAGACGGACGTGGCCGAGTTCTACCGGCCCAACTTCTGGCCGAACACGCCGGACATCCTCTCCGATTTCCTCGCGCACGGTGGGCGCCCCGCACACGTGGCTCGGCTCGTCCTCGCGGCCACGATGTCGTCGGCGTACGGCGTCTACGCGCCGCCGTACGAGCACGTCGACAACCGCCAGCACCCGGACCGCGAGGAGTACCGGGACAACGAGAAGTACGAGGTCCGCACCTGGGACTGGGACGACCCGACGAGCCTCCAGCCGCTCATGCGGCGCCTGAACCGGGTCCGTCAGGAGAACCCGGCGCTCCACCACATGCGGACGCTCCGGTTCGTGCCGACCGACAACCCACACCTTTTGGCGTACTACAAGGAGGCGCCGGCCCGGCCCGGCTCGGCCACCCGCCCGGACGCCTCGGCCGCCGGCGCCGCCAGCGGGGACGGCGCGGCCTCGGACCCGCCGAACCTCGTCCTCGTCGTCGTCAACCTCGACCCGTACAACGCGCAGGCCGGGTGGGTCTCGCTCCCGCTCGATGCCTGGGGGATCTCGCCCGACCACTCGTTCGAGGTCCACGACGTCCTCGGCGGCGAGCGGTACACGTGGCGGGGCGAGGGCAACTACGTCCGGCTCGACCCGCACACGCTCCCGGCCCACGTCTTCCGCGTCGAGCGGCGGGCGCACACCGAGCGCGATTTCCCGACCTTCGCCTAGCCAGCCCCACGGGCGGTGACCGCGGGCGAGTCGGCGGCTCTCCCCAAGTGAGCCGTTTCGTCCATGTCATCCTGAGCGCCAGCGAAGGATCTCGACGCCGACCTCTCACGCTATCGGCACCGGCACCTACGGCTGACAGATCGCGTCGAGATCTTTCGTCGCTCCGCTCCTCTAGGATGACAAGGGGGAGCCCGACAGCCCGCTTGCTCCCCGCCCTCCCGCTCACGTCCTCCGCCAGCCGACCGCCCCGCTGGCGCTCCTCTTGAACGACGCCCCTCTGATGCAGACCGACTTCCTAAGCGACCCCCTCTGGTACAAAGACGCCGTCATCTACGAGCTCCACGTCCGGTCCTTTTTCGACGCGACGGACGACGGCTACGGCGACTTCGCGGGGCTCCGCAAAAAGCTCCCGTACCTCGAGCGGCTCGGCGTCAACACGCTCTGGCTGCTGCCGTTTCTCGAGAGTCCGCTCCGCGACGACGGCTACGACACGGCCGACTACTTCAAGGTGCTCCCCGTCCACGGCGACCTCGACGACTTCAAGGCGTTCCTCGACGAGGCCCACGAGCGCGGGATGCGCGTCCTCACCGAGCTCGTCCTGAACCACACCTCGGACCAGCACCCGTGGTTTCAGGAGGCCCGCGACCCGAACTCTGAAAAACACGACTGGTATGTGTGGAGCGAGACCGACAAAAGGTACCAGGACGCACGCATCATCTTTACGGACACGGAAGTCAGCAACTGGACGTGGGACAAGAAGGCGCAGAAGTACTTCTGGCACCGCTTCTTCAGCCACCAGCCGGACCTCAACTACGACAACCCGGAGGTTCGCGAGACCATGCGGGACGTCATGTTCTTCTGGTTCGACATGGGGATCGACGGGCTCCGGCTCGACGCCGTCCCGTACCTCTTCGAGCGCGAGGGGACGAGCTGCGAGAACCTCCCCGAGACGATCGACTACATCGTCGAGCTCCGCCAGGCCGTCGAAGGTCGGTACGGGCCGGGGAAGGTGCTCCTCGCCGAGGCCAACCAGTGGCCTGAGGACACGCTCCCCTACTTCGCGGACGGGAAGGGCGTCCAGATGGCGTTCAACTTCCCTATCATGCCCCGGCTCTACATGTCGCTCCGGCGCGAGAGCCGGCGGCCGCTCGTCGAGATGCTCGACCTCACGGCCGACATCCCCGAGGACGCCCAGTGGGCCACGTTCCTCCGCAACCACGACGAGCTCACGCTCGAGATGGTGACCGACGAGGAGCGGGACTACATGGTGAACGAGTACGCCGCCGACCCCCGGTTCCGGATCAACGTCGGCATCCGCCGCCGGCTGGCGCCCCTCTTGGGCGGCGACCGCGACCAGATCGAGCTGCTGAACGGGCTCCTGCTGTCCCTGCCGGGCAGCCCCGTCCTCTACTACGGCGACGAGATCGGGATGGGCGACGACCCGTTCCTCGGCGACCGCAACGGCGTCCGCACGCCGATGCAGTGGAGCCCGGACAAGAACGGCGGCTTCAGCCGCGCGCCGCACCACCGGCTATTTATGCCGGCGATCGGGCAGGGCCCGTACTCCCACCAGTTCGTCAACGTCGAGGACGCCGAGGCCGACCCGCACTCGCTCCTCCACTTTACGCGCCGGCTGCTGGCCCAGCGCCGGCAGTACGCCGGGGCGTTCGGGCGGGGCTCGATGCGGGTCCTCCCGGTCGAGAACGAGGCCGTCTTGGCGTTCGTCCGCGAGCACGAGGGCCAGCAGGTGCTCGTCATCGCCAACCTCTCCCGCTTCGCCCAGAGCGCGTTCCTCCCGCCCGACCAGGGGCTCGGCGGGCTGGCGCCGGTCGAGCTCTTCGGGCAGACGCCGTTCCCGGCCGTCGAGGACCGGCCGTACCACCTCCCGCTCGGGCCGTACCAGTTCTACTGGTTCGCGCTCGTCCCCGAGGCCGAGACGCGGCGGGAGGCCCCGCCCGCTGAGGCCCCCGACGAGGCGCCGGACGACCTCCCGGTCCTGAGGGTCAAGGAGGGGCTCCAGAACCTGCTCGTCCGCACGCTCGCCGCCGGCGGGCTCGAACAGCTCGAAGCCCTCCTCCCCGACTACCTCGGCCGCCAGCGGTGGTTCGGGGCGAAGGCCGAGGGCGCCCGCTCGGTCCGCATCGCCGACGCCGTCCGCGTGCAGTCGAAGCCCCGCCCGGTCTACCTCTCGCTCCTCGACGTCGAGGTCGGCGACCGGACCGACCTCTACCTCCTCCCCCTCACGCTCGCCTCCGAAGACGAGGCCGAGGCCGTGCTGGCGGAGCGCGCGAGCGCCGCGCTCGCCTGGGTCGAGGGGCCCGACGGCCGCCGCCTCTTGGTCGACGCGACGGCGCTCCCGGGCGCCTGGACGGCCCTGTTCAACTGGTGGCAGAAGGGCGGCAAGGGCCGCTCGCTCCAGGGCACGTACGCCGGGCGCGTGGCCGCCTCGCTCGAGGGCGCCAAGGCCACCGGCGCCGAGGTCCTCTCAGGCGAGCAGTCGAACTCGGCCGCCGTGGTCACGACCGACAAGGGCGACCGGCTGTTCGTCAAGCTCTACCGCCGGCTCGACGAGGGGACGAACCCCGAGGTCGAGCTCCTCGGCCACCTTACCGACGCCGGGTTCCGGTTCGTGCCGGCCCTGCTCGGGACGGCCGAGTTCCAGCGCGGCGGCCGGGCGTTCACGATGGGCGTCGTCCAGCAGGCGCTCCGCGTCGAGGCCGACGGGTGGACGTACGCCGTCGAGGCGATCGGCCGGTTTTTCGACCGGGTCGAGGAGCTCTCGGCGCCCGAAGACGACGGGCCGCTCGACCCGGAGACGGGGCTCCCGGCCTGGTTCGAAGACGCCGCCCCCGAGACCGTCGAGCTCGCCCGGACGCTCGGCGTGCGGACGGCCGAGATGCACTGCGCCCTCGCCGACGCCCCGGGCGCCGAGGGCACGGGCGGCGAGGCCCTCGCCTCCCGCCTCCGCCGCGAGATCGACCAGACGCGCGGCCTCCTCGCCAGCGCCGACGACGCGGCCGCCCCTCGCGCGGGCGGGCTCCCCGACGGCGAGGCCTGGGACCGTGCCGCCGACGCCCTCGACGGGCTGGCGGAGGCGGCCGGCCAGCCGGTCCGCATCCACGGCGACCTCCACCTCGGCCAGACGCTCCTCGCCGACGGGACGCTCTACCTCCTCGACTTCGAGGGCGAGCCGGCCCGGTCCATCGCCGAGCGCCGCCGGCCCGACAGCGCGCTCCGCGACGTGGCCGGGATGCTCCGCTCGCTCGCCTACGCCACCTACACCGCCCTCGGCGAGCGCGACGACGCCGACGAGACCACGGACCGCTGGGCCGGCGCCCTCGTCGCCTGGGCCGAGCGGACGTTCCTCGACGCCTACCTCGAAACGGCCGGCGGCGCCGACTTCCTCCCCGAGTCGCCCGAGGACCGCCGCCGCGTGCTCTGGGCCTACCTCCTCGACAAGGCGCTCTACGAGGTCCGCTACGAGCTGAACAGCCGGCCCGACTGGGCGTGGATCCCGCTCCGCGGCCTCCGCGACCTGCTCGACGGGGCCGCCGAGCCCGACGCCCTCGAACCCGCCTGACCCCGCCGACGCCCGCCGCCAGCGCCCGGCTGGCGGCCCGCCCAGCCGTAGCCCCTTCACCTTCGTCATCCTGAGCAAAGCGAAGGATCTCAATGATGAACCCCGCGCTGTAGGAGCCGTCGCCTAGGGCTGAGGCACCGCGTCGAGATCCTTCGCCTTGCTCAGGATGACAAGGACGGGGTTTGTGACCCAGCAGGCACCCTCCAACCCCTCGTCTCCTACCTCTCCCTCCCCGGCGCCCCGCACTCCCCTCTCCCATGCCCAAGATCGACAAGACCACCGCCCAGGCCTGGCACGACGGCCAGCTCACCGACAGCTACACCGCGCTCGGCGCCCACCCGAACCGGCAGGGCACGTGGTTCGCCGTTTGGGCCCCCAACGCCGACGGCGTCGCGGTCGTCGGGGACTTCAACGACTGGAGCCCGGACGCGCACCCGCTCAAGAATGCGGGCGGCGGGATCTGGAGCGCGTTCGTCCGCGGCGCCAAGCCGGGCGCGCGCTACAAGTACCGGATCCTGGCGCAGGGCGGGGCCTTCGACAAGACCGACCCGTACGCCTTCGCGATGGAGCCGCCGGCCGAGGGCGGGAGCGCGAGCGCCGGGCTGGCGGCCGTCGTGACCGACCTGTCGTACGACTGGGGCGACGACGAGTGGATGGGGCGGCGGAAGGGGCCGGGCTCGTTTGGCGAGCCCGTCTCGATCTACGAGGTCCACCTCGGGTCGTGGACCCACAAGGGGCACGGCGAGAGCCTCGGGTACCGCGAGATCGCCGAGCCCCTCGCGGACCACGTCGAGCGGATGGGGTTCACGCACGTCGAGCTCCTGCCCGTGACCGAGCACGCCTACTACGGGTCGTGGGGCTACCAGACGCTCGGGTACTTCGCGCCGACGTTCCGGCACGGCTCGCCGGAGGACTTTATGCACCTCGTCGACACGCTCCACCAGCGGGGCATCGGCGTGCTGCTGGATTGGGCCCCGGCCCACTTCGCGACGGACCCCCAGGGGCTCACCCACTTCGACGGGACGCCGCTCTACGAGCCCGAGGACGAGCTCATGCGGAGCCACCCCGACTGGGGCACCTACGTGTTCGACTACGGGAAGCCGGGCGTCCAGAACTTCCTCCTCTCGAGCGCACGGTTCTGGCTGGACCGCTACCACATCGACGGGCTCCGCGTCGACGCCGTGGCGTCGATGCTCTACCGCGACTACAGCCGGACGCACTGGACGCCCAACGCCTACGGCGGGCGCGAGAACCTGGAGGCCATCCAGTTCCTCCAGCGCCTCAACACGGAGGTCTACGCCCACCACCCCGAGACCATGATGATCGCCGAGGAGTCGACGGCGTGGCCCGGCGTCTCGCAGCCGGTCTACAACGGCGGGCTCGGATTCCTCTACAAGTGGAACATGGGGTGGATGCACGACACGCTCGAGTACGCCTCGAAGGACCCGGTCCACCGGAAGTACCACCACCACGACCTCACCTTCCCGCTCGTCTACGCCTTCTCGGAGCACTTCGTCCTGCCGCTCTCGCACGACGAGGTCGTCCACGGGAAGGGCTCGCTGTGGGCCAAGATGCCGGGCGACGACTGGCAGAAGGCGGCCGGCCTCCGGCTCCTCTACGGCCACATGGTCGGGCACCCGGGCAAGAAGCTCCTGTTCATGGGGAGCGAGTTCGGCCAGACCGGCGAGTGGAACCACGACCGCCCGCTCGACTGGCACCTGACGGAGCAGGGCCTTCACGCCGGCGTCATGCGGTGGACGCGCGACGTGTTCGGGCTCTACCGCGAGCACCCGGCCCTCCACGACGACACCGGCGCCGGGTTCGAGTGGGTCGACTTCGGGGACCGCGAGAACAGCGTCGTCAGCTACCTCCGCACAAACGAGGGGAAGGCGCTCCTGTTCGTCGTCAACGCGACGCCCGTCCCGCGCCACAACTACCGGATCGGGGTGCCCGAGGAGGGCGTCTGGCGTGAGCGCCTCAACTCGGACGCCGGGGTGTACGGCGGCGGCGGGGTCGGCAACCTGGGCGCGGTCGAGACCACGCCCGTCCCGTACCACGGCCGGCCGGCGTCGGTCGTCTTGTCGCTCCCCCCGCTCTCGGTCCTCGTCCTCGAACGCGAGGGCGACGACGACGTCCGCCAGCAGGAGGCTGTCGTCCAGGTCGAGGACACGGCGCGGCCCGCGGCCGCCCGGCCGACGACGGCCAAGAAGACCGGCCCGCGCGTCTCGAAACGGGCGACGGCCCAGGCCGCCGGCCAGAAGGCGGAGCGTGCGGAACAGCGGACCCCGGACGAGGACCCGGCGGACCCGGCGAGCGAGGGGCGTAAACCAAACGCGCCGAAACCGAAGGCACGGCGCGGCAAGAAGGCGTAGCCTCCGGTCCGCTGGCAGCGCCGCTGGCGGACCTTGTCCTCCGATGCACATCGTCCTCCTCACCAACGAGTACCCCCCGTACGTCTACGGCGGCGCGGGCGTCCACGTCGAGTACCTGGCCCGCGAGCTGGCCCGGGCTGAGGGCGGCGCCCACGAGGTGGACGTGCTCGCGTTCGGGGACCACGACGCCGCGGGCGACAACCTGACCGTCCGGGGCGTCGAGTCGCCGACGGCGTTCGAGGCGCAGGACCCGCGCCACGGGAAGTTGCTGGACACGATCGGCCGCGACCTCGCCATGGCCGGGCTCGTCCCCGCGACGGCCGACGTCGTCCACGCGCACACGTGGTACGCCCACCTCGCCGGGTGCCTCGCGGCCCCGCTGGCGGGCGCCAAGCTCGTCCTCACCACGCACTCGCTCGAGCCGCACCGGCCGTGGAAGCGCGAGCAGCTCGGGACGGCCTACGACGCGACGACGTGGATCGAGCGGACGGCCTACCGCTCGGCCGACGGCGTCGTCGCCGTCTCGGACGCCATGCGCCGCGACGTGGCCGCGCTCTACGGCGTGGACGACGCCCGGATCGAGACGATCCCCAACGGGATCGACCCGGACGAGTACCGGCCCGCCGACCGGCCCGACCGGCTCCGCCACTACGGCGTCGACCCGGACGTGCCCTACGTCCTGTTCGTCGGGCGCGTGACGCGGCAGAAGGGGATCGTCCACCTCGTCCGCTCGCTCCGGCACCTCCGGCCGGGGACGCAGACTGTGCTGGCGGCCGGCGCGCCCGACACGCCGGAGATCGCCGCCGAGATGGCGTCGGCCGTCGAGGCCGCCCGCGCCGACGCGCCCGGCCCGATCGTATGGATCGAGGAGATGGTCCCGCGCGAGGACGCGGTCGCCCTCTACAGCGGGGCGACGGTCTTCGTCTGCCCGTCGGTCTACGAGCCGTTCGGGATCATCAACCTGGAGGCCATGGCGTGCGAGACGGCGGTCGTGGCCTCGGCCGTGGGTGGCATCCCCGGGATCGTGGTCGAGGGCGAGACGGGCCTCCTCGTCCCCCTCGCCCTCGACGGCCCGGAGCCGGCCGACCCGGACCGCTTCGCCCACGACCTCGCCGACGCCGTGAATCAACTCCTCGCCGACCCGGACCGGGCCCGAGCCCTTGGTCGTGCGGGCCGCCAGCGGGTCGAGGAGCAGTTCTCGTGGGCCGCCGTCGCCCGGCGGACGCTCGCGTTCTACGAGCGGCTGGTGCGTGGGGCGTAGGAGGGCCCGCCGCTACCACTCAGCCAGTCCCTCACCGATGTCCCTTCCCCTCGGCATCCTCGGCGGCGGCCAGCTCGGACGGATGACGGCCCTCGCCGCCGCCCGGCTGGACGTTCCCGTCCGCTTCCTCGTCCCCAAGCCGTCCGGCCCGGTCGCGCCCTTCGCCGACGTGACGGTGGCCGACTGGTCCGACCCCGCGGTCGTGACCGCGTGGGCGCGGCGGTGCAGCGTGGTGACGGTCGAGAGCGAGTGGGCGCCGGCCGAGCACGTCCCAGAGGGCGTGCCCGTGCGGCCAGGCCCGGCGACGCTTGTGGCCGTCCGCCACAAGGGCCGCCAGCGGGCGGCGCTCGCGGCGGCCGGGCTCC
>CAZDFV010000005.1:0-32864 GCA_964504495.1 uncultured Rhodothermales bacterium
TCGGCGGCCTCTGGCGCGAGGCCGTCCAGGAGCGGGCGGTAGCACGCGCACAGCGCGGGCTCGTCACCCGGCGGCACCGCGGCCTCGGGCTGCTCGGACGCCCACGCGGCCTCGCGGCGCTCGGCGGCCTCCCGTCGCCGGTGGGCGTCGACGGTCGCATTGCGGACGACCCGCCACAGCCAGCGCGTGAGGTCGGCCTCGTCGCCGAGCTCGGGCGCCCGCTCGGCCAAGCGGAGCAGGGCGTCCTGGACCACGTCCTCGGCCGCCTCCGGCCCGAGCCGCTGGCGGACGTAGGCGACGAGCGCCTCGCCCTGGGCGGCGAGGGTCCGGACGAGCAGGGTGGGGGAGACGGACATGGAGGGGAGGGGTTCGTTCGTATAAACGCACCGAGCCCCCCGCGTTACACGGCGGCGGAGGTCGCGGGTGCCCCTCGGCCACGGACGATCGCGCTGCGCCGCGCCGCGTCTGAGGCCGCGAGCGGGTTGACGGGAGGGTCAAGACAAGCTATCGTACGAATACGATAAGTCACCGTCATGCAGGCCAAGACTGACCTCTTCCCACCCGACCTCGCCCGCCTCGCCGAAGCTGCCAAGGCACTCGGCCACCCCGCCCGCCTCGTCATCCTCCGCACGCTGGCCGCACGTGGGACGTGCGTGTGCGGCGAGGTGGTCGAGGAGCTGCCGCTGGCCCAGGCAACGGTCTCCCAGCACCTCAAGGCGCTCAAGCGGGCCGGGCTCGTCCGTGGCGAGGTCGACGGACCGCGCTCGTGCTACTGCGTCGACGCCCCCGCCCTCCGAGCCCTCGCCGACGACCTCGGGGGGTTCCTCGGGCTGATCCTCGACGCCCTCCCCTCCGACGACGATGGAGCCGACTGCTGCTGACGCCCCGCCCGCCTGGCGGGCCGCGCTCGCCGAGGCGCTCGGGACGTTCGCCCTCGTCTTCGCGGGGACCGGCGCCGTCGTCGTCGAGGCCCAGACCGGCGCCCTCGGGCACGCCGGCGTCGCGCTCACGTTCGGGCTCGTGGTGATGGCGGCGATCTACGCCGTCGGCGAGGTGTCGGGCGCCCACATCAACCCGGCCGTCACCGTCGCCTTCTGGGCCTCGGGCCAATTCCCCGGCGCGCGCGTGGCGCCGTACGCGCTCGCCCAGATCGCCGGTGCACTCGCCGCGAGCGGGCTGCTCGCCACGCTCTTCCCCGACGCGACGACGTTGGGGCAGACGCTCCCGGCCGGGACGGCGCTCCAGAGCCTGGGGCTCGAAGCCGTGCTGACGTTCCTGCTCATGTTCGTCATCCTCGGCGTGGCCGTGGGCGCCAAGGAGGTCGGGCTGCTGGCGGGTGTCGCCATCGGGGGCACGGTCGCGTTCGAGGCGATGATGGGTGGGCCGGTCTCGGGCGCGTCGATGAACCCGGCGCGGTCGCTCGGACCCGCGCTCGTCGCCCTCGACGTCCGGTCCCTCTGGGTCTACCTCGTTGGCCCCGCGCTCGGCGCGCTCCTCGCGGTGCCTGCCTACCGCGCCGTCTACGGCGACCGCGCGCCCCACCCGCTCACCCTGCCCCGATGACGCTGGAGGCCACCCGCACGCTCGCAGACGACGAGCCGCTCCCGTTCGCCGAGCGCGACGTCGTCGTGGTCGGCGGCGGCCAGGCCGCGCTGGCGGTCGGCTACCACCTCGCCCGCGAGCTCCGGAAGACCGACGCGACGGTCTCCCTCTTGGACCGACAGCCGGGGCCGGGCGGCGCTTGGCGGGACGGGTGGGACTCGCTCCGGCTGTTCTCGCCCGCCGAGTGGTCGTCGCTGCCCGGCTACCTACTGCCGCGCCACCTCGCCGACGGCGGGTCGTCGGAGTACCCCCACCGCGACGACGTCCTCGGCTACCTCGCCGCCTATGAGGCCCGCTACGAGATCCCCGTCTGGCGGCCCGTCCGCGTGACCGACGTTCGGCGCTCGGACGACGACCCGGCGGCCCCGCTCCGCGTCGAGACCGGCCGGGGCGCCGTCTCAGCCCGCGCCGTCGTCGCGGCGACGGGGACGGCGGCCCGGCCGTTCATCCCGGACGTCCCGGGGCGCGGGGCGTTCGGGGGCGCCCAGGTCCACTCGTCCGAGTACCGCTCGCCCGAAGCGTTCGCGGGGCGGCGCGTGCTCGTCGTCGGGGGCGGCAACTCGGGCGCCCAGGTCCTCGCCGAGGTCTCGGCCGTCGCCCACGCCTCGTGGGCCGTCGAGCGGGGGCCGAGGTTCTTGCCGCCCGACGTGGACGGCCGCGTCTTGTTCGACGCCGCGACGGCCCGGTACTACGCGCTCCAGAACGGCGAGGCCCCGGACCGACCGTACGGGCTGGGCGACGTGGTCCAGGTCCCGCCCGTCCGCGAGGCGAAGGAGGCCGGACGCCTCGACGACCTCCGCCCGCCCATCGCCCGGTTCACGACCTCCGGCGTCGTCTGGCCCGACGGATCGGAGGAGCCCATTGACGCCGTCGTCTGGTGCACCGGCTTCCGCCCCGCCCTCGGGTTCCTGGACACTCTAGGCGTCGTCGGTGCGGACGGCCGCGTCGCGGTCGAGGGCACGCGGTCCGTCGCCGAGCCCCGGCTCTGGCTCGTCGGCTACGGGTCGTGGACTGGGTTCGCCTCGGCCACGCTCGTCGGCGTCGGCCGCTCGGCCCGGGCCACCGCCCGCGAGATCGCCGCCATCCTCGCCGAGGCTCCTGCCCCCGTTTCCTGACCTCTCCGACCATGCCTACGACCCTCGCCGTCTTCTCCGACGTCCACGCCAACCTCCCCGCCCTCGAGGCGGTCTTGCGCGACCTCGACGCTCGGCTCGGCCGCGGCGAGGCCGACGCCGTCTACTGCCTCGGCGACCTCGTGGGCTACGCGACGTGGCCGAACGAGGTCGTAACGTCAATCCAAGAGCGCGGCATCCCCACCATCGCCGGGAACTACGACGAGGGCGTCGGGCTCGGCTCCGACGACTGCGGGTGCGCCTACGTCACCGACGAGGACAAGGCGCGCGGGGCGGAGTCCATCGCGTATACGAACGCTGCCGTGACCGAGACCACGCGCCGGTATCTCCGCTCGCTGCCCCAGCACCTCCGCGTGACGCTCGCCGCTCCGCGTGACAGGAAGGCCGAGCCCGTCGAGGTCCTCATGGTCCACGGCAGCCCGCGCCGGGTCAACGAGTACCTGTTCGAGGACCGACCCGACGACCTGATCCTGAAGCGGATGGACGGGGCCGGAGCCGACGTCATGCTCTTCGGGCACACCCACAAGCCGTACCACAAGGCGCTGGCGGTCGAGGGGGAGGGCGGGGAGACCGTCTACCGCCACGCCGTCAACACGGGCTCGGTCGGGAAGCCGAAGGACGGCGACCCCCGCGCGGGCTACGTGCTCCTGACCGTGGACCCGGAGCGGCCGAAAACCGACCCCGACTACTGCTCCGCCGAGTTCGTCCGGGTCGAGTACGACGTCGAGGGGGCCGCACGCGCCGTCGAGGCCAGCCCGCTCCCCGACGCTTTCGCGCGGATGCTCCGCGACGCCTGATCAGCCGCGGCGGCCATGCGTCTACGTGCGGACGGCGGGCGGTGCGCCGACCGCCGGCGCCGTGAAGCGCCGGAGCCGGAGGGCGTTCGTGAGCACGAAGACCGACGAGAGCCCCATCGCCGCCGCGCCCAGGACCGGCGAGAGCAGCACGCCGAACACCGGGTACAGGGCGCCCGCCGCGACCGGGATGAGGACGACGTTGTAGGCGAAGGCCCAGAACAGGTTCTGCTTGACGTTCCGGAGCGTGGTCGCGGAGAGCGCCCGCGCCTCCACGAGGGCGCCTAAGTCGCCGCGCATGAGCACCACATCGGCCGCCTCGATGGCGACGTCGGTCCCGGTCCCGATCGCGACGCCCACGTCGGCCTGGGCCAGCGCGGGCGCGTCGTTGATCCCGTCGCCGACGAACGCCACGCGGCGGCCCTCGCCCTGTAGGTCCGTCACGGCCTGCGCCTTGTCGGCCGGTAGCACCTCGGCGAGCACCTCGTCGATGCCGAGCCGCCGCGCAATCGCCTCGGCCGTGGCCCGGTTGTCGCCCGTGATCATCGCCACGCGGAGCCCGGCGCGGTGGAGCGCCTCGATGGCGTCCGGCGTCGTCGCCTTGACGGGGTCGGCCACGGCGAGGGCCGCCACCAGCTCGCCGTCGATGGCGGCGTACAACGGCGTCTTGCCCTCGGCCGCGAGTGCGCCCGCAGCGTCAGATAGCGGGCTCACGTCGAGTCCGATCCGTTCCATGAACCGGTCGGCGCCGACCTCGACGCGGCGGCCCTGCACCACGCCGCGCACGCCGAACCCGGGCACGGCCTCGAAGTCGGTCGCCGCCGGGAGGTCGATCCCGCGCTCGTCGGCGGCCCGGACGATGGCGTCGGCCACGGGGTGCTCGCTCGATACCTCGACCGCAGCCACCAGCCGAACCACCTCGTCCTCCGTCGCGCTGGCGGCGTCTACGAGCGCGACGTCGGTGAGCGTCGGGCGCCCCTCCGTCAGCGTCCCCGTCTTGTCGAGCGCGACGACGTCGGCCTCGGACAGCGTCTGGAGCGCCTCGCCCTTGCGGAACAGGACGCCCAGCTCGGCCGCCTTGCCGGTCCCCACCATCACGGAGACCGGCGTCGCGAGCCCCATCGCACAGGGGCACGCGATGATCAAGACCGAGACGGCGGCCACCAGCGCGTACGTCAGCGCCGGGCTCGGCCCGACGGCGAGCCACACCCCGAACACGACCGCGGCGACGACGAGGACGATGGGCACGAAGACCGCCACCACGCGGTCCGCCAGCGCCTGGATCGCCGGGCGCGACGCCTGCGCCTCCTCGACGAGCTGGACGATCTGCGCGAGCACGGTGTCGGCGCCCACGTGCGTCGTCTGGACGAGGAGCGCCCCGGCCTGGTTGACCGTCCCGCCGACGACCGCCCCGCCCTCCGTCTTCTCGACCGGCACCGGCTCGCCCGTCACCATCGACTCGTCGACGTAGCTCGTCCCCTCCGTCACGACGCCGTCGACGGGCACCTTCTCGCCCGGCCGCACGCGGACGACGTCGCCGACGGCCACGTCCTCGATGGGCACCTCGACTTCGGCGCCGCGCCGCACCACGCGCGCAGTCTCGGCGCGCAGCCCGAGCAGGGCTCGCACGGCGTCCGAGGTCTGCCCCTTCGCCCGGGCCTCGAACCACTTGCCGAGCAGGACGAGCGTGATGATCGTCGCCGACGCCTCGTAGTAGACGTGGACGGCGCCCTCGGGGAGCACACCCGGCAGGAACGTCGCGACGACCGAGTACCCGTAGGCCGCCGTCGTGCCGAGCGCGACGAGCGTGTTCATGTCGGGCGAGCCGTGCCGGGCCGCCGCCCAC
This sequence comes from uncultured Rhodothermales bacterium, assembly GCA_964504495.1. Taxonomy (GTDB): domain Bacteria; phylum Bacteroidota; class Rhodothermia; order Rhodothermales; family Rubricoccaceae; genus Rubrivirga. The sequence goes on from CAZDFV010000005.1 coordinate 5,376, forward strand.
CCCGCCCGGTAGAACCGCCAGCCCGGCCCGAACTGGACGGCCGTCGCGAGCGCGAAGGCGACGAGCCACCGCATCTGCATCGGGACGAGCCCGTCGACCCACTCCATCCCGCCGGGGACCGCCATCGGGACCATCTCCATCAGGAACAGCGGGAGCGAGAGCCCGGCCGCCCACAGCAGGCGCCGCCTGAGCCTCTGGCGGTCGAGCTCGCGGGCCTCGCGCTCGGCGTCCTCCGCGGTCGCGCCGCCCGTCGCCTCGACCACGTCGTACCCGGTCCGGCGGACCGCCTCGTACAACGCCTCGACGTCGGTCCCGGCCGCGTAGCGGACGCGGGCGCGCTCGGTCGCCAGGTTCACGCTCGCCTCGACCACCCCGTCGGCGCCGGCAAGCGCCTTCTCGACGCGGCCCACGCACGCCGCGCACGTCATCCCGCCGACGGCGAAGCTCACCTCCTCGGTCCGCACGTCGTAGCCCGCGCGCTGGACGGCCTCGGCGAGCGCGAGCGGCGTCGTCTCGGCCGCGTCGAACCGGACCGTCGCCCGCTCGGTCGCCAGGTTGACCGTCGCCTCGGTCACGCCGGGCACGGCGTTGAGGGCGCGCTCGACGCGGCCCGAGCAGGCCGCGCACGTCATGCCCTCGACGGCCAGCGTCGCCCGCGAGAGGGCCTCAGGTTCGGGGCCAGCGGCGCCGTCGCCCGAGGGCTCGACGGCGGGCGGGTCGGAGAGCAGGGGAGGGGAGGCGGTGGGCATGGCAGTAGAGGTCGTTTCCCAGACAAACGCAACGGGCGCCTCGGCGTTACCGCCGTACGTCGCCGTGGTCCTGGAACGGCTCCAACGCCGCGTACCCGTAAACCGACGGTGCATCCGCCCCTACCTGAGCGCCTTTTAAGGTGGGCGTGTGCAGAATCGGTCGAACTCATGCGTACTAGACCCGTGACCCGACCCTCGCTCCCGTTTCGCGGGCTGGCGGCCCTGCTCGCCGCCGCCCTGCTCGCCCTCGCCGCCGGCCCCGCCGCCGCCGCGGTCGCGGACGCGCTCGGCCCGGACGCGCGGAGCTACTGCGAGCGGATGGGCCACACGATGCCGGACGAGGCACCCATCGAGGCCCCGGCCGATCCGCTAGCGTGCTGCCTGACCACCCCGGAGGCCCCAGCCGATGCTGTCGTCCCCGCCCCGCCGCCGCTCCCGGACGAGATGGTCGCCGTGCTGGCCACGGTAGAGCCGCCGCCCCCCGCCCCCAGGCCGCAAGCCGCGCCGCTCGACAACGGCCCGCCGCAGGGCCTCCGCCGACACCTCACGCTCTCGGTCCTCCTGGTCTGAGACGACCGCCTGCTCCGGACGCTCTGCGTCCGCGGACGCCCCCGCGTCCTCACCGCACGCTGTCGCCTCTTCTCAGACCATGCCTCCCCCGCCCGTAGCACGCGCCGTGCTGCTGGCCTGCCTCGCGGCTCTCGCTGTACCAGCCCGCGCGCAGGCCCCCGACACCCTCCGCCTCGACGCCGTCCTCGACGCCGTCTACGCGGACAACCCGACGCTGGCCGCCGCCCGCCTCGACGCCCGTGCGCTCGCCCGGCGCGGCGACCAGGTGGGCGCACTCCCCGACCCGACCGCCTCGGTCATGGTCGCGCCGTACCCGATCCTGACCGCGCGCGGGACGCAGCGGAGCCAGTGGCGCGTCGAGCAAATGGTCCCCTGGCCCGGCACGCTCGGGCTCCGGCGCGACGCGGCCGACGCGGTTGCCGAGGCCGCCCGGCTCTCGGCCGACCAGGCGGCCCTCGACCTCGCCCGCGACGCCACGCGCGCCTACGCCGACCTCGTCCGCGCCCAGGAGGCCGCCGACGTCGTCCGCGCCTTCCAGGCCCGCCTGGGCGCCTTCGCCGAGGCCGCCGCCGTCCGCTACGAAGTCGGCCGCGGGCCGCAGGGCGCCATCTTGCAGGTCCAGCTCGAGCGCCAGCGGCTCGACGAGCGCCTCATCGAGCTCGACCGCCAGCGCGACGCGGCCGTCCAGACGCTCGCCCGCGTGCTCGACCGGCCCGGCCTCACCGTCGGTCGCGTCGTGACGCCGCCCGCGGCGCTCCCCGACGCCGACGACCTCGACGCGCTGGCCCTCGACCTCCGCCCTGAGGTCGCCGCCGCCCAGGCCCGCATCGACCAGGCCGAGATCGACGTCGCCCTCGCCGAGCGGGCCTACTACCCCGACCTCGGGTTCGGCGTCGTCTACACCGACGTCGCCGCCGCCGACGCCCCGCCCACGGCGACGGGCCGCGACGCGCTCGGGCTCATGGCGTCCGTCCGCATCCCGCTCGGGCGCGACCGCCTGCGCGCCGGCGTCGAGGAGGCCCGGCTCCGCCAGCGGGCCGCCGAGGTCCGGCTCGAAGCCACACGGACGGCCATCCAGACCGACCTCGCCGACGCGCTCTCCGACGCCCGCCGCGCCGCCGAGGCCGTCGCGCTCTACCGCGACACGCTCCTCCCGCTCTCGCTCACGACCGTCGAGTCCGCGCTCGCGGGGTACACCACGGGCGCCGTCGACTTCCTCGCGTTCCTCGACGCCGAGCGCGCCCGGTTCCAGATCCAACTCGGTCTGGTCGACGCCCGCGCCCGCCTGCTCGACGCCTCGGCCGACCTCGCCCGCGCCGTCGGGCTCACCACGCCCGACGCCCTCTCCGGCCCCTCCCGATGACGCCCGACACCCAGACTCCTCCCCCGGCCGTCGCCCCGGACGGCGCTCCCGACCCGGCCGACGTCTACGCCGAGACGCCGCGCTCGCCCCGCCAGCGGCGCACGCGCGCCGTCATGCTCGGCCTCCTCGGCCTCGTGATCGCCGTCGGCGTCGCGTGGGCCGTCTTCCGTGGCGACGATTCCGAGGCCGTCGGTGAGGCCCCGCCCGCCGCCGCTCCAGGTGACGGCGGCGCAGCGGACGCCTCCGGCGACGGCCCCGAGGGCGGCCTCGCTCAGTTCGACGCGAACGGCGACGGCGTCGTCTACCAATCCGGGATGCACCCCTGGATCGTCGAGGACGAGCCCGGGACCTGCCCCATCTGCGGGATGGACCTGGAGCCCGTGCCCGTGAGCGGCGCCCCGGCCGGGACCGTCGAGATCGACCCGGTCACGCTCCAGAACATCGGCGTGCGGACGGCCGTGGTTCAGGAGCGCCAGCTCGAGCGGACGCTCCGCACGACGGGCACCTTCGAGGCCCGCGACGCCGCGCGCGAGACGGTCACGCTCCGCGTCGGCGGGTTCGTCGAGCGGCTCTACGTCGATACCGAGGGCCAGCGGGTGCGGCAGGGCCAGCCGCTCTTGGAGATCTACAGCCCCGAACTGGTCTCGACCCAGCAAGAGCTGCTTTTGGCTGTTCGCAACCGCGAGCTCTTGGGCGGCGGCGACGGGGCCGACCGGCTCGTCGAGGCGGCCCGGACGCGGCTCCGGCTCTTCGGGCTGGGGGCGGGGCAGATCAGCGCCGTCGAGCGGAGCGGGACGATCCAGGAGCGGATCACGCTCTTCGCGCCCGCCAGCGGGACGGTCCAGAACAAGCGGATCGTCGAGGGGATGCAGGCGACGCCCGGAATGCCGCTCATGGACATCGTGGACTTCGGGAGCCTCTACCTCCAGGTCGACGTGCCCGAGCGCGACCTCGGGTGGGTCGGACGCGGGACGCGCGGCGTCGTCACGCTGGCGGCGTTCCCGGGCGAGGAGCTGAGGGGGCGCGTCGACTACGTCTACGACACGCTCGACCCGGCGACCCGGACCGGCACGGCGCGCGTCACGGTCCCCAACGCTGGCGGCCGGCTCCGGCCGGGGATGTACGCGACGGCCACGCTCTACGGCGACCTCTCCGAGGTGGGGCCGGTCGTCCCCGCCGAGGCCGTCGTCCGTGACGGCGCCGAGCCCGCCGTCATCCTGGCGCTCGGCGAGGGCCGGTTCCGGCCGCAGCCGGTCACGCTGGGCGAGGAGGCGAACGGGCTCGTCCGCGTGCTCTCGGGCCTCACCCCCGGCGACCGCGTTGTGACGAGCGCCCAGTTCCTCATCGACTCCGAGGCCCGCCTCGCGGCGTCGCTCGGCGCGATGCAGTCGATGCCGGGGATGGACATGGACGAGATGGACATGGACGCCGAGTAACCATGCGCACGCCCAATACCCACGAACACGGCGCCCGCGACGGGCTCCTCGAACGGATCATCGAGTGGAGCGCCGAGAACCGCCTTCTCGTCGGCCTCGTCACGCTCCTCGTGGCCGGGCTCGGCGCCTGGGCCACGCTCACGACGCCCGTCGACGCGATCCCGGACCTCAGCGACGTCCAGGTCATCGTCCGGACGGAGTACCCCGGCCAGGGGCCGCAGATCGTCGAGGAGCAGGTGACCTACCCGCTCACGTCCGCCATGCTCTCCGTCCCGGGCGCCCGGACCGTCCGGGGCTATTCGATGTTCGGGACGAGCTTCGTCTACGTCATCTTCGAGGACGGGACCGACCTCTACTGGGCGCGGAGCCGCGTGCTCGAGTACCTCAGCCAGGTCCAGGACCGGCTCCCAGGCGAGGCCACGCCCGCGCTCGGGCCGGACGCGACGGGCGTCGGCTGGGTCTACCAGTACAGCCTGCGCGACACGACGGGGACCTACGACCTCGCCCAGCTCCGGTCGGTCCAGGACTTCTACCTCAAGTACGAGCTCCAGGCCGTCGAGGGCGTGGCCGAGGTTGCGACCGTCGGCGGGTTCGAGAAACAGTACCAGGTGGTCGTCGACCCGCAGGCGCTCGCGGCGTACGGGATTCCGATCAACCACGTCGCGATGGCGCTCCGGCGGAGCAACCGCGACGTCGGCGGGCGGCTCCTCGAACTCGGCGAGCGCGAGTTCATCGTCCGCGGGAAGGGCTACCTCACCGGCGTCGAGGACATCCGAAACGTGGTCCTGAACGCCGAGGGCGGGACGCCCGTCACGGTCGGGCAGGTCGCCGAGGTCCGGCTCGGGCCGGAGATCCGGCGCGGCATCGCCGACGTCAACGGCGAGGGCGAGGTGGTCGGCGGGATCGTCGTCATGCGCTCGGGCGAGAACGCCCAGGCCACGATCGACAGGGTCAAGGCCCGGATCGCTGAAGTGTCGGACGGGCTCCCGCCCGGCGTCGAGGTCGTGACCGAGTACGACCGCTCCGAGCTCATCGCGAGCGCAGTCTCCTCTCTCACGAACACGATCTGGGAGGAGATGCTCGTCGTCGCCCTCGTGGTCATGGTGTTCCTGCTCCACGTTCGGAGCGCGTTCGTGGCCCTCGTGACGGTCCCGGTCGGCATCCTCATCGCCCTCGGCGTGATGAGGCTCCTGGGAATCAACGCCAACATCATGAGCCTGGGCGGCATCGCCATCGCCATCGGCGTGATGGTGGACGCCTCGCTGGTCATGGTGGAGAACGCCCACAAGCACATCGAGCGGGCGCGCGAGGCGAAGCGGGGCGCCGCCAGCGGCGACGGAGCAGCCTCGGGCGACCCGCCCGGGCTGGCGGACTCGGAGCGCGTGCGCGCGGTGATCGACGCGGCCAAGGAGGTCGGGCCGTCGCTGTTCTTCTCGCTCCTCATCGTCACGGTCTCGTTCCTGCCGGTCTTCACGCTGGAGCAGGTCGAGGGCCGGATGTTCCGGCCGCTCGCCCTCACCAAGACGTTCTCGATGGCCGCCGCGTCCATCCTGGCCGTCACGCTCGTCCCAGCGCTCATGGCCGTGTTCGTCAAGGGCAAGATCCGGTCGGAGCAGCAGAACCCCGTCGCCCGGTTCTTCATCCGGGCCTACCGGCCCGTCATTCGGGGCACGCTCCGCCACCCGAAGGCGGTGCTCTTGGTCGGGTTCTCGCTCCTGTTCGTGACGGTCCTCCCGGTCCAGCGGCTCCTCCTGGGCGAGACCTACGTGCCGTTCCCGCAGATCGGCTCCGAGTTCATGCCGCCGCTCTGGGAGGGCGACATGCTCTACATGCCGACGACGCTCCCCGGCGTCTCGCCCCAGGAGGCCAAGGAGATCTTGCAGCGGACCGACCGCATCCTCGCCACCTTCCCCGAGGTCGAGCGCGTGTTCGGGAAGGTCGGCCGGGCCGAGACGGCGACGGACCCCGCCCCGCTCTCGATGATCGAGACGACGATCATCCTGAAGCCGGAGGACGAGTGGCGCGACGGGGTCGACCGCGACAGCCTGACGCGCGCCTTCGACGCCGCCATCCGGTTCCCCGGGCTCACGAACGCCTGGACCATGCCGATCAAGACCCGGATCGACATGCTCGCGACCGGGATCAAGACGCCGGTCGGGGTCAAGATCGCGGGCGAGGACCTAGAGACGCTCGAACGGCTCGGCCAGCAGGTCGAGCGGGCCGTGGCCTCGCTCCCCGGCACGCGGAGCGCCTACGCCGAGCGCGTGATGGGCGGGAGCTTCCTGGACGTCGAGGTCGACCGCTTCGCCGCCGCCCGCTACGGACTGACCTCGGGCGACGTCCAGGACGTGCTCCAGGCGGCCGTCGGCGGGATGACCGTGACGACGACGGTCGAGGGGCTCGAGCGCTACGGCGTCAACGTCCGCTACCCCCGCGCGCTCCGCGACGACCTCCCCGCCCTCCGGCAGGTGCTCGTGCCGACGCCGGGCGGGGCCCAGGTCCCGCTCGGCGAGCTGGCGACGTTCGCGTTCGCGAGCGGCCCGCCCATGATCAAGTCCGAGAACGCGCGCCCCAACGCCTGGGTCTACGTCGACCTCGCCGAGGGCGCCGACGTCGGCTCGTACGTCGCCGACGCCCGCGAGGCCGTCACCGCGGCCGTCGACCTCCCGCCGGGCTACTCGATCAAGTGGAGCGGGCAGTACGAGTACATGGAGCGGGCCAACCGCCGCCTCGCCGTCCTGGTGCCGGTCACGCTCGCGATCGTGTTCCTGCTCCTGTTCCTCCACTTCCGGAGCGCGGAGGAGGCGCTGCTCCTGATGATCCCGCTCCCGTTCGCCGTCGTGGGCGCGGTCTGGCTGATGCTGGCGCTCGGGTTCAACTTCTCGATCGCCGTCGGGGTGGGCTTGATCGCCGTCGCCGGGCTCGCGGCCGAGACGGGCGTCGTCATGCACGTCTACCTCGACGAGGCCGTACGCCGCTACCGCGAGTCCGGGCGACTCACCTCCGTCCCGCGCCTCAAAGCGGCCCTCGAAGAAGGCGCCGTCGACCGCGTCCGGCCCAAGTTGATGACGGTCTTCACGACGATCCTCGGGCTGACGCCCGCCATGATCGGCGTGGGCACGGGCGCCGAGATCATGCAGCGGATCGCGGCCCCGATGGTCGGCGGGCTCGTGACCTCGACGGTCCACACGCTCGTCATGATCCCGGCGCTCTACGCCGTCGTCCAGGGCCGCCGCCTGCGCCGCCAGCTCCGCGAGACGCCACCGGGCGACGGGCTGGCCTCAAGCGACCTCGCGCTCGAACCGCTGGCGCCCCGCGCGAGTGCCCACGACGCCCCGCCCGCGCCATGACGACGCCGCTCCGCCTCGCGGCCGTCGTGGCCGTCCTCCTCGTCTCGGGCTTCACGGCCGAGCGCCTCGCCTCCCAGGACCGCTCGGCCGCGCCGCCGCCAGTGGCGCTTGCCGCCGCGCCCGTCGCAGCCTCGGCCGACTCGGTCCGCTCTCTCTCCGAGGCGGCGTCGGCCTCGCTCAGCGCTCGCCTCCCGATGGGGCCAGTCCAGGGTCCCATCAGCTCGCCGTTCGGCCCTCGCGTCCACCCCGTCTCGGGGCGCGTCCGTCACCACGACGGCGTCGACCTCGCGGTCCCCGAGGGCACGGCCGTCTGGACCGTCGCGCCGGGCACCGTCCGCTCCGTCGGCCCGCGGCCGGGCTACGGGCTCGTCGTCGAGATCGACCACCTGGGCGGGGTCGGAGGGGCGGGGCGGGGCGAGCCCGTCCGCACGCGCTACGCCCACCTCGCCTCCGTCGACGCCGCCCTCCGCCCCGGCCTCCGCGTCGGGCGAGGCGTCGCCTTGGGCGCCAGCGGTGGGCGCCCCGGCCGCGACGGCGTCTCGACGGGCGCGCACCTCCACTTCGAGGTTCGTGACGCCGACGGCCGACCGCTCGACCCCGCACGCCTCGTCCGGCTCCCCGAGGCGACCTCGTCCGCTCCCCGCTGGACCGGACCCGCGGCGCCCACCCCAGACGCAGGCCCCCCAGCTCCCTCAGTTCCCGACCTCGAAACGTCGACGACCGATGCGGAGCCCGACTCCCTCGACGCCGGCGACGACGGGCTCCCCGAGCTCGTCCTCCCCGACTACCCCGACCTCCCCGCTCTCACCCCCTAACCCCCCAACACCATGACCCGCTCTTTCCTCCCCCTCCTGCTCGCCGCCCCCCTCGCCCTCGCCGCCTGCGGCGACGCGGGCTCCGACGAGCGTGCCGACATGCCCGGCATGGGCGCGGAGGCCACCGACGAGATGCACGAGATGCCCGACGGCACCATGATGGACGGCGCCGAGCACGAGCACATGGCCGCGGCCGGCGACGGGGCCACCACGCCCGACCTCGTCGACGGCGTCCAGGTCGTCGAGGTCGAGGCCGGGCGCATGGGCTACCAGCCCCGCCAGATCGCCCTCGAGGCCGGCGTCCCCGCCCGCCTCGTCTTCACGCGGACGGTCGAGGACGAATGCTCGTCCCAGATCACGCTCCCGGCCTACGACGTCCCCACGACGGACCTCCCGCTCGGGGAGCCCGTCGCCATCGAGTTCACGCCGACCGAGACCGGCGAGGTCGAGTTCGTGTGCGGCATGGACATGCAGCGTGGGACCATCGCCGTCGTCTCGTAGCCCCGTGCCGAGCCCTCCGACCGATGCGTCCTGGACCGAGCGCATCCGCGAGGTCTACGACCGGACCGCGCGCGGATACGACCTCGCGCTGGCCGCCTTCCCGCTCGTCGGCTTCCGCGCTGGGGCCTACCGGCGTGCCGCCATCGAGGCCCTCCACGTCCGCCCCGGCGACACCGTCCTCGACGTCGGGTGCGGGACCGGCCGGAACCTCCCGCTCCTCGCCCGCGCGGTGGGGGAGGGCGGGCGCGTCATCGGCCTCGACGTGTCCTCGGGCGCGCTCGACCGAGCCCGCCAGCGGACCGGCGGCCTCGGAGTCGAGCTCGTCCAGGCCGACGCCCTCTCGACCGACCTCGGGGCGCCGGACCGCGTGCTCGCGACGTTCTCGCTGTCCATGATGCCCGACCCCGAGGCCGTGGTCGAGCGGGCCGTCGGGGCGCTCACGCCGGGCGGGCGAATCGCCGTCCTCGACTTCCGCATCCCGCGCTCGTGGCCGGGTCTGGTGCAGACGGCCGCGTTCCGGCTCGCCGCCCCGCTCGGCGAGACGTGGGAGATGGCCCGCCGCGACCTCCGGCCCGTCGTGGCCGCGCACGTCGCTCTCGACGCCGACCGCTCGTTCTTCTTTGGCGCCGCCTACGTCGCCGCTGGCACCACCGTCTGACCATGCTCCGAGGCTACTCCGACCTCCCGCTCCGCCGCGTCGCCCTCTGGGGCTTCGGGCTCCACGCGCTGTGGGAGTTCGCCCAATGCACGGTCCTCTACGACATGTGGAGCTGGGGCTTCTGGCGGGCGACCGTCTGGATGTGGGGGGCCATCGCCGGCGACGTCGTCATCACGCTCGGCGTCGCGTTGGGGGCCGCGCTCCTCGTCGGCGCCCGTCGGCTCGACCCGCCCGACCGGGCGGGGTGGGCGGCCCTCCTCGGCGTCGGGTTCGCCGCGTCGGTCGGCCTGGAGTGGGCGGCCCAGGCCCTCGACCTCTGGGGGTACTCGGACCTCATGCCGACGGTCACCGTCCTCGGGCACACCGTCGGGCTCTCGCCCGTCGTTCAGGTGACGACGCTCCCGGCCCTCGCCGTGTGGTTCGCCACACGGCGCCATCGCGCTACCTGACAGAGATTTAAGGCGGCCGACAGGTTCCGCACAGGGAGCCCGGGGCACCTTCCGCGCTCCCCCCGGACCGCGCATGGACGCCGCCCCCGTACAGCGCGTCGCTAACCTCGACCTGCTCCGCGCCGTCGCCATCGCGCTCGTCGTCCCGGTGAACCTGGTTGGCGAGGGGGTCCTCCGCGTCGGCCCTGGCATGGCCCGCGTGTTCGAGTCGGGGTGGGTTGGCGTCGACCTGTTCTTCGTGCTCTCCGGCTGGCTCGTCGGCGGGCTCTACTGGCGCGAGCTCGGCCGCCACGGCGACGTCGAGCTCGGCCGGTTCTGGGTGCGCCGGTGGCTCCGGACGATCCCGCCCTACCTCGTCGCGCTCGTCACGGTGTACGGGCTCCGGTCGGCGTTCACCGACAACGCGGACCCGTTCGACTGGCGCTACCTCGCGTTCGTCCAGAACTACACTGGGGTGCCGTACTGGGGCGTGAGCTGGTCGCTCTGCGTCGAGGAGCACTTCTACCTCGGGCTCCCGCTCGTGCTCGGGGTCGCGCTCCGTGTCCGGGGCGGCGTCCCGCTCGCGCTCGGGACCGCCGCGCTCGTGTCGCTCGTGGCGCGCGTGGTCACGGTCCCTGACGGGGCCTCGCCGTGGGGCCTCCACTACACGGCGACCCACATGCGGCTGGAGGGGCTCGCGCTCGGCGTGGCCGCCGCGTACGTGTATTACCAGCGGCCGGGGCTCTGGCCCGCGCTCCGCCGGGCGGGGCGGGCGCTGGCGCTCCCGGGCGTCGTCTTCGTCGCCACGATCCCGTGGCTCCCGGTCGACGTCCTCAACCGCTACGCCTACTCCGGTGTGGCCCTGGCGTTCGTGGCCGTCGTCGTGGCGACGGCGGACAGGCGGCCGCTCCCGTCCGCGGCGTCGCGGGCTGTCCGGGCCGCCGCGCTCACGTCGTACAGCGTCTACATGACGCACACGGTCGTGGCCGACGTGTACCGTCGGCTCGTGGCCGAGGCGCTGCCGGGCGTGCCGACGGCGCTCCACGTGGTGGGCGCGCTCGTCGCGATGGGGGCCGTCGGCGGCGCGTTCTACGCCCTCGTCGAGCGGCCGACGCTGGCCGTCCGTCGGCGGGTGGCCCCGCGCCGGTCCGACGTCCCGTCGCCCCTGCTGGCGACGGTCGGGTAAGGGCGGGGGGACTGGAACCGGGTTGGGCCGCACCTCGCGAGCGCTCGGTGCGTGAGGGGGCAGGGTGGAAACTGGACGGGGGTACCCCCCGCACTCGCGGGCCGGTTGGCGAGCCCGCCAGCGCGGCGGGCCGGAGCCCTGGGCGACGTGCCCGGAGCGGCTCCGCCTTCGTCTCCAGTCGGACCCTCCGATGTCCCCGTTTACCTCCCAGGCTGCCCAGTCCGCAGCTTCCTCAACGGTCGAACAGCTCGACCTCTTCGCCCTCCTCGCGCCCCGCGTCGGGACGCTGGCGCCGCCCGTTCAGCGGGAAGCCCAGCCTCGGACGACCATTCCCGTGTGGCCCTTCGAGGGCACTCGTCCCCTTCTCGTCGAGGCGACGAAAGCGCGTACCGAGGCGGGCGCGCTCACGGCGAGCGTGTTCGACGCCTACCGCCCGGCCGTCCGTGTCCCCAGCGCGTGTCCCCACCCGACGCGCCTCGTCGAGTCGGCTGCGATGGCGGCGGCCACCGCCCCGGCCTGCGACTACCGGCCGACGCTTCCGGAGCACCTCGTGACCGAGGGCCACCTCTCCGACGCCCAGCTCGAGGCCATCGTCCGGGCGGGCTCCGCCCACACTGAGCACCTTCCGGGCGAAGGCGGGGAGCCTGGTCCGAGGCAGGGGTTCTTCATCGGCGACGCGACGGGTGTTGGCAAAGGGAGGCAGAGTGCGGGGATCATCCTCGACCATGTGCTCCAGGGCCGCCGCCGCGCCCTCTGGGTGAGCGAGAACCGGAGCCTCATGCGCGACGCCGTCCGCGACTGGACTGCCCTCGGCGGTCCGGCCGATTTTGTCTTCGACCTCGGTGCGTGCAAGGGGCCGATCCCGCGCGCTGAGGGCATCTGCTTCGCGAGCTACGACACGCTCAAGGGCAAGCCCCGTGAGAAAGACGGGGTGGAGACCGGGATCGACCGGCTGGAGCAGGTCGTCGCCTGGCTGGCGGGTGCTGAGGGCGAGGCCGAGTTCGAGGGCGTCGTCGTCTTCGACGAGAGCCACAACATGGCCTCCGCCCTCGACCGGCAGGGGAGCCGGGGCGTCCAGAAGGCGTCCCAGCGGGCGCTCGCCGGGGTCGAGCTCCAAGACCGGCTCCCGAACGCCCGCGTCGTCTACGCGAGCGCGACGGGTGCCACCGAGGTCGCCAACCTCGCCTACGCCGCCCGCCTCGGCCTCTGGGGCCGGGGCACCCCGTTCCCGACCGTCGAGGCGTTCGTCGAGAAGGTGTCGGCGGGCGGGATCGCGGCGATGGAGCTCGTGGCGAAAGACCTCAAGTCGATGGGGCTCTACCTCGCGCGGAGCGTGTCCTACGACGGCGTGGACTACCGGACGCTCGTCCACGACCTCGCGCCCCACCAGGCCGAGACCTACGACCGCTGCGCCCAAGCGTGGCAGGTCGTGCTCCGCAACATTCAGAGCGCGCTCGAAGTCACGAAGGCCGACAAGTGCGGGAGAGCCAGAGCAGCAGCCTACAGTCAGTTCTGGGGCGCCCACCAGCGGTTCTTCCTCCACGTCCTGGTGTCGATGAGCGCCCCGAGCCTGATCCGGGACATGGAATCCCGGCTGGCCTCTGGAGAGAGCTGCGTCGTGCAGTTGGTGTCCACGATGGAGGCGGCGACCGAGCGGGCGTACGCCAAAGCGGTAGCCAATGGTGAGGATCTACGGGACCTCGACGTGACGCCGCGCGATCAGCTCTTGCAGTTCGTCGAGGCCAGCTTCCCGACCACGCTCTACGAGGAGTACGAGGACGACGAGGGCCGCGTCCGGTCCCGTCCCGTCAAGAACGCAGCGGGTGACTTCGTGCAGTCGCCCGAGGCCGTGGCCGCGAGGGACCGGCTGATGCTGGAGGTGGGCGCGGTGAGCGTGCCCCACGGCGTGCTCGACCAGGTCGTCGCCCACTTCGGACCCGAGTCCGTGGCCGAGGTGACGGGCCGTGGTCGGCGGTTCGTCACCAAGACCGTCGATGGCGTGGAGCAGGTGGTGGAAGAGCGCAGAACCCAGCGGACGTGCAACGCGGAGGCCGACGAATTCATGGCGGACAAGCGCCGTGTGCTCGTCTTCAGCCAGGCCGGGGGGACCGGCCGGAGCTACCACGCGGACCTCGCGGCCGAGAACCAGCAGCGGAGAGTCCTCTACTGCGTCGAGCCCGGCTGGAGCAGCGCGCGGTGCGTGCAGGGGATGGGCCGGGTCCACCGGGCCAACCAGGCGTGCCCGCCCGAACTCGTGCTCGTCACGACGAACCTCAAGGCCCAGCGCCGCTTCCTGTCCACCATCGCGCGGCGGCTCGACCAGCTCGGAGCCCTCACGAAGGGCCAGCGGCAGACGGCGAGCCAGGGGTTGCTCTCGTCCGAGTTCAACCTGGAGACCCCGCTCTCGCGGGCGAGCCTCCACAACTGGTTCGTGGACCTCTACCGGGGCGAGGGCCGGGCCGTCGCCTCCGGCGTCACGCCGGCGCTCGTCGAGGAGCAGATGGGGATCAAGGTGCTTGATGCCGACGGGCAACTCAATGTCGGGGCCGTACCGGAGGTGCCGAAGTTCCTCAACCGGCTCCTCTCGCTCCAGACGGGCGCGATGGACGCCGTGTTCGACTCGTGGTACGGGTACCTGGAGGAGGCCACCGAGGCGGCTCGGGAGGCCGGGACCCTCGACGTGGGCGTCGAGACGATCCGGGCCGAGCGCGTCGTCAAGACCGACGAGCGGCACGTGTACACGCACGAGCGGTCGGGGGCCACCACGCAGGTCGTGACGCTTGATCTCACGCGGCGGACGGAGATCGTGGACTGGGACGACGTGTGGCACCGGGCGCGCGAGGCGCAGACCCTGGGATACTGGGTCGGGTTCGTCCAGAACCGCCGGAGCGAGCAGGTGTACGCGCTGTTCCGGGCCGGGAGCCGGACGACGGAGACAGGCCGCATCGTGCAGCGCCTCCGCCGGGTCGGCGTGCGCTCAAACCGGCTCATGGACGAGACCGAAGTGAGCCGTGCGGGGGAGTCCTCGGGGTACCGACCCGTCCAGACGGTCGAGGCCCGGATGCTTTGGGAGGCGGGAGTCCGGGAGGCCCCGGAGTTCTTCATCGAGCCCGTCCACCTCGTGACCGGGACGATCCTGCCCATCTGGGACCGGATTGCGGGGCACCCGAGGATTTACCGAGCCCAGACCGACGACGGCGAGCGCATGATCGGGCGGGCCGTGATGCCGGAGCACTTGAGCGCGACGCTCAAGGCTCTCGGAGCCGCTGGAGACCCCGTGGACATCACGCCCGAGGTGCTGGCGGAGCGGCTGCTGGCGGGCGCCGAGGCCGACCTCGCCAACGGGTGGCAGCTCCGGCGCCGCCGCGTGGCGAACGAGCCCCGGATCGAGCTCATGGGGCCGGACTTCGCGGCCATGCGCGAGCTGGAGGCCGACGGGGTCTTCGCCGAGGTCCACGCCTTCCGCACCCGGTTCTTCGTCCCGACGGGCGAGCGGGCGGCGGGCGTCCTCCGGGCAGTGACGGCGCACCGGCCCGTGGTCGAGATCCGAGGGGGGACGGGGGAGGGCACCCCGGTTCGCCGGGCCGCCTGAGGCTCGCGCCGGGGCCGCTCCGCGGAAGCGAGGAGCGGCCTCGGCACTCGGCCGGAGGTCGCGCAACGACTCCTTCGCTCTGAGATCCATGTCGAGATCCATGCCTGGCCCTGGCGACTTCTGCCACGGGTGCAACCGACTGCTCTGCCGGTGTCTGCCTGAGCCCGACTACGACCACCACTTCGATGCGTCGTACGAGGCGGGCTACGACGCTTGCCTCGCCGACGGGTACTCCGAGCGGCCGCTGACCGAGTGGGTGTACCTCACGGGCTCGCGGTGCGTCTGGGACGCCAGTGAGGGGCGGCTCGTCCACCACATGGTGCCGATCTACATCAACGAGCTCACGTGGCGCACCCACCACACGAGCATCTGGGCCTACGGCCGGTGGTTCGAGCGCCAGTACGGGTTCGACCTCGACGGCTACCTCGCGGGCTACGACGACGCCGGGTGCGGCCTGCCCTCGGCCGTCGCCGACCCCGAGGCCTACGCGCGGGCCGAGGCCGCCCTCGATGCCTACGAGCCCCTCCCGGAAAACCTCGAGCCCGAGGCCGCCCGGCCCTGCATCGAGGCCGCCTGGGATGACGGCTGGATGCCATTCTAGGTCGATCCCTGGACCGCTACCGCTGGCCGCAATCCCCTGCGACAGCGGTGCGCTTCACACAGCGACGTGGGCCGAGCGGTCACGCAGGTCGTGGCAGGGCGCGTCGATCCTGAGTCGGCGCAGTTCCGGTGGCCGCTCCCCGGAGGGCGAGAAGCGGCCCCGGCACTCGGTCGGGCGCCGCGACGAAACCCAACCACGGTATCCCCATGCCCCCCCTCCAAGAGGCCCCCAGCACCGAATCTCAGACGGCGGACGCGCAGCCCATGGCGGTGCGCAGAGCGGAGGCGAAGCGCCGCCTCCTGTGCGACGTCGCCCTCGCGTTCTCCACGCCCGTCCTCCCGGACGACCCGTTCCCGAACCGCGTCACGAGCCGGGGCGGCCCGACCGCTGAGCGCCTCGCCGCCTGGGCCGACGAGACGCGCGGCGCGGCCGAGTCCCTCGCCGACCGACTCCGCCAGCGGCCCGACGATGCGAAGATCAGCCTTCGGGCGAGCACCCGGCTCCGAGGTCTCGCCCGCGAGTGGCGCGTGTTCGAGGCGTTCCGCCAGCTCCACGAGGCCGCGCGGTGCCCCGGCATCCTCTTCCGGCTCCGTGCGAAGGCCGACTTCCTCACGCTCTGCGACCGCCGCGCCGACTCGTCGGCCGAGGGCTACGGCGAGCGCCAGCGGCGCGTGCTCTCGAAACGCGGGATCTCCCACCGGCACGTCTGGGCCGAGGCCCGCCGCCTCGTGGCCGAGGTCGGGCTGCTGGACGACGATCCGAGCGGCGATGCGGCCCCGGCCACACCTGGAGAGCCTGCCCCCGCGCAGGCGGGGGGACTCGCCACCGCCGAGGACGCCGTCGTCCTGGCCGTGATCGAGGCCGCGGACGACGAAGCGCCGAGCCCGTCAGGGGCTCACCCCAGCGCGGATGCCGTCGAGACGTCCGAATGCGATCTCCCAAAGATCCGTCTCGACGCCGTGTGGACGCTCTTGCCGGGCTTCACGAAGGCGAAACTGGAGGCGGTCGTGGAGCGGTACGGCGTCGGGCTCTGGTCGCAGTTCGGGGACCGCTTCTACTCTTCGATGCGGAAGGCGGAGATGCTGGAGCACGCCCAGCGCGTCGTCCGCCACCACGCCTGCCTCGACGCGGCCCAGCGGCTGACCGAGCGGCAGGTGGACGACCTCCACGACTGGATGCGGCTCCACGTGGGACGGGTCCCGTCCGAGAGGTACCCGTCTGAAGGCGATCTCCGCATCGCAGCTCGGCTTTTCGGGGACTTCCAGGCGAGCGCGGCCCTGAGCGCCGCCGGGTCCGGGCTCTCGCCCGACGCCTGGAATGCGTACCGAGACGCCGACCTCCGGCGGATCGCGGCGTTCTGCTACCACCAGTTCTACGAGGATCGGTGTATCCAGAGGCAGGGCGTGTAGATGCTCACCGACTCGCACCGTGTCGTCAACTCGTGACACGCTATCTCGGCGTGGGTTGGCGGCACGGTTCGGCGGTGCCGAGACGCGCGCTCCGCGCCGTGCAAAGTCGGGGCCTCTCGGCCCCGTCGGGTTTCCCTGCCGACTCGCAGCGGGCGAGTCGGCAGGAGGGGGGCGGGGGTGTTGGCAGCGGTTTCTAGCAATCTAGGCGACGGCCGGACAGCGTCAAGGTCGTTCGCCCCGTGCTCGCGCTGCGACAGAAAACCCCGGCTCGGGTTTTCCGACGGTCCCTCCGCGCGGGGGCGCTCCACCTTGACCCGGTAGTCCGGCCTTACGCCTGCCAGGGGGTGGCCGCTGGCTGCGGGGACCACTCGGGTCCCCGGGTACGGCGGTCGTCACGAGCCCCTCTTCCGAGGTCTTGTCATGCCCCGCATCTATTCCCGTCCGCACTACGCCCAGGCCCGGACCTGGTACCGGTTCGCCTGCTGGCTCCGGCGCACGTCGTGCCCCCAGTTCCACCCGCACCTCATGAAGGAGGACGCCCTGAGGGCCAGCTTCGGGCTCCGCTCGCGGAGCTTGATCCTCCCGTCGCGCCTCCAGGACTGCGAGTCCGCCGGGCTGGCCCGGCTCGCGAAGCGTGCGGCTGCGGGAGACACGTACCCAGAGCTCGTGGCCCGGATCGCCGTGGTCGATCCCGATGACCCCTCGGCCGACGAGGTTTACCTGTTCCTCGAAGTGGCCGACCGGACGGGGACGCACACCGAGAAGCACCTGTTGGGCAAGCTCCCGCCGGAGGACGCCCTGTGGGTCGCCCCCCTGATCCGGCTGGAGACCGACGCCTACGGGACCGGCCCGGTCCTCCGGTACCACGTGACCGGCGACACCGGCGACGAGGTCCACGTCGCGATCAGCCGGGCGCACGAGGCCGCGGCGGCGTGGCTCGACTGGGCCGACGACCGGAAGGCCTGGGCGGAGGCCCACGCCGTCGCCGACGAGAGCCCGTACGCCTACCGGGTGAGCTACCGGGACACGGTAGCGCCGGGGTCCAACTACGGGAGCCTCCTGTACTGCACCGACGCCTACGGCGAGACCGAGGACGAGTAGCCCCGAGCCCAGACTCAGCCCGGCGAACCATGCGGTCGCCGGGCTTCTTTTTTGCCGCAACAGCCGTGGGGATCGAGGCAGGGTCTGTGGCAGACCGGACGGCGCGCCCCCTCGGTGAGGCGCGCCGTCCGGCCGCCCGAGAACCCGACGCGCAGAGGTGCGCTCAACGTCATGCACGACATCTTTGGAACCCGCTTCTACAGCCGCCAGAAGGCGGCTTGGCACAACCTCGGCGAGACGTTCGCGCTCGACGCCGACGTCTCCGTTACCGACGCCGTCAGTCGCACGGCCGTCGGCATCGAGGTCGAGGCCGCCCCGCTCCACTACGTCCTCGACGGCGAGCCCCACCCGACCGACCAGCGGGCCATCGTCCGCCGCCCGACGGCCGACGACCCCGAGCCCCGCCTCTTCGGTGTGGCGAGCGAGAACTGGACCGTGGCCCAGTACCTCGACTACGCGAAGGCGCTCGACCCGCTCTCGGACACGTTCCCGGTCGAGACCTGCGGCGTGCTCCGGGGCGGAGAGACGCTCTTCCTCTCGCTCCGCGGCGACTCGTTCGCGGTCCAGAGCGTGGACGAGGTCGAGAACTACTTCGTCTGCGTGCTGAGCCAGGTGCCCGGCAAGGGCCACCGGGTCCTCTTCACGCCCCGCCGGGTCGTGTGCCAGAACACGCTCACGCTCGGCATCCGCCAAGCGCAGGTCAACCTCCGCGTCCCGCACACGGGCGACCCGACGGGGACCGTCGCGTTCGCGGCGAACCTCGTGGCCGAGATGACGCGCGCGACGGAAAAGGTCGAGGCGTACTTCGAGGCGATGGCGAAGACATCCGTGGACGACGAGGGCGTGGAGACCCTTCTCCGCTCCGCGTTCCCCGAGCCGCCGATGCCCGCGAAGGTCCGGCTCTTCCAGAGCCTCTCGGCCCAGCAGCTCGCCGTCATGAAGGGCGGGCACCTGAACCAGGCCATCATGGACGCCGAGGGGGCGATGGAGTCGTGGGTCGTCGCCACCGACCGAGTGCGGCAGATCCGCGACGGCGCCCGCGTGCTCTACGCCAAGTTCAACTCCGAGCACCCGCACCTCGCGCGGACCGTGTGGGCGGCCTACAACGCCTGCACCGAGACGAGCGACTGGCGGGAGGGGAGGGGCAACGTGGACCACTCGGCGGTGTTCGGGCCGCGCTCGCAAGAGAAGGTCCGCGCCTTCAAGGCGGCGCTCGACCTCACGACGGGGTTCAGCTCGAACTGAGCAGGGAGGACGCGCCCCCGCCGACCCGGCCTCGTGTCGGCCGGCGGGGGCGCTCCCACCGCTGCCCACGTGAGTCCTTGTGGAGCGATGCCTGAGAACTGATGGCGATCTCCAATCCCGAGCGTCTGACACCTCCGGGCCGCTTAACGGCCCTGAACCTCCGCGTGCTCCGCGACATCGAGTTGCGGATGCTGGGCGGCGGCGACCGCGTGGGCGGTCGTCCGGCCATTCCCCAGCCCACCCTCGACCGCCGCGAGCGGTACCACGCCCGGCGGCTCGCCCTCCGCGGCCGTCTCCGGCGCGTGGAGTCCGACGCCCCGTGGTTCGCCCGTCGAACCGTGCTTTACGGCTCTGTGGCCGATGCCTCGGTTCCTGCGCCTCTAGCAAGTGGCCCTCAATCCGTCGTCCGAGAGCCTGCCCTCGGCCTCCGCCAGCCCGGAACGCACGGCGGGTCCGTCCATGGAGCCTACCGGGACGCCCTGTTCTCTGGCGTCCCGCTCTACACCACCCGGCTCGTCCGCGAGCGGACGTTCACGTTCCCGACCCGAGACCAAGTCCGCTCGCCCGCCGACGCGGCGGCCGTGCTACGGGCATACTTCGAAGATCGAGATAGGGAGGAGTTTTTGGTGGTGTTTATGGATACTGCAAATACGTTGGTTGGGCTTCATGTGGCTAGCGTAGGCGGGCTCGCCGCAAGCATCGTCGAGCCGCGCCAGGTGTTCAAGGCAGCCGTGCTGGCGAACGCGGCGGCGGTGATCCTCGCCCACAACCACCCCTCGGGGAACCCTGAACCGAGCCGGGAGGACGTGGCGATCACGCGCCAGCTCGTCGAGGCGGGCAAGGTTATGGGGGTCCCGGTCCACGACCACCTCATCTTGACGGACCACGGGCACACGAGCCTAGGGTAGCAGGCAGATCGGTGTAGAATGTCGCAGTAGCACTGCCGTGCCGCCTCCGACCCAATTTCCGGTGTCGGTCTGCGTGCGACCAGTCTGGGCGGGGGTCCGGCCGGTCTCAGATCGAGCGGACCTGGACCCGCCGAGCTGGGTTCGAGCAGGTGATGGGAACGAACTGTACGATAGAGGGGGGCGGGCCGTATGGCCCGCCCCCCAACCCGAAGGCCGTGCGGCCCCGGGCCTCTATCGGACGACGGTGATCCGGTGCGTCGCCTTCTCGGACCCGGCCGTCACCCGGAGGACGTAGACCCCGGACGGGAGCCCGGACGTCTCGATCGTGGCTTGGCGGTACCCGGCCCCCTCCTCGCGGACGACGGCGGCCACCTCGCGCCCGGTCACGTCGTAGACCGCGACGCGGACCGTGGACGGCTCAGGGAGGTCGTACCGGACCTCGACCGGACCCCGGGCTGGGTTCGGGCTCGGCGCGTGGACGGTGAAGACGTCCGGGACGGGCTCGGCGAGGACAGAGGCGCCGACCCCTGGAGCCGACTGCGGGCACGGGAAGCCCGGCTCCGGGACGCACCCGCCCGGCGGGCCTGAGTCCTCGACGACGACCTCGCGGGTCGCCACAGCCGTCTCCGTCCCACGCGTGACCTCGACCCGGAACCAGTGGCTCCCGTAGCTCGTGAGGCTCTGGGAGTACGAGTCGGTCCCCGTCGTCTTCGTCCGGGTCGCCTTGAGCGTGAACGTCGACGAGTTCGGGGGGCGGTGGTACCACCGGTACGTGTACGACGACCCGGTCCCGTGGCTGACCGCCGCGTTAAGCGTGGCGGTGCCGTGGCCGTTGAGGTAGTACGTCCCAGACAGCGACGCCGTGAGCGGCGGCGGCGGGGGGGGAGTGTAGAGACCGAGTTCCTCGAGGATGAACGCGACGGCGGCGTCCGGGACCGCGTCGTGGGCGAGGCGGCGGGGGGCGTTGGCGGTGCGGTCGAACCGGGACGGGCTGGCGGCGCCGTCCTTGTCGAGGGCGCTCGCCGTCGGCATGAACGTGACGTCGTTAACGACGCGGATGCGGAAGAAGCCGCCGAAGGTCTGAGTGAAGAGCGAGAGCGGGGTCGCCGTCAGCGAGAGGGCCGTGCTCAGCGCGTAGGTCACGAGGTCGCCCTCGGTCGCGTTCCCGGTCTTGCCGTCGATGATGTTGTTGAACGACCCGGGGAGGAACGACCCGGGCTGGCGGTCGAGCGCGGTGATGTTGGCCTGCCTGTCTCGGCCGGACGCGGAGGCGTCGATCTCGACGAAGAGGTTGCCCGAGTAGGTCGGCGCCGACCACGTCCCGTTGCTCCACGCCACGCGGCGCACGGTCTGCGGGTAGCCGAAGCCGCCGTTGAGCGCGCGGAGTTCGTTGTAGAAGAGGGTGTGCTTGTCCTGGCCGGGCGAGCGGTTGGAGACGTGGTCCTGGAGCAGCTCGCGGACGGCGTCCGACTTCATCTGGTCCACGAGCACCTGGGACTCCGCCGAGTTGTTCGGGGCGTCGAAGATGATGCTCTGCAACTCGGAGTTGATGTTCGCCCCGCGCTGGGGCGCGTCGTACGAGATGAAGAGCGAGGTGTTGTGGGCGACGCCGGTCTCCTCCATCTTCGCGAGCGCGTAGCGGGCCACGACACCGCCCCGGCTGAGCCCCATGACCGTCGTCTTGACCGCTGCGTCGGCCTTCATTTGGTGGACGAGCCGGACCGCGTTCTGCATCCCCGTCTGGTGCGTACGGACGGACTGGAGCGGGGACCCGAACGAGACGACAGCGATGTCGTACCCGCCCCCACGGACGACGTTCGCCAGCGGGCCGAGTTGGCCGTAGTACTCGTCGGGCTCTGCGCGGTCGGAGATGTCGATGCCCTCGGCGATGAGGAGCGGCTTGTTCAGGCTCGTGCCCACCGGCTGTGCCCGCTGCCGCCAGATGGCGACCTCGTTGCCGGACCCATCGCGGAAGAAGTGGTCGGGGGCGGGGGCGAGGAAGTACGGGCGGGCGACGGTGGCGGTGCTCGTCGAGACGAGCTGGCCGAGGGTGTTGTACCGGGCCGTGCTGACCCGGATACCAAGGGAGCGGGCGGCGACGTCGCTCCCGGCGGCGAGGGAGGGGAACGTGACCGAACGCGAGGTGGCGGAGGTGTTCGCCGTCTGCCACGTCCCGTTACAGGCGGAGGTGGACGTGTTGTAGTCCGTGCAGATGCCGGTGATGTCGGCGCGGGTGGCGAAGTTGTTGTAGTTGTACCACATCTCCTCGAACTCGAAGAGGACGGGTGCCGCTGAGGAAAACCCGGACGAGTCCCGCGCGGTGAAGGCGACGGTCTTCGCCGTGGGGTTGGTGGGAGAGCCGTAGAGGATGGTCTTGGCGCTGACGCGGACGCTCGCTTGGTGCGGCGTCGCGGAGGTGTAGCCGAAGCCCTGGGCGGCGGCGGGTGCCGCGAGGACGAGGAGGGCGGCGGGGAGCCACCGGAGGCGGAGGGGGGTCATCGAACGGGCCGGGACGGCGGGGGGCGGCTGGGCCGCGGGGTGTCGGTCGGACCGACGGGGTGGGGTCCGGTAAGAGGCCGGGGGAGGGTGAATTGCGGCCCGGAGTCCGGGCGCTCGGAGGGCGCGGGACACCGGCGGCACGGTGCCGTCGGCAAGGGGCGGCGGCGGAGTGCTAATACGCGAACAGGCCGCCGCCCCGAGGTCCTGCATCTAGCAGTCGGCGTTGACTAGGGGGCGTCGGGAGAGGACACCCCCAAGGGCCTGTAGGCGTCGACGCCCTGGCCCCAACCGGCGGCGGTGCCGAGGAGGGCACCGATGCCGAGCCCTCCGGCGAGGTAAGCCCCAGGCGCAGGCCCACCGAGCGCGCCGTCTGCGCGGAGGGCAGCGGCGGAGCCGAGGGTGCCGCCTACGAGGGCTCCGGCGGCGAGCCCGACGAGCGCACCTCGTCCGGGGCGCGCGATGCGGACGGCGCGGACCTCGGTGTACGGCACGGAGCGGGCCTCGCCCGTGACCGGGTCGAACCAAGAGGCACCGTCGGCGTCGAGCCGAAGGGCACGGGCGGACGCCCGCTCACCAGTCGAGAGGACGACAGTGGTGGCGGCGCGCTCGGCGCGGGCCTCGATCGCGGAGCGGCTCGCAGGGGACCCGGCGTCGAGAGCGCGGGTCTGGGTGCAACCGGCGAGGAGCAGGGCGAGGAAGAGGGCTGTCGCAGGCAGACCGAACGACGCCGGGGAACCGGGCTCCGGCGAGTAGTAGTAGTTCATCGCGTGGCCGCGAGCGCGACCGGCGGGCGACACGCCCGTTGGGGTGAGGTTGCCCCGCCTCGGGGAGTGGGGGGCAGGTCAGACGGCCGCCACGTTAGGCAGCTGGGCTTGACCCTCCAACTGGAAAATCTTGGCTATTCCGGTTGTCCCTCGCGGTTGGCCTGCACGGTCAGACCGGCCGGACGTGTCAGCCAGCGCTACCTAATTCGACTGGATTCTCAGCCGGTACTCCCTCATAGTCGTGCCCGCAGCCCGGTGGAACGCCCGCGAGGCCGAGTCCTCCCGGTCCCACCCGACGGCGAGGCCGACCTCGTACGCCCGGAGGTCGGTCTCGGCTAAGAGCCGTTTCGCCTCGGCTACCCGAACCCGTTCGAGGTACTCCCGCGGGGCCATCCCCGTCTCGCGTCGGAACGCCTTCCGGAGCGTCTCGAGCGGGAGCCCGACGGCCGCCGCGATGTCCTCGGGTCCGTCGAGGTCCGCGTACGAGTCCTCGATCACCTCCTTTGCCCGGCGGACGACGAGATGGATTGGGGGGCGGTCTGGCATTTTTGCTGTGACAGGACGGAGCCGCTCTGGCTGCTTCGATAACGAGCGGTTATGAAGCGGACGCGCCGCCGGAACGGAACCGCCCGTAATCAGGAGCGAGACCACTTCAGAACCCTTCTCTGAATCTAGCCCTCACAACCCAGCCCGTGCTAGCTTCTGAGGAGCCCTCTCTCCAACACCGCCGTCAGCCCGTGCTCATCGGATACGCCCGCGTCTCGACCCCCGACCAGAAGCTCGACCTCCAGCTCGACGCGCTCCGCGACGCCGGGTGCGAGAAGACCTTCACCGACGAGGCGAGCGGCGCCAAGGCCGACCGGCCGGGGCTCGCCGAGGCGCTCGCGTTCGCCCGCGCCGGCGACACGTTCGTCGTCTGGCGGCTCGACCGGTTCGGCCGCTCGCTCAAAGACCTCGTCGGTCGCGTGGACGAGCTCCGCGAGCGCGGCGTCGGGTTCCGCTCGCTGACCGAAGGCGTCGACACGACGAGCCCGACCGGCAAGCTCGTCTTCCACGTGTTCGGGGCGCTCGCCGAGTTCGAGCGCGACCTCATCCGCGAGCGGACCCTCGCCGGGCTGGCCTCGGCCCGGGCGCGCGGGCGGATGGGCGGGCGCCCCCGGGCGATGGACGAGGAGAGGGTCCGGGTCGCCTCACGGCTCATGAAGGACCCCGAGGTCTCGGTCGCCGAGGTATGCCGGGCCGTCGGGGTCTCGTCGGCCACGCTCTACCGGTACGTCGCCCCAGACGGGACCGTCCGCCGGCCGGTATGACGGGCGCGGCCCGGCGGGGCCGCCTGACCGAGGCGGACTACGGCCGGCTCGCCCAGTGCCGCCGCGAGCACACCCGGTTCGGGCTGGCCTACCAGGTCGTGTTCTACCGGCTGACCGGCCGGCTCCCGCAGCAGCGGCCGTTCGAGGTCGCCCCGGAGGTCGTGGGCTACGTGGCCGACCAGCTCCGCACGACGGAGGGTGAGGGCCACGAGTTCATCGCCCGGTATGCGGGGGGTGACCGGACGGTCCACCAGCACCAGGTCGAGCTCCGGGACCACCTCGGGGTCCGGTCGTTCGGCGAGGCCGAGCGCTCCGCGCTCCGCACGCACCTCCGGGCCGAGGCCGCCCACCTCGAGCGCCCCGCTGGGCTCGTCGCCGCGGCCGAGGCCCACCTCCGTGAGAGCGGCGTCCTCCTCCCGGCCTCGTCCACGCTCCGACGGCTCGCGGGCGAGGTCCGAGCCGAGGTGGCCGAGGAGACGGACGCCCGCATCGGGGCCGCGCTGTCCGACGACGTCCGGGCGACGCTCGACGGGCTGCTCGACGCGAACGACGACCGTGCGGGCGGAGGCCGCCCAACGTCGCCGCTCCAGTGGCTCAAGGACCCGCCGGGCCACGCCTCCCCGCGTGCGCTCGTGGCCGAGACTGAGAAGCTGGAGGCGATCCGCGCTACCGGCGCACTCGACGTCGACCTCTCGTGGCTCCGGCCGAGCCTCCGCAAGGGGCTCGCACACCGCGTCCGGGCCTCGACGGCGTACCGGCTCCGAGAGCTGCGGGCGCCCCGGCGCTACGCGGCCCTCGTCTGCTTCCTCCACGAGGCCCACGCCGACGCCGTCGACCACGTCGTCGACCTCCACGCCAAGCTCGTCACCGGCGCCTACGGCCGGGCCGAGCGGGCGCTCGACGAGGAGGCGAGGCGGACCCGCCGCTCCCACAAGTCGACCGTCCGGGCGCTCCGCGACGTCGTCGCCCTCGTGGCCGAGCGGGCGGCCGGGGGGCGGGCCGCGACGGCGGGGACGGTCGAGGACCTCTGGGCCGACGTCACCGGGCTCGTCCCGGAGGAGGCCATCCTGGAGCGGATCGGGGAGGCCGACGCCTGGCTCGCCGGCGGCGACCCGTTCGCGCGCGTGGCCGACCGGCTCCCCTACCTCCGGCGGTTCTCGCCGACGCTCCTGGCCGCGCTCGACTTCGAGACCGACCCGGCCGGCGGCTCGCCCCACGCCGACGCGCTCGTCCGGTCGGTCGCCGTGCTCCGCGCGATGAACGAGGCCGGGAAGCGGCGCGTCCCCGACGACGCGCCGACGTCGTTCATCCCGAAGGCCCGCCGGGGCCACGTCGAGCGGGGCGGCGGGATCGACCGGGCGGCGTACGAGGCCGCCGTGCTGACGGCGCTCCGCGACGAGGTCCGCCGCGGGAACGTGGCCGTGGCCGGGAGCAAGCGGTTCGGGAAGCTCTCCGACCTCTTCATGCCCGAGGGCGCCTGGGAGGCCGAGCGGGCGGCGTTCTTCGACCGGGCCGGGCTCCCCGCAAGCGGGCGCGAGGCGACCGCGCTCCTCACCGCCCGGCTCAGCGCGGCCTACGACCGGCTCGTCGCCGGGCTCCTGTCGAACGCCTACGTCACCGTCACGGACGACGGGTGGCGGTTCGGGTCCGACCCGGCCGACGCGCTCGGGGCCGACGGCGAGGCCCGGCTCGCCGAGCTGAAGGCGTGGCTCGCGCGCCGGGTCCGGCGCGTCCGGCTCCCCGACCTCCTGATCGAGGTCGACAACGCGCTCGGATTCACCCGGCCCCTCACGCTCGCGCCCATGGGCGAGCGCCGCCCTGGCGACGTGTGCGAGGCGGTCGCCGCCGTCATCGCGTTCGGGTGCAACCTCGGGCCGCAGACGATGGCCGACCTCACCGACGGCGTGAGCTACGACCGGATCAAGCGGCTCGCCGACTGGCGGCTCCACGACGACGCGCTCCGACCGGCGCTCGCCGCCGTCGTCAACGGGATCGCGGGGCTCGACACGGCCCGGGTCTGGGGCGAGGGGAAGACGTCGTCGTCGGATGGGCAGCGGTTCCTGTTCCCCCGGAAGACGATCAAGCGGACCTACAGCCACCGGATGAGCGACTACGCCCTCGAGTTCTACAACTTCATCGCCGACAACTACGCGCCCTTCCACGTCGTCCCGTTCGAGACCGTCGAGCGGGACTCGGGCTACGTCCTCGACGGCCACCTCTTCCACGAGTCCGACCTCGAGATCGACGAGCACTACACGGACACCCACGGGTACACCGAGGTCCAGTTCGCCGCGTTCGCGCTCCTGGGGAAGCGGTTCGCCCCGCGCATCCGGGGCCTCCACAAGCAGCGGGTCTACCGGGCCTCCGACGACCCGGACCCCTACGGCCCGCTCTGGCCCATGCTCTCCGCCCGCGACCGCAGGCTCCGTCTGAAGTGGGTCGAGGAGGAGTGGGACCGGATCGGCCGGTTCGTCTGCTCGCTCGCCACCGGGCACACGACGGCGTCGGTGGCCATGAAGCGGGTCGTCGCCTTCAGCGGGGCCAACCACTTCTACCGCGCGCTCCGCGAGCTCGGCCGGGCGCTCAAGACGGAGTACGTCCTCGACTACGTCGGCCGGCCGGAGCTGAGGCGGCGGGTCCGCCGTGGGCTCCTGAAGTCGGAGGAGCTCCACGCGCTCGCCCGCGCCGTGTTCTACGGGAAGCGGGGGCGGGCCGACCAGCGGGACTTCCGGCGGCTCTCCTCGACGGCGAGCTGCCTCACGCTCGTCCTCGCGTGCGTCATCTACTGGCAGGTCCGCGAGATCGAGCGGGTCGTGGCCGAGTCGGCGGGCGACCCCGACGCGCCGGACTTCGAGCTGCTCTCGCACGTGAGCCCGGTGCAGTGGGAGAACGTCACGCTCTACGGGGCCTACGACGTCCGGCCCGAGCTCGTCCGGTCCCGCGTGGCGCGGTAGGGGGCACCGGCGCTACTGCGAGATTTTGCACCGATCTGCCCGCTACCCTA
>CAZDFV010000006.1:0-32243 GCA_964504495.1 uncultured Rhodothermales bacterium
GGGCGGGGGGTGTCCGGGCGGGCCGGGCGGTCGGGCGGCCCCCCCCACCCCGCTCCGCGGGGAGCCCCCTCCAGGGGGCGGGGTCGGCCCTAGACCCGAATCCAAACAGCCCCTCAAACCCGGCCACGGCGCGCGGCCGCTGGCGGCCGCCGCCAGCGAGGCGGTGTAGGAGGGTGCGGAGTGGCGCGGTCATCCCTCCCCCTGCTGCGCCAGCAGCCACCGCCGCTTCTCGAGGATCCGGTCGACGTCGGCGTCGAGCCGCTCGAGGGCCTCGTCGACGGTCATCTGGCCGCGGGCGGCGAACTCGGCGTACTCGCGGATGGTCTGGGCGATCCGCTCCTGCTCGGGCACCTTCGGCGTCGGGCGGACGTGCCGGAGCTGGTCGCGGAACGCCCGGAACCGCGGGTCGTCGGCCAGCCCCGAGGCCGCCCAGGCCGACTCGCGCGGCGGGAGGTTGCCCGTCAGCCGGTTGAACTCGATCTGGACGTCCGGACGCGAGAGGAACGCGATGAGCGCGCGCGCTTCGGCCGGGTGCTCCGTCCGCTCGAACACGACGAGGCTGGCACCGCCGGCGACCGAGACGCCGGGCACGCCCGCGTCCGGGCCCGGCAGCGGGGCCGTCGCCCACGCGCCCTGCAGACTGTCCGGGAGCCGCCGCCGGAACTCGCCGATGTTCCAGGGCCCCGTGATGTAGGTCGCGAACTGGCCGCGCGCGAACTCCTGGTACAGGTTCGAGATCTCGGTCCCGCTCGTGGCCGGCGCCAGCCCGTCGCGGAACAGGCCGACGTAGAACTCGAAGGCCCGCCGGAACCCGTCGCCCCGGAAGTCCCCGTAGCGGTCGCCGTCGCGGAGCAGGTCGCCCGTGTTGAGGCCGAGGACGAGCGGGGGCTCGAACTCGTTGACGGGCAGCAGGATCGGGTACCCGCCCTCGGGCTGCACGTTCTGGACGCGGCGCATGGCCTCTTCCCACTCGGCCCACGTCGCCGGTATCTCGGGGTAGCCCGCCGCCCGGTACAGGTCGGCCCGGTAGAAGAGGAGCCGGGTGTCGACGTACCACGGGAGGCCCCACACGCGCCCGTCGAGCACGACCGTGTCCCACGCGCCGGCGAAGTAGTCGTCGGGGTCGATGCCGGACTGGCGGACGAACGGGGTGAGGTCGGCGAGGGCGCCGAGCGCGTGCATCTCGGGCACCCACGTCGTCCCGAGCTGGGCCACGTCGGGCGTGGACCGGCCAGCAAACGCCGTCAGCAACTTCTCGTGCGCCGACGTCCACGGGAGCTGCTGGACCTCGACGCGGACGCCGGGGTGCTCGGCCTCGAACTGCTCGACGAGCGGCTGCACGTTCTCCCCCTCGGCGCCCATCGCCCAGAACTCGAGGACCACCTCGTCGCCGCCTGCGCTCTCGCACCCCGCCAGCACGCTGGCGGCGACCACGAGCAGGAGGAGACGGAGGGGCATCGGAGAGTGCGGAGGTGCGGGGGGTCGGGGGTAAACGGGCGTGCCCACCCCCTCTGTCATCCTGAACCGACAGGTCGGCGAAGCCAGCGTAGCGAAGGATCTCGACGCCGTCGTCCCGAGCCGTAGGTGCCGGCGCGGAAGAGCTTGGGGGGCTGAGTTGAGATCCTTCGCATCCGCTCAGGATGACACGTTTGGTGGGTTCCGATGGGTCGGATAGGCTTCGGAGTCGGAGTAGACACCTCCCTACTCATCTGCTCTTTCGAGAACCGTCTCCGCGACACCGGCGGCACGAACGCGCTCGAAGATCCGCCCGTGGCCGGCGTCGTTCTGGTGGATCCCGTCGCCCATGTCCCAGCGCGGGTCGAGGCGGCCGTCGGAGAGCGCGAACCCGTCCCACACATCGACCGCGCGCTCCCCGAACCGCTCCATGATCCAGTCGCGGACGGCCCGCTGGCGGGCGCGCCCAGCGTCGTCGAGGTTGCGGGGCGCCGTCGTCGTCACGAAGAGCGGGACGCCCGCGGCCTCGGCGCGCGCGGCGACGGCCTCGAAGTTGGCTTCTTGGACCGCGTTCGCGTACCCGCGCGCCGCGTCGTTCGACGTCAGGCCGATAACGATGGCGGCGGGGTCGCGGGCGAGCGCGGCCTCGATGTTCCGGCGCGGGTCGGGCGCCCCGCGGAGACCGTCCGGCACGTCGGCGCCGGCCGGGAGCACGTGGTACGTCGTGTACCCGCCGCGCGCGAGGTTGAGGACGTCGAACCGGGGGTCGACCCCCTCCAAGTACGTGCGGAAGCGGTTGACCCAGGTGCTGTCGGCGTGCTCCGGCCCGTACCCCTCGGCGGTCGAGGAGCCGAGGACGACGACGAGCAGCCGGTCCGCGTCGTCGCTCGTGCTCGTCGCCGGCGGGAGGTCGAGGGTCTCGACCGCCTCGGCCCACGCGCCGTCGAGCCAGCCGCCGCGGAACCCGGCGCGCTCGAGCCCGCGGACGAGGTACGGGCTCTTCTTCAGCGTCTCCCAAACGAGCCCCGTCCGCAGGTTCTCGGCCATGATCAGGATCGGCCCCTGGTCGATCCCGAGGTAGTCGTGGTCGAACCAGCCCTCGTCGGTGACCTCCGAGTTCTGCTTGACGTTCGCGTCCCGGAACGTGAACGACGGGTTGAAGGCGTCGCGGAAGCCGTAGCTCTCCGTCCAGAGCCGGTCGGGGTAGCGCTCGGCCATCGCCCGGAGGGCGTCGAGCGTGACGCGGGGGGCGAACGGGAGCGAGCCGCCCACGGCCGTCGGCGCGATCGTCCCGTCGTCGTTGACGTGCCGCGCGCTCGCCCCGCGCGCCCAGTAGGTGTGGAACTGGCGCTCCTCGCCGTTGAACACGAACCGCCCGCTGGCCGGCCCGTCGCTCGCCGTGAGCCCCCAAATGTCGCCGCCGTAGCCCCGCCAGCCGCGCGGGTTGTCCTGGGCGTACGCCTTTTGGCTGAGCGTGGCCCGCCGGCTGTTCTCGAAGTAGTCGTACGGCTCGCCGAGCTCGGCCGACTTGCTCCGCATCCACTCGTCCTGGATGCCGCGGAAGTCCACGAACAGGTGGCTGTACTGGTGACCAAAGAGCGGCGTGAAGTTGACGTGCTCGTAGCCGTAGAAGTCCTCCCACTCGTACGTGTCGGTCCACGCCGGCCAGACGGCCTCGTCGAGCGGGTGCGTGGGCGAGCCGAGGCCGAGGAGGTAGAGGATCATCCCCTCGTTGTACCCCTCCCAGTAGGCCGGGCCGAACTCGACGGCGGGGTACCACCCCATCATCAGGCGCGGGTCGTCCGGGCCGCGCGTGAAGAACGGCCACTCGACGCGCTGGTAGAGCGAGTCGGCGTAGGCCCGGATGGCGACCTCGTCCGGCGTCCCCTGGTCGAAGAACTCGCGCGAGAACAGGACGCCGGCCATGAGGAGCGCCGTGTCGATCGTCGAGAGCTCGGTGTTCCGGTACCGCGTGCCGTCGTCGTACTCGAGAAAGTGGTAGAAGTAGCCGCGGTAGCCGGCGGTCCCGACCTGGGCCGTCCCCTGCGGGCGCGTGTAGAGGAACCGGAGCGTGGTGAGCGTCCGCTCGGCGGCCTCGTCGCGCGTGACGAACCCGCGCTCGGCGCCGACCCCGTAGGCCGGGAGCCCGAACCCGATGGCCGCGATGCTCGAGAACGACCGGGTCGGCCAGCGGTCGGGAACGAGGCCCGTCTCGGGGTCGGTCGTCTCCCAGAACCACCGGAACGTCCGGTGCTGGAGCGTGTCGAGGAACACGATGTCCTCGCCCGTGAGCCCGTCGGCCATTATGGGCCCGGCGATGGAGATCACGTCGGCGACGACGGGCTCGGGGGCGTCGGGCGCCGTCGGCGCGCACGCGGCGGCCGCCAGCAGGGCGGTCAGGAGGAGCGGGAGGCGGAGCATGGCTAGAGGCGGCGGAGGACGAGGGTGCTCAAGACCGGGGCACCGGCGGAGGCGGCAAAGCGGAGGACGGGCGCGGCGGCCTCGTCCAGCGTGAGGCGGACGGTCCTCTCGACGGCCCGCCAGCGGCCGGCCTCGGCGGCGAGGTCGAGGTCGCGGGCGACGGGCGCCCCGCTGGCGGAGACGCTGAACACGCGGGCGCCGGGCCGGTCGTGCTCGTTCTCGACGAGGCCGAGCGTGAGGTCGTAGGTGCCGGGCGGGAGCGTCGGGAGCGCCCACGACGTGGGCATCTCGCGCCACGACTGGAACCGGGCGTCCTCCGCGGTCCCGGCGATCCGGTGGTGCGTCCGGCGCGCGCGCGTGTCGGGGACGGCGCCCGGCCAGTCCCCCTCGGCGAGGTAGACGAGGCCGCCGGCGCCCGTGAAGCTGTACGCCCCGCCCACGTTGAGGGCGACGGCCGGCGGCGCGTCCGGCGCGCCGGCGAAGAAGGCGGCGGGGTCGCTGTAGTGGAGGGTCGCGGCGTCCGCGCGGGCGCCGTGCGTCGGCCAGAGGCCTGTCGCCTCGACCCGGTTCTCACCCGGCGCGAGCGCGACCGTGAACACCGCCAGCCCGTTCTCGGGCGCCGCCTCGCCCGCCGGCTCTCCGTTCACGGCCAGCGCTACCTGCAGCGCGTTCGTGAACACTTGGACCCGCTGGCGGCGCGGCCCAGCGCGGTGGAGGTGGTCCCGCTCGACGCGGAAGACGGGCTCCTCCTTCAGCGCCGCGCGGTAGTAGAAGGCGACGTCCTTCGGCGTCCGGTCGAAGTAAAACAAGCCCTTCTGGTTGATCCCGTCCTTCGTGTCCTGCCGGAAGGCGGAGCCGAAGTCGAACTGGTTCCACACGGCGCTCCCCACCATCCACGGGCGTTCGCGGACGGTCTGGAGCGTCGCGCGGTGGAACGCCTCGGCGTGCTCCGTAGAGAAGTCGAACCGGACGGGGTCGGCGGCGTGGACGCGCTCGTCGCTTCCGGCCCCGTACTCGCTCAGCATCAGCGGCACGTCGGGGTGCGCGGCGTGGAGGCTGTCGAGGAAGACGCCGAGGTCCTCGAAGGTCTCGTAGTACCACCCGAAGTAGAGGTTCATCCCGAACACGTCGGACAGGTCCGCCAGCCGGTCGGGGACCTCGTGGAACGAGACGGCCATCGCCGTGAGCCGGGCTTGATCCTCGGCCTGCGCCACGGCCTCCAGCCGCTCGGCGAGCGCGCCCACGTCGGCGTCGTAGCCCTCCGGGAGCGGGTCCGGCCGGCGGAGGAAGATCTCGTTCATGGTCCCCCACATCACCACGGACGGGTGGTTGTAGTGCTGGCGGATCATCTCGACGAGCCGCCGCTCGGCGTTCTCGGCGAACGCCTCCGACTGCGTGATCTGGTTGACGACGGGGATCTCCTCCCAGACGAGGAGCCCGAGCCGGTCGGCCTCGTTGAGCACGGCCTCGTCCTGTGGGTAGTGGGCGAGGCGGAGAAAGTCGAACCCGTTTTCTTTGACGAGGCGGACGTCCTCGCGGTGGAGGGCGTCGGGGAGGGCGTTCCCCCACCCCGCCCGGTCCTGGTGCCGGTTCGTGCCGATCAGTTGGCGGCGCTCGCCGTTGAGCCAGAACCCGTCGCCGTCGGCCCGGACCCAGCGGAAGCCGAGCGGCTCGGCCACGGCGTCGCGCGCCTCGCCATCGATCAGGACTTGACTGTGGACGGTGTAGACGGCCGGCGCCTCGGGTGTGTAGAGCTGGGGGTCGGGAATGGGCCCGCTCCACGCCTCCATCCTCTCGCTCGCGCCGGCCGCCAGCGTACCCGACTGGCGCCATTGGGTTACGACCTCGCCGTCCGGCGCGCGGAGGGTGTGGATGGTCTCGACCTCGACCGGCGCGGCGCCCGCGTTCTCGACGAGCGCTCGAGCGCGGACGCGCGTGTCGCCCTCCGCGAGGCCGGGCGTGTCGAGCCAAACGCCCGGCCCCGCGTCCTCCAGGCTGAAGTGGACCGGGTCGACGGCGACCAGCCACACGTCGCGGTAGATGCCGCCGTAGAAGGTGAAGTCGGCGTCGAGCGGCGCGATGTCCGGGTCGTGCCGGTTGTCCACGCGGACCGCCAGCGCGTCGTCGGCACCCGGCTGCACGGCGTCGGTGATCTCGACGGCGAACGCCGTGTAGCCGCCGACGTGGCCGCCCACCGCCCGGCCGTTCACCCAGACATCGGCCGTCTGGTTGGCCCCCTCG
The DNA here is from genome assembly GCA_964504495.1 of uncultured Rhodothermales bacterium. GTDB lineage: Bacteria > Bacteroidota > Rhodothermia > Rhodothermales > Rubricoccaceae > Rubrivirga. Next base: position 6,118 of record CAZDFV010000006.1, read on the forward strand.
AAGTAGAGGAACAGCCGCTTCCCCTTTAGGCTGGCGGGCACCTCGAGCGCACGGCGGTACCACCCGACGCCGCGCCGGTAGCCGGGCGTCTCATCGAAGGCGTCCTCGGCGTTCCAGGTGTGCGGGAGGTCGACGGTCTCCCACGCGCCGTCGTCGTACGCGGCGGCCTCGGCACCGGGCGCGTCGTCGTTCCAGAACCGCCAGCCGTCGTTGACGGTGACCCGCTGGCGCTGCGCCTCGACGGGCGCGGCGAGGGCGATGAGTAAAGCGAGCAGGACCGCCCCCCCCCGGTGCGTGATGCGTAATGCGTGAGCGGGTCGTGGAGAGTCACGCATCACTCGTCACGCATCGTCGCATCCTGCATCGTCGCGTCTCGCACGGCCACGAGGGGCAACGGACGGTCTGGGCTGCCTATCAGTCGTAGAGGAGCCGCTCGTCGGCCTGCCAGTTCCCGCGGCGGATCGGGACGCGCATGGCGTCGTCGGCCGCCAGCCGGTCGAACAGGCGGTCGCGCATGGCGTCGGCCACGGGCTTCATGGCCGGCACGTCGATCAGGTTGTGCTGCTCGCGCGGGTCGGTCTCGAGGTCGTACAGCTCGGCCGTGTCCCAGAGGCCGTGGTAATAGATGTACTTGTAGCGGTCGCCGCGGAGCGCGAAGGTCGTCGGCGTATGGGGGAAGGCGTACTCCCAGTAGTACTCGTAGAGGAACTCGCGCTCGTCGTCCGGGCCGCTGCCGGGCGCCGCCAGCAGGCCGAGGAACGACTCTCCGTCCATGTCGATGGGCGAGGGCGCGCCCGCCAGCTCTACGACCGTCGGGGCGATGTCGATGTTGCGGACGAGGGCCTCGACGCGCGAGCCCGGCGCGACGAATCCGGGCGCCCAGGCGAGGAACGGGACCCGGATCGACTCCTCGTAGGCGTTCCGCTTGTCGATCAGCCCGTGCTCGCCCAGCAGAAAGCCGTTGTCGCCGAGGTAGATCACGAGCGTGTTCTCCGCGAGCCCCGTCTCCTCCAGGACGTCGAGGACGCGGCCCACGCTCTCGTCGAGCGCCAGCAGCGTCTCGGTGTAGCGCCGGTAGAAGTTGTCGAACCCCGACTGGCCCGGCCCGAGGTCGCCGTGGAACATGAAGTCCACGCCGTGCCAGCTCCCGCGCTGCGCGCGCACCCACCGCGGCTTGCCGGCGTAGTTGGACTCCGTGAGCGCCATCGACGCCGGGTACGGGATGTCGATGTCGCCGTAGACGCCGGCGTGGCGCGGGGCCGGCAGGAACTCGGCGTGGACGGCCTTATGGGCGAGGTGGAGGAAGAACGGCGCGTCGCCGTCCTGCTGGCGGAGGAAGTCGACGGCGTAGTCGGTGAGGATGTCGGTCGTGTACCCCTCGCGCTCGACGCGCTCGCCGTCCACGTTGAGGACGGGGTCGGTGTAGGAGCCCTGGCCGCGGAACGAGACCCAGCGGTCGAACCCGGGCCGCGGGCGGTCGTCGCTCTCGCCCATGTGCCACTTGCCGACGAGGGCCGTCCGGTAGCCGGCCGCCTGGAGGTCCTGCGGGTAGAACCGCGTGCCCTCCGGGATCGGGCTCGTGTTGTCGACGACGCCGTGGTTGTGGGCGTACTGGCCGGTGAAGATGGACGCGCGGCTCGGCGAGCAGAGCGACGTCGTCACGAAGGCATTCGCGACGTGGGCGCCCTCGGCCGCCATCCGGTCGAGGTTCGGCGTCTGGAGGAACGCCGGCGCGTCGGGGTGGAACCCCATGAAGTCGTAGCGGTGGTCGTCGGAGAGGATGACGACGACGTTGCGCGGCTGGGCCGAGACCGCCGCGCTGGCGGCGAGCCCCGCCAGCAGGACGACGGCGCTCGCGCGGACCGGGACGGGCTGCGGCCTGTTCAGGAGGGCGCGGAGCACGCGGCGGAGGGCCCTCCCCCACTCGGTCAGCGACGAACTCAGAAGCCGTCCGGACTGCCCCCCTCCCTTGAGGGAGGTGCCGGCGCAGCCGGCGGAGGGTGTCCGACCCGGCCGGCGGTTCTCGCCAGCGCGCGCTGCCAGCCCTCGGTGGACACCCCCACCCGCCTGCGGCGGGAGCCCCCTCCAGGGGGCGGGCTCAGGCGGGACGTTTGAGCCCGGACGGTCTCTCGAAAGCAAGTACGGCATGTCGAAGCAGTGGTGGGAGAGTTAATCAGCAACCAGTTCGAAGCGGGCGGACTGCGTCTCGGCCGACGACCCGCCGGTCATGACGGTAAACCAGCCGGGCTCGACGGTCCACCCGTCCGCGCCCCAGAACTGGAGGTCCTCCGGGCGGAGCGTGAACGTGACCGTCCGCCGCTCGCCCGGGTCGAGCACGACGCGCTCGAACCCCTTCAGCTCCTGGACTGGCCGGGTCACGGTCGCCACCTCGTCGCGGACGTAGAGCTGGACGACCTCGGCGCCGGCCCGACTGCCCGTGTTCGTCACGTCGACGGTCACCGCCAGCGCGCCGCCCATCGGGAGGCTGGCGGCGCCGAGGCGCGGGGCGGAGTGGACGAACGTGGTGTAGCTCAGGCCGTGACCGAACGGGTAGAGCGGCTCGACCGGCACGTCGACGTAGCGCGAGACGTACTTGTCGCTCGCGCCCGGCCGGTCGTGCGGGCGGCCCGTCCGGCGGCGGTTGTAGTAGAGCGGCTCCTGGCCCGTCACGTAGGGGAACGAGACCGGGAGCTTCCCGCCCGGGGTGTGGAACCCGAACAGGACGTCGGCCACGGCCGGCCCCATCTCCGTCCCCAGGTGCCACGTTTCGAGGATCGACGGGGCCATCGCGTCCAGGTCGGCGAGGGCGAGCGGGCGGCCGTTCGTCAGGACCACGGCGACGGGCCGGTCGCCCGCGGCCTCGATCACGCGCCGCGCCAGCTCAAGCTGGGCGCCCGGCAGGTCGACGCTCGCTCGGCTGGCGGCCTCGCCGGTCAACTCCCGGTGCTCGCCCAGGACGAGGACAACGGCGTCCGCCGCCTCCGCCAGCCGGACGGCCTCGGCGTGGCCCGAGGTGTCCTCGCTCAAGGCGGCCTCGACCATCTCGAGAAAGGTCCCCCGCACCTCCGGGTAGCCCGGCGCGTAGCGGACGTCCGTGTCGGGGAGGGCGGCGCGGAGGGCGGGGAGGATCGGCGTGGCGTCCTCGCGGCGGCCGGCGCCGGCCCACGAGCCGAGCGCCGAGATCGAGTCGGCCGCGAGCGCGCCGATCACGGCGAGGGAGCCGAGGTCGCGCCGGAGGGGCAGCACGTCCCCGTCGTTCTTGAGGAGCACGACCGACTGGCGGGCCACGTCGCGCGCAATCGCGCGGTGTCTTGGGGAGAGCATCGTCTCCGCCTCGCGCTCGGGGCTGACGTAGCGGTACGGGTCCTCGAAGAGCCCGGCCCGGCGCTTGACGCGGAGCACGCGGCGGACGGCCTCGTCCACAACGTCCATCGGGAGGGCGCCGTCCGCGACGAGGTCGGGGAGGTTCCGGGTGTAGATCCCGTCCACCATCGACATGTCGACACCGGACGAGAGGGCGATGAGGCCGGCCTGCGCGCTGTCGGCGGCGACGCCGTGCCACAGCAGCTCCCAGACGGCCGTGTAGTCGGCCACGACGAACCCGTCGAAGTCCCACTCGCCGCGGAGGACGTCGGTAAAGAGGAACCCGCTGCCGGTCGCCGGGACGCCGCCGATCTCGTTGAACGCCGTCATCAGCGTCTGCGCCCCGGCGTCGACGGCGGCCTGGAACGGCGGGAAGACCATCTCGCGGAGCGTCCGCTCGCTCACGTCGACGGTGTTGTAGTCGCGCCCGCCCTCGGCGAGCCCGTAGCCGGCGAAGTGCTTGGCCGTCGCCACCACGGTCGTATCGGCCGCCAGCCCGGCGAGCGTCGGGCCCTGGAAGCCGAGGACGCGGGCCTCGGCCATCCGGGCGCCGAGGTACGGGTCCTCACCAGCACCCTCGACGATCCGACTCCAGCGGGCGTCGCGGGCGAGGTCCACCATCGGCGCGAACGTCCAGTGGAGCCCGGCGGCCGTCGCCTCACGCGCGGCCACACGCGCGGCCTCGCGGGCGGCGTCGAGGTTCCACGAGGCCGCCTCCGCGAGCGGGACCGGGAAGACCGTTCGGAACCCGTGGACGACGTCGTATCCGAAGATCAGTGGGATGCCGAGCCGCGACTCCTCGACGGCCACGCGCTGCGCCCGCTCGGTGTACTCCGCCCCGTACACGTTGAGGAACGAGCCGACGCGGCCGGCGCGGATCTCGTCCTCCCCGCCCTGCGTGACGGCCGGGCCGGTCACGGCCCACTGGCCGGTGTACTGCGTAAGCTGGCCGAGCTTCTCCTCGACCGTCATCAGCGCGAGGAGGCTGTCGACGAACGCGGCCTCGGCGCCGAGGTCGTAGCCCGAGCGGTCGAACCCCACGTCCTGAGCGCTGGCGGGCGCCGCCAGCAGGGCGAGGAGGGCGGCGGAGACGAGGAGGCGCGGCAGAGTCATGTGGGTCGAGAGGGCTCCGTCGAATCCCCCTCCTGGACAGGAGGGGTCAGGGGTGGTCGACCGGACCGGGCACGACGCCCGCCCGGCTGGCGGCGGGCTCCGCCAGCCGAGCGGAGGGTGTCCGGGCGGGCGGGGCGGTCGGGCGGACACCCCCACCCCGCTCCGCGGGGAGCCCCCCCCAGGGGGCGGGGTCGGCCCCAGACCCGAATCTGAACAGCGTCTCAGGCGCAGACCCTGGGCCGCTGAGACGGGGGACGACGGAAGGCGGGTGAGGGGCCACGGGCAAACCGCTAGCGGGCGACGACGAACGTGCGCGACAGATGCGCGCCCTCCGCTTCGAGACGAACGACGTAGACGCCGGCGGCCACGGCCGAGGCGTCCCACGTCGCTTCGTGCTCGCGCGGCTGGCGGACGCCGGCGGCGAGGACGGCCACCTCGCGGCCGAGCACGTCGAGGACCGTCAGCCGGACCCGGCCGGGCGCCGACGTCGCAAAGGCGAACCGGACGGGTCCGGCCGACGGGTTGGGGGCGGGTGGGGCGAGAGCGAGCGCCGCCTCGGCCTCCGCCTCGTCCGCGACGAAGCGCTCGAACCCGGCGCGCTCGAGGCCGCGCTGGACGTCCGGGTGCGTCATAAAGGAGTCCCAGATCGCCCCCGTCCGCTCGTTCTCGATCATGAGCAGGATCGGCCCCTGGTCGATCCCGAGGTAGACCGGCGAGAACCAGTCGTCTTCGACGCTGTAAGCGTCCTTCAGTCCGTACTCGCCCCAGAGGCGCGGGCGGTACTTGCGGTAGAACGTCCGCAGCGCCTCGCGTGAGAGCTCCGGCGTGAAGGCGTAGGAGCCGCCCGCGGCCGTCGGCGCGATCGTCCCGTTGTCGTTTTGGGCCGGTGGGGCGCCGCGCGCGAGGTACCCGTTCGGGACGTCGGACGCCGTGATCCCCCACTCGCTGGGGCCGTAGTTCGGGTAGTTCCGGGGGTTGTCGATCGCGTACGCGCGCTGGGCGAGCGTGGCGCGCCGGCTGTTCTCGAAGTAGTCGATCCCCTTGGCGCGCATGTAGGCGTCGGCCCGGCCGCGGAAGTCGATCCAGACGTGGCTGTACTGGTGGCCGAAGAGGGGCGGGAAGGTGAGGAACGTGATCCCGTAGTGCGTCTGCCAGTCGCGGTCGTACCTCTCGGTCCAGGCGTCCCAGGCGCCGTCGGGGAGCGGGTGCGTGGGCGAGCCCAGGCCGAGGACGTAGAGGATCATGGCCTCGTTGTAGCCCCGCCAGTCGCACGGATTCCCGTTGCAGATGTTGAACCCGACCTCCGGCTTCCACCCGAGCGTGACGAGCGGCGGCCGGGGCGCGGCCCAGTCCCACTCGACGCGGCGCCAGATCTGGTCGGCCCGCTGGCGGATGCGGGCCTCGGTCTCGCCCTGTCCGTCGAAGTACTGCGCGGCGTGGAGGACGCCCCCGAGCAGGAGCGCCGTGTCGATCGTCGAGAGCTCGTTGGTCCCGGCCCGCTCGCCGGAGTCCATGTTGAGGAAGTGGTAGAAGAAGCCGCGGTACCCGCACGTCCCCGAGGTCGCGTCGCCCTGGGGGCACGTGGCGAAAAAGTCGAGCGTGGCGGCCACACGCTCGGCGCCGGCGTCGCGCGTGACGTATCCCCGGTCGATCCCGACGGTGATCGCCGAGAGCCCGAACCCGACGGCGGCGATCGACGAGGCCGAGCCCGGCGTGCTCCGGTCCTTGATCAGCCCGTTCTGCGGGTTCGCCTCTTTCCAGAAGTAGTCGAACGCGAGCCGCGCCGTGAGGTCGATGTACGGGTCGGGTGCGCCCTCGACGGGGGCCGCCGCCAGCGGGCTGGAGTCGGGCCCGGGGATCGGGTCGCGGAGCCCGTTCGGGGCGACCGACCGGAGGACGTAGGTGTACGCCTCGCCGTTCTCGGCGTCGAGGTCGGCGTAGTGGTCCTGGCGGACGCGCTGCTCGGTGAGGAGTTGGAACGGCCCGTCGCCCGACTGGCGGAACACGTGGACGCCAATCGCGCCCGGCGTCGGCGTCCACCGGAGGAGGACGGTCTGGTCGCCGGTCTCGGCGGTGATGGCGGTCGGCGGGGCCGGGCCCTCCGGGTCTCCGTCGTAGGCGAGGCCGGCGACGGCGTCGACCCAGAGCGTGCGCCGAGACGTGGGCTCGGCGGCGTTCTCGAACACGACGGCCCGCAGGCGCCCGAGGTCGAAGGCGCCGAGCGGCCCGAACTCGGAGACCGCAACCGCCCGGCGCTGCCACGTGTCCGGGTCGCTGTCAACGCCGCTGTTGAAGACCGCCAGCCGGTAGACGTCGCCTTCGGCGGGCGGGGTGTCCGGCGTCCCGGCCGTCGTGATCCGCCACGTCGGGCGGAGCCGCGTCGACCCCTCGGCCTCGGGCGTGAGGACCGTGATCGATTCGTCCGGGCCGCTCAGCGTCCCGTCCTCGTCGAGGTCGCGGAACTGGAACGCCAGCTCCATCCCGCCCTCCGTCTCCACGCGGAAGTTGGCGGGGACGGCCGGGATGCCAATCGCTGGCGTCGAGGTCGAGATCGCCTCGTCGGCGAACGTGAGGACGAGCGTCTCGGGGTAGCCCGGCCGCGCGAGGTCCGGGGGCAGCGACTCGACGTAGCCGACGGAGAACGTGGCATCGGTCGGGCTCCCGTCGAGGAACCCACTCCCCGTCCGGCTCAAGCCGACGAGCGTGCCGAAGTCGAGCGCCAGCGCGGCCGTCCGGTCGCCGTCGGCGTCTTCGAGGGCGAGGCGCGGGAGGTCCACGCCCGGCACCCCGACCGGCCCGTTCAGGAACAGGACGACGCTGTCGGCATCGGCGAGATCGAGCGTCTCGAAGCCGGGCGCGCCGACGCGGAGCGCCCACGCCCCGCCGTCGCCGTGCGCGTACTCGACGACGCCGTAGTCCTGGCCGCTGGCGGCGTCGCCGGTCGCGACGGGGAGCCGGTCGCCGTCCGGGCCCGCGAGCGCGAGCGTCGCGTTGCCCGCGGCCCCGCCGTCGGAGGCGGCGTAGTAGGCGTCGCCCGCCGCGTCGTCCTCGTCGAACACGACCGTCGTCGTCTGCGCGCTGGCGGCCGCCGCCAGCAGGAGGGGGAGCAGGGCGAGAGGTCGGAGCACGGAGGGAAGGGGAAGAGAGGGCGAGTCCCCCTCCCGTCCAGGAGGGGGTAGGGGTGGTGGATCACCCAGCGCGCCGTTCTCGCCGGGTTGGCGGGGCGCCTCCGCCAGCGGCCCGGTCGGCGCCCGACGCGAGCCCGGCGTTCGACCGGGTCTACCCCCTCCCCGGGGCCTGCCCCCGCGCAGGCGGGGGGGGACGCCCCCTGCCCAGGGGGAGGACTCGGGCGGGACTATGGGGGCGGGCCGTCGCACTCAAAACCCAAGGCCGAGGGTGAACCGCTGCGTCGCGCCCAGGCGGCTCCCGTGGTCGGCCCAGGCGTAATCGAACTGGAAGTCGAACCCGCTCACGCGGTACGCGAGCCCGCCGCCGACGCGGAGCCCGCCCTCGCCGTCCTCCATGAACAGGTTCTGATACCCGGCCCGGGCCGAGAGGAGGCCGGCGTAGGTCCACTCGCCGCCGACGGACAGGCTCGGGCTGTTGTCGTTGGGCTGGAGCGCGTCGGCCGAGAGCGTCACCCGGTTCGGGCCGACCTCGACCGGCGCGCTCAGGCCGACGCGGAAGAAGACGGGCAGGGCGAACTCGTCGGTCTCGAGCGCGGCCGGGAGGTTGTCGTTGTCGCCGAAGACGTCGGGGTCCTGGTCGAACCGGACGCGGAGGTCGCGGCCGTCGAAGTCGGTCGCCGTCCCGAAGTTCGAGATGCTCGCGCCGAGGACGGCCCCGGCGACGGGGAGCTCGTAGATCACGCCGGCGTCGAGGGCGACGGTCTGCGACGACGTGTTCCAGATCGTCTCCTGGACGTACTTCAGCGTGGCCCCGGCCGCGAACCGGTCGGTAAACTGGCGGCCGTACCCGACGCCGAGGGCGAGGTCCTCGACCGAGAACCGCTCGCCGGTCCCCAGCGGCTGGTCCACGGTGCGGACGTCCATCTCGCCCGAGGTCAGCGACGTGACCGAGAGCGCGAGCGTGTTGGCCGCCCCCAGCTTGACGGCGACGGCGGCGTAGTTGTAGTCGATGTCGGCGAGCCAGGCGCTGTGCGAGAACCCGGCCGTCGTGCCCTCGACGAAGCCGAGCGCCCCGGGGTTGTAGTAGGCGTCGAGCGCCGACGACCGGGCCGTGGCCCCGGCGTTGCCCTGGGCGGCGACCCGGGCGCTCGGCTCGATGAGCAAGAACTGGCCGACCGTCGTGCCCGTCTTGGACTGGCCGGCGGCCGGGCTGGCGGCGAGCACGAGCGCCAGCGCGGCGAGGAGGGGGGTGCGTGTCATAGCTGGAGACGCCGCGCGCTACTTGATGATGGCGAACTTGCCGACCGACTCGCCGACGCCGTCGGCGTCGACGTGGAAGATGTAGAGGCCCGGGGCCACCTCCAGCCGGTCCTTCGTCCTCAGGTCCCACGGGACGACCCCCGTCGTCAGCCCGTCGTGCTCGAGGGTCTGGACGAGGTGGCCGGCGACCGTGTAGATCCGGATCGTGGCGCCGGCCGGGATCGCCCGGAACTCGAGCCGGCGGTTCCCGCGCCCGGCCGTCGCGAACCGCTCGGGCTCGAACGAGGCCGCCGCGACGTACGGGTTGGGCACGACGTACGGCTCCTGCGCCTCGAACGCCTCGCCCGCCAGCGCCGGGTCCACATACGCCGCTCGCGTCTCGAACGTGAACACGTCGCCGTCCGAGAACGGCGTGCGGACGACGAGCCGGAACGTGTCGCCCGCGCCCGCGTCGCCGGCCTCGACGACGGAGATCCGCCACGTGGCCCGGAGCCGACCCGTCCCGGGCTCCGGCGTGAACAGGTCGATAAACTCGCCCGGCGCACCGAGGGACTGGTCGCCGTCGAGGTCGCGGAACGAGAACGGGTACGCATAGCCGGACTCGGCCCCGACCGGCCGGAAAAACGTCTGGACCGACGGCTGCCCGATCGCCGGGCGCGACGCTCCAATGGGCGTGTCCGCGAACTCGACGAGGACGTCCTCGGGGTAGCCCTCGCGGCGGAGGTTGGGCGACAGGGCCTCCTGGTACGCCCCGTCGAGGACGAGCGACGTCGAGGTCCCGTCGCCAAAGCCCGAGGCGTCGGCGTCGACCGTCGGCGCCGCCAGCGTCGAGACGACGGGCTGGAGGCCGAGCTCGACCGGGCCGGTCCCCTCCCCCACGAAGTCGGCGCCGTCCTCGAACAGGACCTCCTCCCCGTCGTCGCCGATCAGGACCAGCCGGTAGCTCTCCGCGCGGACGCTGTCGGCCTCGCCCGAGAACTCGACCCGGAACCGGCCGCCCTCCGGGACCGCCTCCGACGAGAGCACGCGGACCGCGACCGACCCGGTCCCCTCGCCCTCGACCTGCGTCGGGCCCGCCGTGACCTCGGCGCCGACGTAGCCCGGGACGCGGGCGTTCGGCCGGACCTGCACGACGTTCGGCGGGAGCACCGTCCCGCCCCGGAGCGTCCGGCTCACGGCAATCGCGTTCTCGGACGGGTAGAAGTTGAACGCTTCCGAGCCCCGGTCGTACGCCGTGACCGCGTAGTAGTACGTCTGGCCGTCGACGACGTCGGTGTCGGTGAACGTGTGCGTGATGCCGGAGTCGTCGCCGAGGTAGTACTGGATCCCGCTGACGGCGAGGTCCGAGTACCCGCGGACCCCGTTGTCCAGGTCGAAGACGGCGATGGGTCGGCCGTTCCCGATCGGCCCCGTCCCCTGCCCGTCGAGGATGACCTGGGGGTCGAGGAAGTTGGCGTCGGTCGAGCGGTAGACCTTGTAGCCCTCGAAGTCGTTCTCGTTCGTGACCGGGTCGATCCCGCGCTCGGCCCGGTTGTCCCACATGAGCGTCACGCGGCCGTCCTCGGTAAAGGCCCGGACGGTCGGCTGGGGCGGCGGCGTCGCAAAGCGGTAGTTGGCGTCGTAGATCGACTGCACGACCTCGACGTTGTCCTGGAGGTCGCGGAGGTTCGTTCCGTAGGCGAGGGCCAGGCTGAACCGCTCGCGCCGCCCGACGTCGAGCGTGAACGGGCCCGACGCGAAGAGGAACCCGACGTTGTAGTTGTTGACAATCGTCGGGTCGAACCGGACGCCCGGGTCGGGGTCCGAGAACTGCTCGTAGAGCCGGCGCGGCCACTCCTGCTCGTTCGAGAAGAAGACGATCCCGTCGGTCTCGCCCGAGCCCCGGATCCGGTTGAGCTTGAACCCGGTCAGCCCGATCTGGTCGGACTCGGTGATGTCGGTCTGGTCGAAGTTGGGCTCGCCGGCGGTCGGCTGGCCGTCGTTCTCGCCGTTGTCGGGCTCGCCGCCCCCGAACGTCCGGTCGTTGGCGTAGACGCCGTCGGCGCCGGTGTCGGAGAACTCGGCGGTCCAGTCGAGGTCCTCGTCGCCGGTCCACCAGACGCCGGCGCGGAAGGCCGGGCGGTCTTCGAGCGGGCCGTACTCGGCCTCGAACTGGGCGATGTCGTAGCGGGCGAGGACCTCGGCGCGGATGGCGTCCTGGCCCTCGACGCGGTCGCCGGGCCCGCTGTCGCGCATCTCGTCCGTGATCCCGTCGTCGTCGTTGTCGATGTTGTCGGTCGCGTCGCCGGGGGTCTCGAGGTAGGCGTAGCCGAGGTAGCCGGTGTCCTCGCAGTTCGACCGGAGCGAGACGCCGCGCCCCCCCTCGTCCCAGGTGTAGACGAGGTCGATGTCGCGGCCGTCGACGCTCTGGACGAACCGGGCGTTGTCGTCGTCGGACTCGGCCACGCCGTCGCACGAGATGCCCGAGCCGCCCACGCCCGAGTCCATGTACAGCCCGAAGATGATGTCGTCGTAGCGCGTCGTCGACTCGTTGACGATGTCGTAGTGCCAGAAGATGACGTCCTGGGCCTGCGGGTTGGCCCACTGGAACCCGCGGACCTCGACGCGCAGCCCGAGCCCGCGGCGCGTCCGGTCGCGGCTGTCGGGGAAGAAGGCGAAGGCGTCGTAGAAGTTGTCGTCCATGACGAAGAACGACTCCTGGTCGGCGTTCGGGCGCTTCCCGAAGAACCCGTTCCACGACCCGCACCAGCCCGGGTCGTCGGGGTCGTCCAGCTTGTCGACCCAGCACTCGGACGGGTCGAGGGCCGGGTCGAGGAACCCGGCCGCGTTCGCGGCGCCGGGCCACGAGCGGAAGTCGTTCGAGAGGGCGACCGACCGGCCCCGGTTGATGTCGGGGTCCTCCTCGGCGTAGCCCGGGCGGGGCTCGAACCGCATGATCCGGTTGGTGATCGGGCTCCGGGCCTGGCGCTCGCGGAAGCCCGTGAGCATGACGTACGCCTGGCGCCCGTTCTCCTGCGTGACGCGGGCGAGGACGTAGGGCGTGATCCCGTCGGAGTAGTTGAGGCCGATCCCGCGCGGGACCTCGACCGAGTGGAACACGCTGAGGTCGGGGTCGCCCTCGAAGTCCCCGACCATCCCGTAGTTGTAGAACAGCGTGCGGATGCGGTTGGCGTCGTGGAGCCCCTGGCGCTCGGCGTCGATCTGGCCGCGCTGGTCGGGCGGGGTCACGGGCCGGGGCGTCTGGGCCGCGGCCCCGCTGGCGGAGGCGGCCGCCAGCAGGCACAGGGCGCCGAGCGCGAGCGCGCCGAGGGCGAGGCGGCGGGGGGCCGTCGGGCGGGACAGGTCGTGCTGCATCAGGGCGTTAGCGGACGTCAAGGACCCCGTTGACCGAGACCCCGATCTCGATCCGGCGGGGCGCGGCAAAGCGGTCCGGGTTGGGGAAGAGCTGCTCGAGCGGGAGGACCGAGTAGAACGGGCTCCCCGTCGTGCTGTAGACGAACCCATTCTGGAAGTACGTGTCGAACAGGTTGAACACGCGGACGAACGCCGTCGCGCCCACGTCTCCGACGTTGAAGAACTTCTCGGCGCGGAGGTCGACGACGGAGAAGAACTCCTTCCGGGCCGAGTTCTCCGGCGGGTCGGCCCGGTTCACGCCGACGAGCTGGGGCGAGTACGGACGCGCCGAGCCCATCCGCAGGATGCCCGTCACGTTGAAGTTGCCGGGCTGCGCCCAGATGGCCGTCCCGTTCAGCGTATGCCGCTGGTCCCAGTTAAACGGGATCTGGCGCGGCGCGATGGCCTCGGACGGGTCGCCGCCGGCCGCGGCCGCCCGGTTGGCCGTGTCGCGCGGGTCCGAGGCGTTCCCGTCGGCGATCTGGAACGTGTAGTCGAGCGTCGTCGCGATCGGCCCGATCCCCCGCTGGTCGATCTGGGCCGTGAACCCCCTCACCGAGCCGAAGTCGACGTTCGTGTACCGGGCGTACTCGGCGGCCGTGTAGGTCTGGACAAACTCGACGCCGAGGAGGTCGCGGATGTCCTTGTAGAACACGTTGACGTCGAGCCCGACCACGCCGGCGATCTCGCTCTTGAACCCGAACTCGTACTGCGCCGTGAATTCGGGCTCGAGGTCGGGATTCCCCAGCGTCCCGAAGTTGACGGCCCCGGCCTGGAGGTCCTCCAGGACCGAGTAGTCGGCGTTGGCGAAGAAGATGCCGAGCGCGGGGAGCTGGTAGAAGTGGCCGTAGGAGAAAAAGAGCGAGGCCGTATCGAGGAACGGGAACGACACGCCGAGGCGCGGCGCCAGCGCCCACTTGGCCGACGTCGGCTCGTCCGGGACCGGGTCGACGCCGTCGATCGTGCCGGCCGGGTTCTGGAGGTCGCCCGGGACGGTCGCGTTGGCGTCGAAGTACTCGAGCCGGAGCCCGGCGCGCACGCGGATGTCGCCCCACTCGATCCGGTCCTGGACGAACGCGGCCGCCTGGACCGGGCTGTAGCTCACGACCTCGGCGCCCAGCGTGTCGCGGACGACGCCGAGCTGCTGGAACCCGTCGAACGTGATCGGCTGGATCCGCCCGGGCACGCCGAAGTCGATGGCCGAGGTCTGGACCTCGAACCCGCCCTTGACGAGGTGGACGTTCGTGACCTGGCTGGTCACGGCCCCCTTCGCCACGAACGCGTTCGTCTTCTGGACGAACCGCGTGAGGTCCACGCCCTCGATAAAGGCCCCGTTCTGGAAGTTGTTCGAGCCCTGCGGCTGGCCCGGGACGAAGTACGGGGAGTCTTGGGGGAGCGGGTACTGCGTGCCGGCGCCCTCGGGGGCCGTCCCCAGGCTCTCGTACTTGAAGTCCTGAAAATCGAAGTAGTTCTGCCGAAGCCCGAGCTCGTAGAACGTCGTGTTCGAGAGCGTGTGCTGGACGTCGAGCCCGTGGACGAGCGAGACCTCGTCCTGCGTCCGCGCCCCGTCCGGGTTGAAGCGGTAGGCCCAGTTCGCCGGCCGCCGGTTGGCGAAGCTCCCGATGGCTTGGTAGTCGAGCTGGACGTTGGGGATCGAGCGGTTCGAGACCTTCCCGAGGTACGACCACCGCCGGTTGAACTCGAGCGGGACGACGGCCCCGTCGCCCGTCGGGTTGAATACGTTCTCCTGGAAGTCGCTCGAGTCGGTCGGGAGGAACACGCGCGTGCCCGCCAGCAGCCCGTTGTCCACGAACCGCTGGCCGTTGACGAGGAACGTGGTCTCGGGCACGAGCGGGACCGGCCCGCTCAGGCTCGCCTGGTAGTTCTGCCGCGCCAGCGGGTCGACGTCGTCGATGTAGGGGATGAGCGGGACCCGGACCTCGACCTCCTCACGGTCGAACCGCGTCCGCGCGACTGTCGAGTCGTTCCCGGGGCTGAGGTAGTCGCCGACGAACGTCTCGAACGAGAACTCGTAGGCGTCGGGACGGCCGGTCCGGAGCACGGCGTTGACGACGCCGGAGAGGGCCTGCCCGTATTCGGCGTCGAACGTCCCGGAGATGACCTGGACCTCCTGGAGCACGCTCCGGTCGAGCGTGAGCGTCGACTGGTTGTTGTACGGGTTGTTGACGCTCACGCCCTCGACCTGGTACTGGACCTCGCCGAGCCGGCCGCCCCGGAAGTGGCCTTCGACGACGCCAGCCTGGAGGTTCACGACGTCGGCCAGCTCCTGGACCGGGAGCGCGGCGATCTCCTCGCGGCTGACGGTCGAGACCGAGCTCGTCTGCGTCACGTCCACGAGCGGCTGCTCGGCCGTGACCACGACCTCCTCGCCCTCGAACGTCTCTTCCGCCAGCACGACGTCCTGCTCGGTCGTCGTGTTCGACGACACGCGGACGCCCTCGAGCACCTGCGTCCGGTACCCGACGCTGCTGTAGCGGACGGTGTAGGCGTCGGGCGGGATGCGGAGGATGGTGTAGAACCCGTCGAGGTCGGTCGCGGCCCCGAGGTCGGTCCCGACGAGGAGGACGGTGGCGCCGATGAGCGGCTCGCCGGCCTCGTCGGTGATGCGGCCGGAGAGCTTCCCCGTCTGAGCGCTGGCGGCGGCGCCGAGCGCGAGCAGCGCGAGCGCGGCGGTTGCGGTGCGGAGCATGGTCGCGGCGGTCATAAGGCGATGGCCGGGGCGGGCAGGGAGCCCGTCCGGCGCGCTGTCACGGACGGCTCGGAGCGTCGATGCGGACCCCTCCCGACCGCGCAGCGTCGGCGCAGCGACCGGCGGGGGCTGTCGGACTGGCGGAGCACTCGCGCCAGCGGGCCGGGGCCCCGGGAGGTTCGTAGGTCAGACGCTCCCGGTCCCCTCATCATACACACACAAGGTCCGACCGCGCGGGGCGGGTGCGCCCCGCGCGGCCGGCCGTCTCTAGCGGACGACGAGCATCCGGCCGCTCACGGCCGTCCCGTCCTCCATCCGCACGCGGTAGACGTAGGCGCCGGCGCTGAGCCCGGCGGCGTCGACCGTGGCCGTCTGGAGCCCGGCCGGCTGGAGCCCGGCCTCGACGGTGCGGACGAGGCGCCCGAGCACGTCGTAGACCTCGACGGTCACCTCGGACGCGCGCGGGAGCTCGTACCGGACGGCGGTCGTGGCATCGAACGGGTTCGGAGCGTTCCCGAGGGCGCGGAGGCCGTCCATCTCACCCGGTCCGTCCTCGCCGGCGACGATCAGGTTCGGGTCGAGGTACGTTCGCGCGGCCGGGCCGGAGAACCCACCGCCGCGCTCGGTGAGGTACCACACGCGCGTGCCGTAGCTGTTCGTAGCCGGGTCGAGGTCGTCCCCGTCGAAGTAGTTGACGCCCATCCAGACGAGCCCGGTCTGCGGGTCGTACCCGACCTCCGAGAGGTCGATGCTCATCTCGATTCGGTACCCCTCGTCGACGTCCGAGAGGTCGCCGGCGATCGAGCCGCCCTTGAGGGCGGCCGCCGCCTGGACGCCGGGGTTGTCGGCCGCGTTCTCGAGCAGGCGGACGGCACCGGACGAGTCGATGACGGCCGTGTACTGGAGGGCGTCGTACCGCGTGGCCTGGGGCGGGTCCTCGCTGAAGTCACGGAGCGTCAGGCGGAAGCCGTCGTAGCGGCCTTCCGAGACCGTGTTCCCACTGATGGCCTGGTCGTCGGACTCGAGCGCGACGTAGAGCGTGCTCCCGTCGAAGGCGAACCGGAAGTCGCCCGTCGAGGGGTCCACGACGGGAACCGCCTGCCGCTCTTCGAGCGGGCCGGGCCGGAACCAATGCGTGTAGTACGGCCCGAGCGGGCCGGGCATCTCGTCGAGCTCCTGCTCCGACATGCCGAACTGGAGCGAGAGCGCTGGGTTGTTCTCCTCCTCCCAAACGTCCTCGGTAAAGTCGCCGTCGACAGTGATGCCGGTGGCCCGGCCGACGACGAGGTCGGGGTCGGCGAGGGCCGGGACCGCCCCCGACGAGACCGTCACGTCCGGCCGGCCGACCACGTAGGCCGCGCCCCACGAGAAGTTGTTCCCCCACGGGGTCTGGAACCACGCCCGCGTCCGGTACCGGAGGTTCTCGTCGCCCGGGAAGGCGTAGTCGAGGTCGTAGACCCCCATCGTCATCGGGAAGAAGGCGCCGTCCGAGTCGGTCATGTCGAACCCGAGCTCGCCGACGTCGATCGAGAACTCCATGATGTACCCGCCGTCGTCGGTCTGGGTGGCGTTCCCGTTGAAGTCGTCGTTGACGACCCCATCGACCGAGTACGAGACGGCGAGGACGTCGCTGTCGATCCGCTCGTTCTCGGTCCCTCGGTCGAGGTTGCCGCCGCCCACGACCGTTGGGGCCATGCCGACCGTGTCCTGGCCCGCCGGAATCGAGCCGACGCCGGAGTTGAGCCACGAGTAGATGAACTCGAAGTTCGTCGACCCGTTGCCGTAGTTGTCGATGTAAGAGAGCGTGTCGAGCCGGGCGAAGGTGGCCTCACGTCGGCGCGGGTCGGTGAACGACACGAAGATCCCGTCGTGCTGGAAAAAGTCGCGTGTGCCGCCAATCGACTTGTCGTCGACCTCGACGGCGACGTAGAGGACGTTCCCCTTCCGGAGCACGCGGAGCGTGGCGTCGACGGGGTCAGTCGGGTCGGTGAGGTTCGGGTTGTCGCCCTGCGACTCCCACCGGCCGCCGGGGAAGAGCGGGTCCTCCCCCCACTGGAGGTCGATCGACTGGGCCGACGACCACTCCGGCTCGCTCAGCATGCCGTCGAGCGTGATCGTGGCGTTGCCGACGTCGCGGGCCCAGAGGGCGTCGGTGAACTGGCCGTTGTTGACCCGGGACGGCTGCGCCGTCGCGAGCGGGACGGCGAGGGCCGCCAGGGTCAGCAGTGTAGCGAAGCGTTGCATGGGAGCGGGGGTGGTGAAGGGGGAAGAGTCGGGCCGGGCCCGGCGGGGGGACAGCGGCTAGCCCCCACACGACTCGCGCACGACGAGCCGCGTGGGGAGCGTGACGGTGGCGCGGCCGTCCGGCTGGCGGACGGCGGCGAGGACGGCCCCGACCGCCCGCGCCCCCATCTCGTCGATGGGGACGTGGACCGAGGTCAGGGCCGGCGTGACGTAGCGGGCGACCGGGACGTCGTCGAACCCGACGAGGGCGACGTCGCCGGGCACGTCGAGCCCGGCCTCGCGGAAGGCGCGGAGCGCCCCGATCGCCATCGCGTCGTTGGCGGCGAAGAGCGCCGTCGGGCGGTCCGCCAGCTCGAGGAACGCCCCGGCGGCGTCGTAGCCCGATGCCTCGGTAAAGGCGCCCGCGAGGACGAGCAACGGGTCGCGCTCGAGCCCGGCCTCGGCGAGGGCCTGCCGGTAGCCGGCCCTGCGGGCGTCGGCGTCGGCGTTGCCCGCGGGCCCGGCGACGTGGGCGATCCGGCGGTGGCCGAGCCCGACGAGGTGGCGGGTCATGGCCGCCGCCCCGGCCGCGTTGTCGATCTCGACCGAGGCGTGCCCGTCCGCCGCCCCACCGAGCACGACGACGGGGAGCCCCGCCGGGAGGTTCGCGCGGAGCACGTCGGGGTCGATGTCCGGCGACATCACGGCGAGCCCGTCCACGCGCCCCGCCAGCGTGCGGAGCACGGCGACGAGCTCGTCCGGCCCGTCGTGGACGCTCGCGAGCAGCGTGTGGTACCCGGCCGCCCGGGCGGCCGACTCGGCGCCGCGGATGAGCTCGGAGTAGAAGTCGCCGTAGAGGTTCGGGAGGAGGACGCCGACCGTCTCGGTCGTGCTCGTCGTCAGGCTCCGGGCCGTCCCGTTGGGGACGTAGCGGAGCCGCCCGGCCGTCTGGAGCACCCGTGAGCGCGTCCGCTCGCCGACCGGCCCGCTCGCGTTGAACACGCGCGAGACGGTCGCGACGGAGACGCCGGCCTGCCGAGCGACTTCGCGCATCGTGACGGCCATGAGGTCGGAAGCGCTTACGGGCGAGGCGGACGGGGACGACCGGCTGCGCCGCCTCGGGGGCGCGGGGGCCGGTGTAATCGGTTACAGTCACAGTACGACGGCACGGGCCGCGTGTCAAGGGCCCGTCAAGTACCCCGGGGAGCGCTCCGCGCCAGCGGACCGGCGCCCCCCCGGGCGGCGCTGGTAAGGGGAGGCCCTCACATGACCGTGCCTCTGCGCCCTCTCCTGAGTCATCCCCGCGGAGCCGGGGATCCAGAGTGGCGAGCGCCAGAGGGCCCCCAGCGTCCTGGATTCCCGCCCCCGCGGGAATGACGGGTAGGGAAGAAGGGCGGTCGATTGTGGAACCCTCCCCTTGTCAGCCCGGCGGCGAGAGCCGGCGTAGGTTTAGCGGTACCGTTTCCGCGCCGCATGCTCGACCTCCTCATCGTCCTCGGGTTCGTCGTCTACGCCGTCGGGTCCGGGCTGGCCTCGCGGAAGAAGGCGTCGGAAGGGCTCGGGGAGTACTTCCTGGCCGGCAAGACGATCGGCGGCTGGCGGGCCGGGTTCTCGATGGCCGCGACCCAGTTCGCCGCCGACACCCCGCTCCTCGTCATGGGCCTCGTCGCGACGGGCGGGGTGTTCCTGCTCTGGCGGCTGTGGATTTATGGGATCGCGTTCCTGCTCATGGCCTTCGTGTTCGCCGTCGGCTGGCGGCGGTCGGGCGTGCTCACCGACGCCCAGCTCACCGAGGTCCGCTACAGCGGGCGCGGGGTCCTCTCGCTCCGCGTGCTCAAGGCGCTCTACTACGGGACGCTCATCAACTGCGTGGTCATGGCGTTCGTCCTCGTCGCCGCCATGCGGGTCGCCGAGGTGTTCCTGCCGTGGCACGAGTGGCTCCCGGCCCTCCACGGCGCGTTCGTCGCCGTCGTCGTCGGCCTCGGCCTGGCCGACGTCCTGGGGACGACGGCGACGGGCCTCGCGCCCGAGGTCGCGGCGGCCAACAACCTCCTCTCGGTCCTCCTCATCCTCGGGTTCACGGCCCTCTACTCGACGACCGGCGGGCTCCGGGCCGTCATCGCGACCGACGTGGTCCAGTTCTGGCTCGCCATGATCGGGACGGCCATCTACGCCTACGTCGTCGTAGACGCGGCCGGCGGGCTCGGCGGCCTCACCGACCGCGTGGTCGACCTGTACGGCGCGAGCCGGGCGGGCGAGCTCCTCAGCTTCTCGGCGCCGGACACGGCGTGGGGCGTGCTCGGGCCGTTCCTCACGATCGTCGGGCTCCAGTGGTTTTTCCAGATGAACTCGGACGGGACGGGCTACCTCGCCCAGCGGTCGATGGCGTGCCGGAGCGACCGGGACGCGCGGCTGGCGGGGGTCGTGTTCGCGTGGGCCCAGATCGCCGCGCGGTCGCTGATCTGGCTCGTCATCGCCGTCGGGCTCCTCGTCGTCTACCCGTTCGGCGTGGCCGACGTCGGGGCGGACGGGTTCGTCGCCGGGCGCGAGATCCTGTTCGTGACCGGGATCGCTGAGTACCTGCCCCCGGGCGCGCGCGGGCTGATGCTCGTCGGCCTGCTGGCGGCGCTCGCGTCGACGCTCGACACGCACCTCAACTGGGGGGCGGGGTACTGGTCGAACGACCTCTACGGCCGGTTCTACGCCGAGCACCTGCGGGGCCGCGAGGCCACGAGCCGCGAGCTCGTCGTGGTCGCCCGGCTCTCGAACCTCCTCATCCTCGCGATCGCGCTCGCCATCATGGCGAACCTGGGGAGCATCCAGGAGGGGTGGACGACGTCGCTCCTCCTCGGCGCCGGGATGGGGAGCGTCCTCGTCCTCCGGTGGCTGTGGGAGCGGATCAACCTGTGGAGCGAGCTGGCGGCGATCGCCACCAGCCTCGTCCTCGCGCCCGTCCTGCTGTTCGGGTTCGATCTCGGGGACGCGCCGGACGAGGACGCCCTCCGGCTCGCCGTCATGGCGGCCGTCTCGACGCTCGCGGCCGTCGGCGTCACGTTCGTCACGCCGCCGACCGACGAGGCCACGCGCGTCGCGTTCTACCGGCGCGTCCGGCCGTTCGGGTTCTGGCGGGACACGGCCCGCGCGGCCGGCGACGACCCCGGCCGCTCGCCCCGCCAGCTCGCGAACCGGCTCGGCCTGACGGCCACGACGGCCGCCTCGCTCTTCCTCGTCCTCGTCGGCGCCGGCCGGCTCCTCGTGCCGGCGCCGGACGCCTCGACGTGGGCGTCACTCGCGTACCTCGCCGCCGGGCTCGCGCTCGTGCCCGTCTGGGTGCGGTGGGGGTTCGGGAAAAACGCCCTCGCCGAGGACGTCCCCGACGCCGTGGGCGACGAGATCGTCGCGGTCTCCGTCGAGCACGAGTCCGCAACGCCTCCGACCCGATAGAGCGAAGGTCAAGATGCTGTACGCCTCCTCTGTCATCCTGAGCGAACGCGAAGGATCTCAACTCGGGCTCTCGGTCTATTGGGGCCGGTCAATCCGCCTCGGGGCATCGGCATCGAGATCCTTCACTGCGTTCAGGATGACACCAACCCGCACTCTTGTCATAGACGTCCCGCGGAGGGCGTCTGTCCCCTGTTCAACGAGACCGCTAGCCTACATGAAACGCCTCTGTTCTCTCGCCCTCCTTGCCTTGCTGGCGGCTGCGCCGGCCGCGCTCGCGCAGCCCGCCGTCGAGCGCGTCGAGCCCGCGTTCTGGTGGGCGGGGATGCACCACCCCGACCTCCAGGTCCTCGTCTACGGCGACGACGTGGGCCGGGCCCGCGCCACGCTCGCGCCGTACCCCGGCGTCCGGCTCGACCGGACCGTGGCCGTCGAGAGCCCGAACTACCTGTTCCTCGAGATGACCGTGACCGACGAGGCCCGGCCGGGCACGCTCGCGATCACGCTCGAGCACCCCGACGGCGACCAGACGCTCGACTACGAGCTCCGCCAGCGGACGCGGACGCCGGGCTCGTACGCCCAGGGGTTCTCCTCTAGGGACGTCATCTACCTCATGATGCCCGACCGCTTCGCGAACGCGGACCCAGGCAACGACGAGGTCGCCGGGATGCTCGAGGGCGTCGACCGCCAGAACCCCAACGCCCGCCAGGGCGGCGACTTCGCCGGCGTGCTCCAGAACCTGGACTACATCGACGGCCTCGGCATGACGGCCATCTGGTTCACCCCGGTCTTCGAGAACGACATGACGCCGGAGTACGGGGCCTACCACGGCTACGCCGCGACCGACATGTACCGCGTGGACCGCCGGTTCGGCTCGAACGACGAGTTCCTCGCCCTCGTCGACGCCGTCCACGGGCGGGGCATGAAGGTGATCATGGACATGATCCACAACCACGTCGGCGACCGCCACTGGTGGATGGCCGACCCGCCCGCGAGCGACTGGGTCCACAGCTGGGAGCGGTACGGGCAGACGAACTACACCGGCGCGGCGACGGTCGACCCGTACGCCTCGGAGCACGACTACGAGAAACTGGTGAACGGGTGGTTCGTGGCCGAGATGCCCGACCTCGACCAGGACAACGACCTCCTCGTGCAGTACCTCCTGCAGAACACGGTCTGGTGGATCGAGCACGCCGGGATCGACGGGATCCGGATGGACACCTACCTCTACCCCGACAAGGCGTACATGGCCCGGTGGGCCCGCTACGTCCTCGACGCCTACCCCGACTTCAACATCGTTGGCGAGAGCTGGGTCGAGAACGTCCCGCACGAGGCGTACTGGCAGCGCGGGTTCCGGGCCCACCCGGAGCCGTACGAGTCGCACCTCCCGTCCGTCACCGACTTCCCGCTCGCGTTCGCGGCCGAGGCCGCGTTCTCGGGCGCCGGCCCGGCCCGG
The DNA here is from genome assembly GCA_964504495.1 of uncultured Rhodothermales bacterium. Classification (GTDB taxonomy): domain Bacteria; phylum Bacteroidota; class Rhodothermia; order Rhodothermales; family Rubricoccaceae; genus Rubrivirga. The sequence continues at coordinate 28,205 of CAZDFV010000006.1, forward strand.
CTCTACAGCACGCTGAGCCAGGACCACGTCTACCCCGAGCCGAACCTGCTCGTCACGTTCCTCGACAACCACGACCTCCCGCGCTTCTTTAGCCGGGTCGGCGAGGACGAGGGGGCCTTCCAGATGGGCCTCGCGTTCCTCCTCACGACGCGCGGGATCCCCCAGGTCTACTACGGGACGGAGCTGGCGATGCCCGACGGCGACCGCGCGGCCGGCGGCGACGGCTACAAGCGGACGCCCATGATGGGCGGCTGGCCCGGCGACGAGCGGAGCGTCTTTACCGCGGCGGGCCGGACGGACCGCGAGAACCGGGCGTTCGAGTTTATGCGGGCGCTCGCGACGTGGCGGCAGACGGCCGACGTGGTCCACCACGGCCGGCTCACGCAGTTCATCCCCCAGGACGACGTCTACGTCTACTTCCGGTGGGACGAGGACGACACCGTCATGGTCGCGCTCAACGCCGCCGCCGAGCCGCGCGCCCTCGACCTGAGCCGGTACCAGGAGCGGATCCTCGGCCACACGACCGGACGCAACGTCGTGACGGGCGAGACGGTCCGCCTCGACGGTGAGACGCTGGCGGTCCCGGCGCGGACCCCGCTCGTCCTCGAACTGATGCCCTGACGCGGCCGCACGAGGCCTCGCGTGTGACGACCGCCAGCGCGGGCCCCGCGCCCGGCTGGCGGTCCCGACGGGGGACCTCGACGGGCCCGCCCTAGCCGAACGGGGGCACGAAGTGCTCCGGGGGCACGCCGTACTGGCGGCGGAGCCGGAGGTACTCGGCCCGCATCGCCTCGACCTCGTCCTGGTAGGCCGGGTCGCCGTACACGTTGCGGACCTCGAGCGGGTCGGCGTCGAGGTCGTAGAACTCCCAGGTGTCGTCCGTATAGAAGTGGACGAGCTTGTACCGCTCGCCCCGGACGCCGGCGTGCCGGGCCACCCGGTGCCGCATGTGGTCGTAGTAGTGGTAGTAGACCGACCGCCGCCAGCTAGAGGGCGCGTCGCCGTCGAACAGGGGGAGGAGCGGGACGCCCTGCATTCGGTCCGGGACCGGCACGCCGGCCATCGCCAGAAAGGTCGGCGCGAGGTCGATGTTCTGGACGAGCGCGTCGATCCGGGAGCCCGGCGCGACGTGTCCGGGCCAGCGCATGAGGAGCGGCATCCGCATGGCCTCCTCGTACATCAGCCGCTTCTCGGCGTAGCCGTGCTCGCCGGTGAAGTACCCCTGGTCGGAGGCGTAGACGACGACGGTGTTCTCGCGGAGGGCCGGGTCGGCGTCGATCCGGTCGAGGAGCCGGCCGACGTTCTCGTCGAGCGCGTCGACGAGGCGGAGGTAGTCCTTGATGAACCGCTGGTAGACGTAGGCCCGCATCGCCTCCGGGGTGTCCAGGAGGCCGTTGGCCCGCATCCGCCAGTAGTCCTCGTTCTGCGGGTCGACGACGGCGTGGTAGGCCCGCCGCTCGTCGTCCGTCATCCGGGCGAGGTAGATGCTCTCCTCGCGCGGCGCGTACGTGCCGTACCGGGGGAGCGGCCGGAACGTGTCGAGGAAGAAGTTGACGCGGCGGGCGTTCTCCGTCCGCGTGGTCATGTCGTCGTAGAGCGTCGGCGGCTCGGGGACCGTGACGTCGAGGTAGCGCTCGAGCAGGCGGAGCGGCGGCATCCGCGGGACGTGCGGGGCCTTGTACTGGACGAGCAGGAGGAACGGCCGCTCGGCCTCCCGCTCCTCCTCCAGCCACCGGAGGGCCCGGTCGGTCACGAGGTCGGTCGAGTACCCGCGCCAGGTCTGGGTGCCGGCCTCGGGCGAGTAGACCTCGGGGTTGTAGTAGAACCCCTGCTTCCCGGCGCCGGTCAGGATCGTGTACGTGTCGAACTCATCGGCGGGTCGGCTGTTGAGGTGCCACTTCCCGAACAGGGCCGTCTGGTAGCCGGCGCCCTGGAGGAGGCGCGGGAACACGGCCTGCGTGCTGTCCCACGGCTCCCCGTTCCCCGTCACCCCGTTGACGTGCCCGTGCGTGCCGGTGAGGATGGCGGCCCGGCTGGGGCCACAGATCGAGTTGCCGACGAACGCGCGCGTAAAGACGGCCCCCTCCTCCGCCAGCCGGTCGATGTTGGGCGTCGGGTGGAGCCCGCTCCCGTACGCCCCGATTGTCCGCAGGGCGTGGTCGTCGGACATGACGTAGACGATGTTCGGCCGGGGGGCGTCCTGCGCGGGGCTGGCCGTGCCCGCGCCGAACAGGGCGGCAATCAGAAGGCCGACGGAGAGGCGTTGCATGGGGCGGGGGAGGTCGGCCGCAGGATAGGACCCCGGACCGCGGGGCGGCGGTATAGGCCCGCCCCTCCTCGTTGCCCCTCTCCCGCATGTCCCGACCGTGGTGGCAGACCGGCGTGGTCTACCAGATCTACCCCCGCTCCTTCCGCGACCTCAGCGGCGACGGCGTGGGCGACCTGCCGGGCATCACCGAGAGGCTGGACTACCTCGCGTGGCTCGGCGTCGACGCCGTCTGGCTCAGCCCGTTCTACCGCTCGCCCCAGGCCGATTTTGGATACGACGTGGCCGACTACCGCGACGTGGACCCCCTCTTCGGCACGCTCGACGACTTCGACCGGCTGGCGGCGCGGGCGCGCGAGCTCGGCCTGAAGCTGATCGTCGACTTCGTCCCGAACCACTCCTCTAGCCAGCACGCCTGGTTCCAGGAGTCTAGACAGTCGCGCGACAACCCGCGGCGCGACTGGTACGTCTGGCGCGAGCCCGGACCGGACGGGGAGCGCCCGAACAACTGGCTGAGCGCCTTTGGCGGCCCGGCCTGGACGCTCGACGAGCCGACCGGCCAGTACTACCTCCACTCGTTCCTGAAGGAGCAGCCCGACCTCGACTGGCGGAACCCGGCCGTTGTGGACGAGATGATGGACACGCTCCGGTTCTGGATGGACCGCGGCGTCGACGGGTTCCGGATCGACGTGGCGCACCGGATCGCGAAGGACCCCGGGCTCCGCGACAACCCGCCGGCCGAGAACCCGACGGCGTTCCACAAGCCGCTCGGCGAGTACGACACGCAGGCGCACGTCCACGACATGGCCCACGAGGACGTGCACGGCCACTTCCGCCGCATCCGCGAGACGGTCGACGGGCACGGCGAGGCCGAGCGCGTGACGATCGGCGAGATCCACGACTACGAGGACCTCGAGCGGTGGGCGGGCTACTACGGCCGGCCGACGGGCGACGGCCGGCTCGACGGGCTCCACATGCCGTTCAACTTCGGTCTTTTGATTGCGCCGTGGACGGCCGAGGGCGTCCGCCAGTCGGTCGACGAGTTGGAGGCCGTGCTGCCGGACGGGGCGTGGCCGAACTACGTCCTCGGCAACCACGACGAGCGGCGGATCGCGACGCGGCTCGGGCCGGAGTCCGTCCGCCTCGCGGGGATGCTCCTCCTCACGCTCCGCGGCGCCCCGACGCTCTACTACGGCGACGAGCTGGGGATGCCGGAGGTGTCGGTACCCGAGGGCCAGATGCAGGACCCGTGGGGCTTCCGCAGCGGGCTGCCGGAGCTCAGCCGCGACGGCTGCCGCACGCCCATGCCGTGGGACGGCTCGCCCGGCGCCGGCTTTTCGGATGGCGCCGAGCCCTCCAGCTACTGGCTCCCCTTGCACCCGAACCACGAAGAAGTCAACGTGGCCGCGGAGCGTGACGACCCCGACTCCCACCTGAGCTTCTACCGCCGCGCCCTCGACGTCCGCCGCCGGTCGCCGGCGCTCCACGAAGGGTCGTACGCGCCGCTCGACGGCGTGCCGAACGACGTGTTCGCGTTCACGCGCGAGGCCGGCGACGACCGCCGGCTCGTCGTCCTCCATCTTGGCGACGGCGACGTGGGGGTCGAGGTGCCCGAGGCGTTCCGGGGTGCCCCGGTCGCGCTGGCGACGCACGCGGGCGAGGGCGAGGCGGCCGGCGCGCGCCTGACGCTCGGCCCGTGGGCCGGCGTCGTGGTCGGATAGCGCCGGCTCGCGTACCCTCCCCGACCTCGACCCACCGCCGGCCGGCGGCGTG
>CAZDFV010000007.1:0-31334 GCA_964504495.1 uncultured Rhodothermales bacterium
GGCGTGGCAGATCGCCGTCGCGCTCGCGGCCGGCGCCAGCGCGGCGCTGGCGGCCCACGCGCTCGGGAACGTGGCCGCGTTCCGGCTGGCGGGGCTCCCCAGCGACTGGACGTGGGGGACGTTCCAGACGCACTACGCCCTCCGGTTCCACGTCAACGTCGTCGCGTTCGGGCTCGTCGTGGCGGCGACGTGGGCGGTTCTGGCGCTCGCGCGGGCCCGGGAGCGCGAGGGCCGCGAGGCCCGGCTCCAGGCGGCGCTCGCCGAGGCCGAGCTGCGGGCGCTCAAGGCGCAGGTCCGCCCGCACTTTTTGTTCAACGCGCTCCACGCCGTCGGCGCGACGGTCCGGGCCGGCGACGGGGACGGGGCCGTCACGCTCCTCCGCCAGCTCGGCGACCTCCTCCGGGCCAGCCTCGAGTCCGACCGGGCGGCCGAGGTGCCACTCGCGCGTGAGCTCGACGTGGTCGAGCAGTACCTCGCCGTCGAGCGGGCGCGCGTGGGCCGTCGGCTGGCGGTGACCTGGGACGTGGACGACGGGGCGCGACACGCGCTCGTGCCGCCGTGGTCGCTCCAGCCGCTCGCCGAGAACGCCGTCAAGCACGGCGTCGCCTCGCACTCGGACGCCGCGAGCTTGACCGTCCGCGCGCGCGTCGAGGGCGACCGCCTCCGCCTCGCCGTCGCGGACGACGGGCCGGGGCCCGGCGGCACGGCCAGCCAAGGGACCGGCGTGGGGCTCTCCAACCTCCGGGCCCGCCTCGACGCGCTCTACGACGGCGACGCCCGCCTCACGCTCCGGCCCGGACCGGACAGGCGCGGCGCCGTCGCCGAGATCGATCTCCCCCTGCGGACCGCTTGATGCCGCCCCTCCGCGCCCTCATCGCCGACGACGAGCCGCCCGCCCGCGACGTGCTCCGGCTCCTCCTCGATCCGGTCGAGGACGTGGAGCTGCTGTGGGAGGCCGCCGACGGCCGCGCCGCCGTCGAGGCGATCCGCCAGCACCGACCGGACCTCGTCTTCTTGGACGTCCAAATGCCGCACCTCGACGGGTTCGGCGTGGTCGAGGCCGTCGGCGCCGACGCCATGCCGGCGACGGTCTTCGTGACGGCCTACGACGCGCACGCGCTCCGGGCGTTCGAGGCCGCGGCCGTGGACTACCTCGTCAAGCCGTACGACGACGGCCGCTTTGCCCGCGCGCTCGACCGGGCCCGGGCCTTTGCCGGCGCGCACCGCGAGCGCGAGGCGGAGAGTCTGGCCGTCCGCCTCCGCCACCTGCTGGCGGCTGCCGAGCCCCTCGCGGCGCCGGCCGAGCGTCTCCTCGTGCGCGAGGGGAACCGGCTCGTCGTCGTCCGCGCGGAGGCCGTCGACTGGGTCGAGGCCGCGGGCGACTACGTGACGCTCCACGTCGGCCCGCGGACGCACCTGCTGCGCGAGACGCTCTCCGGGCTGGCGGCGCGGCTGGACCCGGCCCGGTTCGTCCAGATCCACCGCTCGGCCGTCGTCCACCTCGACCGGGTCCGCGACGTGCGGCTGACGGCGGCCGGCGACGCGCGCGTCCGTCTGCGCGACGGGACCGAGCTCCGGGCGAGCCGGCGCTACTGGAAGGGGCTGGAGGCCCGGCTCGGCGGGACGGCGTAGCGGCGCCCGGCTGGCGGCGGCCAGCCCGGACGGACGCCGGCCCTTCGCCCTCCCCCCGGCTCCGGACCCTTTCCGTGAGGGGCAGAGCCGCTGTGGTCTGGTCCGGCTATACAAATACGTGTCGTCATTCCCGCGCAGGCGGGAATCCAGAACGGGCGGGCACGGTGCCGCATGAGCCCTGGATCCCCGCCTTCGCGGGGACGACTCGTTGTGTTTGCTCTTCGATCTGAAGCAGTGCCGAGAACGTAGCAGTCCTGCCGCGGGGAGGGGGATGTTCTGGTTCGTGTGCCTGTCCGGGCGTGAGCGACTGGCGGCAGCCTCCGCCAGTGGGTCGGTCTGTCGTGTGGAGCCACCGCTCGGCGGTCCCGTTCCGCCGCTCGTCGCCCAGACCGGGCGGGATGGGGAGCGGGGGCCGTTGGGAGATCAGCCGGACGCGCTCCGGCCTTCCCTCACACTCCCTTCCAGCCATGCGCCTCCGCACACTCCTCCCCGCCCTCCTCCTGGTCCCGCTCGCGGCCTCGGCCCAGCACCAGGACATCGTCGAGCTCGCGTCCTCGAACGACGACCTCGAAACGCTCGTCGCCGCCGTCCAAGCCGCCGGGCTCGTCGAGACGCTCCAGGGCGACGGGCCGTTCACCGTCTTCGCCCCGACCGACGCCGCGTTCGGCCGGCTCGGCGAGGACACGCTCCGCGACCTCCTCCGCCCCGAGAACCGCGACCAGCTCACGGCCATCCTGACCTACCACGTCGTCCCCGGTCGGTTCACGGCGGCCCAGATCGGTCGGCTCGACGAGCTCGAGACGGTGGGCGGCCAGTCCGTCTCGCTCGGCGTCCGCGTGGACGACGCGGCGCTCGTGGCGACCGACGTCCGCGCCTCGAACGGGATCGTCCACGTGATCGACCGGGTGCTCATGCCGCGCGAGATGCCGTCGCGCCGGTCGTCGTCACACCACTGAGCCGCGGCATAGATTCGGGGGCCTCTGCTAAGTGGTGGGGGCCCCTTTCTCCCTTTTGGCGATGAAGACGCTCGTGCTCCTCCCCCTCCTGCTGGCGGCCGCCGCCAGCGCCCAGGCCCCGGCCGACCTCGTCGGCACCTGGCAGGTCGACCTCCGGCCGACGCCGGACGCCGCGCCGTCCCTCCAACCGCTCGTCGTGACGGCCGCCGACGAGGACGGGATCGAGGGCACGTTCTACGGCTCGCCGATCCAACGCGCCGAGGTCAACACGCGGTGGGACGGCGTCCACGTCGCGTTCGAGACGTCGGACGGGAGCGCCCGCTACGTCACCGTCGCTCACTTAACCGATGACGGGCTGGAGGGCGTGACGTACGCGCCCGACCGCGGCCTCCTCCAGCCCTGGCGCGCCGAGCGAGGCGGGGAGAACTAGAGCACCCTTCGGGTCGGTACGCGGTACCGGGTACGAGGTACGGTCCGAGGTCACGACGGGCTGCCACGTACCGTGTACCCCGTACCGCGTACCAACCTGCCATTCGCTCTAGACGTCCGGCGTCGGCCGGGCGGAGCCGTCGAGGGCGTCGCCGTAGCCGGTCATCTCCAAGAACCCGACGCCCGTGGCCGTCCCCGTCACGTCCACGGCGCCCTCCCAGTAGCGGACGGTCGCGTCCAGCTCTTGGGCCTCGAGGGCCGCCGTGACGACGAGGTCGAGGTCGGCGCTCGGCACGCGGAGCCGCCAGCGGACCGGGTACGCGCCGCCGAGCGGGCTCTCCCACGTCGCGAGCGGCTCGAGCGAGTAGTCCCCGCTGTCGAGGCCGACTTTCTCGCCGCTCGCGGTGATGAGCGAGCCCTTCGAGAGCGGGTCCTTCCGGCCGTCGCGCTGGCGGAGCTGGTAGAGCATGAGGTCGCGGCCGTCGTCGAGGTGGAGGGCGAACCAGTCCCACCCGACCTGATTCGGCGCGAGCGCCGACGTGGACCACTCGCGGTCGAGCCACGTCAGCCCCTCGACCGGGACGGCCTCGCCGTCGGGGAGCGTCATGGTCCCCTCCGTCGCCATCCGCGTCTGGGCGTAGTAGTAGCTCGCGTTCCCGGGGCCCGGCCCCTTCTGGCTGAGGCCGCGGTCGCCCTGGAGCACGATCGGCTTGAGCGGCCGGGCGACGAGGTCGAAGGCCGCGCCCTCGGCGTCGCCGCGGAGGCGGAGTGGGACGGCGCCGCTCTCCATCAGCGGGCCGGCCTGGTCGAGCCGGGCCGTCCCGAGGAACGCGGAGACCGGCTCGGCGGACGAGCCCGCCAGCCCGGCGGCGGCCCGGTCGAACGTCTCGGCGTGGTAGAACCGGCCGGCCGCGACGTCGCCGATCGCGATGTGGGCCATGTGGAGCTGGCGCGTGGCCCAGGCGGAACTGCGGGCGCCGACCGAGTCCGGCGCGAGGGCTGAGCGGAAGACGGTGAACTGGACGCCGAACCGGCGGTCCGTCCCGTCCGTCGCGCGGAGGTTGCCGGTCACGTACCACCACTCGGCCTTGAAGTCCGGGTGGGGCCCGTGGTCCTCGGGGAAGACGAACGGGCGGACGGTCGTGGCCCGGGCGTACCCGACGGTGTCGCCCGACATGGCCTCGGCGACGGAGACCGACGCGCGGACGGCGTCGGCCCGGTCGTCGCAGGCGGCGAGCGTCGCCAGCAGGGCGAGGCCGAGGAGGGCAGGTCGAACAAAGCTCATGTCTTGCACCAATGACGGAGGGGTGACCGCGCCGGGTCCTACGCTGGAGAGACGTCACCATCCCCCAGACCCATGACTCTTCTCGAACAGGCCACGGACCTCCAGCAGAAAGCGGCTGGCCCGGACATCTTCGACGCCGTGGACACCTACTACGCCGACGACGTGACGATTGTCGAAGCGACCGGCGAGACGTTCCACGGGCGCGAGACGCAGAAGGGCCGCATCCGCGAGTTCCTGTCGGACGTCGAGACCCTCCACGGCGGCGAGATCCGGGCGCTCGCGGCGCACGAGACGGCCCCGGGCTCGGGCGTCGTGTTCGCCGAGAGCGCGACGGACGCCACGTTCAAAGAGGGCGGCCGGATGACGCTCGAGGAGGTCGCCGTCCAGCAGTGGCGGGACGGCCGGGTCGTCCACGAGCGGTTCTACTACAACGCGCCCGGGGCGTAAGGCGCGTGGGATGCCGCGTACGTCGGTTGGCTCCCGTATTCGTCATCCTGAGCGAACGCGAAGGATCTCGACTCGGACCTCCGAGCCCACCTGTGCCGGTACCGGCGGATCGCCGGCGTTGCGCTCCTTCGCAGGCTCAGGATGACGAGGTGAGGAGGCCGCGGCCGTCCCGCCCCGCTGCCTGCCCCCGCGGAGGCGGGGGGCGACGGCCGCCGCCAGCGCTACCTTGCAGGCGGAAGCCAGGGGTGCCGCCCTCCATGCGAGGCCGCGGCTGAGAGAGTCCCTCCGAACCTGAACCGGCCAGTACCGGCGTAGGGAGAGCTTCCGGACTTGCTGGCGGCCGCCGCCAGCGCGGCGCGTCCGGCTTCCAGATCCCCTCACCTTCTGGAAGTTTCATGACGACGCTCCGCCTTGGCCTCGAGTGGTTCCTCAACCCGGACCACGTCCCCCTCCTCCTCGCCCAAGAACGCGGCTGGTTCGCCGACGCCGGCTTGGAGGTCGAGCTGATCGAGCCGGAACAACACCTCGACGCCGTCGAGGCCATCGAGAAGGGCGAGATGGACGTGGCCGTGACCGAGCCGCTCCACCTCGTCGAGGACCGGGCCGAGGGCCGGCCGTGCGTCGGGTTCGCCCGGTTCCTCCACACGAACGGCGGCGTCATGGCGAAGGCTGAGATCGAGCGCCCACGCGACATGGCCGGCTGCCGCGTCCAGTACCCCGGCGCTCCCGGTCCCGGCGGCCCGGCGATCGTGGCGACCATGATCGAGGCCGACGGCGGGCCGACCGGCACCGAGGACGGGTTCGAGCGCGTCAACAACTCGTTCTACCACACCGACGCCCTCGCCGAGGACAAGGCGGACGTGGCGACGCTCGTGTTCCACAACTTCGAGGTCGTCGAGGCCCGGCACCGCGGGCTCGACGTCCGGCACTTCGCCCTGAAGGACTGGGGCGTGCCCGACTTCTGCCAGCTCGTCCTCATCACGCACCCGAACAAGCTGGCGGAGCAGCGCGAGACGTTCGCGGCGCTCGTCCGCGTCCTCCGCCGCGGCGTCGACGCCGTGAAGCAGGAGCCGGAGGCCGCCCGCGCCGTCTACTTCGAGCGGACCGGCTCGGACGGGGACGCCCTCACACGCGCGATCTACGACGCGACGGTCCCGGCCTTCACCCACGACTTCTCGATGAGCGCCGACTACTACCGCCAGCTCGAGGCGTGGATGGCGCGGCGCGGCCTGATCGAGGAGACGCCGGGGCCAGAGGCGTACTGGACGAACGACCTCGCCCTCTAGCCCCGCTGGCGGCGCGGGACTACGTGAGCCTCGGCTGAAGGGGGCGGAGCACACTGACGGAGCGCCAGTACCGGCGGATCGCCTCGGCATGGGTTGGGGGGTAGAGTTCCACTACCTCCGGCCACGCGCTCACAATTCGCTCCAGGGTGTCTCGCACGATGTCGTCCGCCTCCGAGACGGACTCTCCAATTCGGCCCGCCACCTTCGAGAAGACAGTCGTCCCCGTACGCTTCGCCACGTTGCGGTCACCGTTCCACACGAGCGCCCAACGCATCGTCGCGTCGCGCCACGCCGCAATCGCCACTTGGTCGTAGAGGGGGGACAGCCTCGGCCGAATGCCATCGGGATATACGAGCGACCAGTTCTTTAAGTGGGCGTCGTCGTTCCCGGTCGCGACCATCAGGACGAGGCGGCGCAACGCCTCCACATAGTCCTCTCTACTCACTCCCCTTAAGACAGACAGGAGTTGCGTGTAGCTCAACCGGGGGCACCCCACCTGTTCCTGCTGACCGTACTTGCACTCCGGATAGAGGCCGAGAACTTGAGCCATGTCCTCTTGGTGGACTCGCCCCTCCGCACTGCGATCGTACCTCTCGATCAGGAAAGCCGGGCGGTCAGGTGGGTCTAGCCGGCGGATCGCGTCCGGAAGCTCGTGCGCGTGGACGATCTCGCACTGCGGAACGTCGAACCCTGCTGCCCGCGCCCACTCCATCGTCGCGTACTCGTTCTCCACAAGCTGCGGGAACGAGGTGGAGTCGAGCTTGAGAATCCACTCGCCGTACGTGTCACCGACGGGGAGGACGACCTTCTCGCTCTCGCGGAGGACGGAGAACTTCATCTGGACCCCCGCGATCGAGAACCGGAGGCGGAGCGGCCCGCCCGCTGGGTCGTCCGGGCTCGGCCCTCGCGGAATGTCCTCCGGTGCGGAGAAGCGGAACGCCGGTCGCGCCTCGGAGGGCCGGATGACGACAGCGCCGGGCAGGTCGGTCCCCACCGCGCTGAGCAGGCCGAGGTCATCTCGGATAGGGACGCCCGTCGACCGGACGAGCAGGTCACGCACGGGACCCTCGGGGACGAGGTTAGCGAAGAAGGTCGGGAGCCGGCCCGCCTCGCCCTCGAACGTCCCGAGGAGGTCGTCTTCGAACTCCTGCCCGAGCACGGGGCGGTGCGGCCGGTCCAGGTACGAGCGGTCCATACGGAACGCCGTCCGCCCGTCTCCGTCGTCAACGAGGTAGCCGACCGTCACGTCGCCGAGCAGGACCTCGAACGTCCTCACGATACGCGCTCGATAAGCGCACCGATGGACGGCCGGTCGTTGTGCCCCCACGCCGCTAGCCGAGCGCCGAGACCGCGAACAGCCACTTCGATTCGTCGGCGCCGCCGGCGGAGGAACGTGTTGGGGTCGCGGACGAGGAGCGCCGTCCGCCCCTCGTCGTCGATCGCGTGAGAGCGGAGGACTACGGTCTCTGCCGACTTCGCGAGCGCGAGGAGCCGGTCGAGGACCATCTCGTCTCCAGGCGCGACTGCGCGGTCCGCTAGTGGGTTGCCCCGTCGCCGCCAAATCCGCGGGAACGGGTTGGACTCGGCCCTCTCGATGAGCGCGGCTACGTCGAGGGGCCGGTGAGTCTTGAGGTCCCGCGGGCCCAGCGATACGAGGCCAAGCATGGCAAGACGGCTGTCGGCTGCGGTGCTGCTATACGCATCGGGGGCCGTGTACTCCGGCGCTTCCCGCGGGTGGAGGTCGAGGAGTTGACCGACCGCCCTTTCCTGGTCCTTCTCGCCCGCCGCGGCGATCCCATTCCGCAGGAGCGTCCGCTGGTCCATGTCAAACCCGAAGCTCATCCGCCAGACCCATCGCGCTAGAAGTTGCTGCGTCCGTGGGTTCGGCGACGGATGCGTCCTCAGGAAGGCGGACAGGATGATGAGCGCGGGCGTGGGACGAGGGACGAGGGCTAGGTGGGGCATCGCGCACCTGTCGCGGAGAAACGCGAGCGCGCGCCGGACGGCAGGCTCGGCGTCTGCGACGCCGTGCCGGAGCTCAGCGGCGTGGCTATCTATGTAAGTGCTGAGAGGCTGTGTTACGTCCAATCCCTGACACGCTAGGACGCACTGGAGCAGGAGGTTCTCATTCGGCCGTCCCATGCCGAGCCCGGCGAGAGTACTCGCCAGTTGAGCGGGCGTCGAAGGGTCTTCGCCCTCCTCCCCGAACATGGCATGGTACACCTCGGGCCAATCCAGAGACTTGCCGTAGTTGTTCGTTCGCAGGAAGACCGTCTTGAGCACCTCGAGGTCGTCGGTCCTTACGATGTAGAGCGGCACCTTGTACTCCCTGAGCCGTCTCCCCGCGTCAAACACGGTCCGGCGGAGGTCGACGTCTCCGAAGTGGTCCCACGTGATAATCCACTCTCCGAGTTGAGCGCTGTCCGCTAGTTCTGGGAGCGGTACCCACACGCTCGGAACACCACCTCGAGCGGAGGGCGGTCGGAAGGTCCGCTCCCGTGGGTCGAAGTAGACGACGTAAGGGTCCTCTGGAGTAGTAGGAATGGGAGAACGCCGCGCGAGGCTGGCAGCGAGCGACACCAACCGCTGCTGTCCGTCGACGACCCACAATGCGTTCTCGGTCTCCCCCGCGTTGATCGTGAGGGGTCCGAGTTCGACCGTAGCGGCCTCAGCCCCCGCACCGCGGAGCAGGAGGGACCCAATAGGGTAACCTCGGTACACGCTGTCGAAGAGCGCAATGACGTCGTCACTCTTCCACGCAAGATCCCGCTGAAGGAACGGGATGCGAAACGTCCCTGACGTCACCCCTTCCACGAGTCGCTCGACCGTCCACGTGTCGGACTCCGTTTTGATGTCGGCGATGAGGGGCGCGTCAGCCATCTGCATCAATGTTTACCCTGAAGAAGCTAAGTCGCTCGACGTGAGCGCGGCGATCCCAGGGGGAATGCGGCAGAAGGCAAGAGTTCACGGCAACCGACAGCAAAGCCCACCAGAAGGCACGGGCCAGGAGTCCCGCTGGCGGTGCGCTCCGCCAGCCGGGTCAGAACAGGCCGGAGATCACCCCGTCGGCGTCCACGTCCATGTGGACGGCCGCGGGGACGGCGCCGAGGCCGGGCATCCGCATCATGTTGCCGCACACGACGACGAGGAAGCCCGCGCCGGCCGCGAGGTGGACGTCCGTGACCGTCAGCGTCCAGCCCTCGGGCACGCCGCGGGCGCGGGCGTCGTCCGAGAGCGACGACTGCGTCTTGGCGATGCAGACGGGGAGGTCGCCGAAGCCGAGCGCGACGAGCCGGTCGAGCGTCTTCTGCGCGCGGGGGTCGATGTAGACGTCGTCGGCGCCGTAGACCTCGGCCGCGACCGCGCGGACCTTGTCCTCCGGCGAGGCGTCGAGGGCGTAGAGAAAGCGCGGGGTCGGATCGGGCGTCTCGTCTGCGAGGGCGACAACCGTCTCGGCGAGGTCGACGGTCCCTTCCCCGCCGCGGGCGAACGCCTCGTGCGGCACGCACGGCACGCCGAGCGCCCTGCACCGCGCCGCCAGCGCCGCCAGCTGCCCCGGCGTATCGAACGGGAAGCGGTTGACGGCGACGACGACCGGGCTCCCGAACCGCTGCATCGTGCGGACGTGGGCCTCCAGGTTCCCCAGCCCGCGCTCGAACGCCTCCATGTCCTCCTCGTCGAGCCGGTCGAGCGCCGCGCCGCCGTGGTAGCTGACGGCCCGGCACGTCGCGACCACGACGACGACCGACGGCCACAGGTCGGCCGCGCGGTTGACGATGTGGAAGAACTTCTCGGCGCCGAGGTCGGCCCCGAAGCCGGCCTCGGTGACCACGTAGTCCGCCAGCTTGCGGGCGAGGCGGGCGGCGAGCACGCTGCTCGTCCCGTGCGCGATGTTGGCGAACGGGCCGGCGTGGACGAGCGCCGGCGTGTGCTCCATCGTCTGGACGAGGTTCGGCATGACGGCCTCGTTGAGGAGGACGGCCATCGCCCCGTGCGCGTCGAGGTCGGCCGCGGTTACGACGCTCCCGTCGCGGCGCGCCCCGACGATGATCTCGCCGAGCCGCCGCTTGAGGTCGGCCCGCGACGAGGCGAGGGCGAGGATCGCCATGACCTCAGAGGCCGCCGTGATCACGAACCCCGACTCGCGCGGGACGCCGTTGGCCCTCCCCCCGAGCCCGACGACCGTGTGCCGGAGCGCCCGGTCGTTCATGTCGACGGCCCGCCCCCACAGCGGCTGGCGGACGTCGAGGCCGAGCGCGTTCCCGTGGTGGAGGTGTGCGTCCAGCATCGCCGCGAGCAGGTTGTGGGCCGCGCCGATCGCGTGGAGGTCGCCGTTGAAGTGGAGGTTGATCCGCTCCATCGGGAGGACCTGGGCGTAGCCGCCGCCGGCCGCGCCGCCCTTGATCCCGAAGACCGGCCCGAGCGAGGGCTCGCGGAGCGCGATCATCCCGCGCTTGCCGAGCCGGCCGAGCGCCTGCCCCAGCCCGACGGTCGTGAGCGTCTTGCCCTCGCCCGCCGGCGTCGGCGTCATGGCGGTGACGAGGACGAGGCGGCCGTCGGGGCGGTCCGCCAGCCGGTCGAGCAGGCCGAGCCGGAGCTTGAGCGTGTACTTCCCGTAGAACTCGACGTCGTCCTCTTCGAGGCCGAGGTCGGCCATGTACTCGCGCATGTGGCGGAGCGGGGCGGCCTGCGCGATCTCGATGCTGGTCGGGAGCGGGGCGGTCGGTTGCATGGGCACGGGGAGGGGGAGCCGGAACGTCCCCACGTTCGACCGTTCCGAGCCGGCGTGAACCCCGCTCCGGCACGTAGGCGATCCCCCCGCACCGGGCGGCCCCGCTGGCGGCGTGCGTCGCCAGCGGCCTACTCGGCCTCGCCGAGCAGTCGGTCGAGCGCCGCCTCGGCGCCGAGACCGAGCGCGGCGTCGAACTCGCCGAGCCACTGACGGACGTAGCCGAGGTCCGCGCCGGGCTGGCGGAGGAGGACGCCCCGCACGTCCTCCAGGTCGCGCGGCCGGCCCGCGACCAGCTTGTGAATCAGGAGGTCTTCAACGGACGCGAAGCGGACCTCGGCGCCGCCGACCTCGACGGCGTTCGCCCGCTCGATGGCCGTCCGCTCGTAGCCGGGGAGGGAGAACACGAGGTCCACGCGGAGGCCGGTCTCGTCTTCTTCGCACGGTAGGACGAGCGTCTCCGCGACGAACGGCTCGGGCTCGACGAGCGGCCGCAGACCGAGCGCCTCCACGACGCCGAGCACGTCCGTCAGCCGGTCGGGCGCGACGCCGAGCGTGACGTCAACGTCCTGCGTCAGCCGGGGCTCGCCGTAGAGGAGGACGGCCTGCCCACCGATGATCATGTAGGGGACGCCGGCGGCGTCGAGGGCGCGGGCGAGCCGGGCGAGGAGCGCCTCAAACACGGCCGAGGCCGTTGAGCACGCGGGCGAGGCGGACGTCCACCTCGACGCCGGCCAACTTGTCGGTGGGCGGCCACACGCCGAGGGCGACGGCCTCCCGTCGCAGGGCCTCCACAACCCGGAGGTTCCGGGCGTGATCGACGGGCCGCTCGCGGGCGAGGCGGCGGTCGAGGGCGTCGAGGCGAGCGTAGTCGGGGCGTCGCACGGGGCGGGTACGCCGAGGCCCCTCCACAGGCTCCACCGTGCCCCGCTGGCGACGCGCGCCGCCAGCGGGGCCGGGGGCTACCCCTCGGACGTGCCGTCCGAGGCCATCAGCACGACCTCGGGGTGGAAGGCCGCGACGGGCTCGGCGAGGTCGGCCTGCAGGGCGAGGACCTCGTCGATGTCCTTGTACGCCTGCGGCGCCTCGTCCATCCCCGAGCCGAGGAGTTCGACGCCGCGCTCGGCGAGCCAGGCGTCGCGCTCCGCGCGCGGGATGGTGCGGACCGCCTGCTTCCGGCCCATCTGGCGGCCAGCGCCGTGGCTGGCCGACGCGAGCGACGCCGCCGAGCCCAGTCCGCGCACGACGTACGACGGGTGGCCCTGCGAGCCCGGCACGACGCCGAGCACGCCGGCGCCCGCGGGCGTGGCGCCCTTCCGGTGGACGACGACCTCGCGCGCCTCGCCGTCGACCTCGTGGGTCTCCTTCCAAGCGAAGTTGTGGTGGTTCTCGACCGCAGCGACGGGCTCGGCCCCGAGCGCCGCCGCCAGCGCGTCGTGGATCGTGTGGTGGCACGCCGACGCGAACCGGCCGGCGAGCTCCATCGACGTCCAGTACTCCTGGCCGAGCTCGGTGTCGAGGCCGAGCCAGGCGAGCGCCTGGAGGTCCTTCGGGAGCGGCGTCTCCTGGCGGGCCCGCTTCGAGTAGCGGTCGGCGATCGTGGCGCCCACGCCGCGGCTGCCGGAGTGCGTGAGGACGGCGAAGTACGTCCCGGGCTCGACCCCGAGCGCGTCCGCACCCGTGGCGCCGACGTCGAGCCGGCCGGCGTCGACGAAGTGGTTGCCCGTCCCGGACGTGCCGAGCTGGGCGTGGGCCTTGTCCTTCAGCGACCGGAGGAGCGGCGTGGCCTCCCAGTCCGGGTCGTCGAGGACGGCGTGCTGGCGGCGACGGCCGGGCGCGAACCGGGCGCCGATGCCGAACCGGGTCTCGGCCCGCATCGCCCACTTGAGCGCGTCGCGGCGTTCGCTCAGGAAAGCGAGGTCCTCGGCCGGGTAGACCGAGAGCATCATCCGGCAGGCGATGTCCACGCCGACCATGTAGGGCGCGACGGCGCCTTCGAGCGCGACGACGCCGCCGATCGGCACGCCGTAGCCGATGTGCGCGTCGGGCATGAGCGCGCCCGCGACGGCGACCGGGAGGCGCATCGCGTCGTGCATCTGGCGGATGGCGCCCGCGTCGATCAGCTCGCGCCCCCACACGGGAAAGTCGAGCGGCGCGTCGCGGACCTCCGGCCGCTCCGGCTGGCGGCGGTGCTCGACGACGGCCTGCGCCAGCTCGAAGCCGATCTCGGAGGCCGTGACCGAGGCGGGGTCGGTCCAGATCCGGTCGAGGAGGGCGAGTGCGTCGGCCTCGGCGTGGCCGCTGGCGGTCAGGGTGCGGGCGAGGGCGAGGGCGTCGCCGATGAGCGGGCCGGTGGGCCAGTCCCGCGCGAGGAGCGTGTGTCCGTCGATCATCGTAGATCGGGGATGCGCGCGGGCTGGGCACGAAAAAACCCACCCCGCGCAGTGTGGGGTGGGTTTCGGCCGGAGGCGCGGCTGCGCCTATCCGCCTCGTCCCCACCCGCGCGCGTCCAACGCAGGCCGATTGGTCGTCTCCAAATCGGAGACGACGACGGCGAGCGAGGTTCGAGCGCGGGCGGTCACGGAGCGGCGGGGCCGAAGACGAGCGCCGAGCATACGGCCTCCGTGGGCCGCCGTCAACCGATGCGCCTGGTCTGGTCTTCCACAAGCGCCGCGACGGCGTCCGCCTGGGAGACGACGCGCTCGGCCAGGAGCGCGACGACGCGCCGCCGGACCTCGGCCTCGTGGTCGAGGGCGAACGCCAGCTCCTCGGCCGTGAGCGCGCCGAGGACGACGCCGAGCAGCACGCGCTTGAGCCGCGAGTCCTTCTTCAGCGTCGCCGCCAGCCGGGCGCGGCGGTCGTCGGGGGCGAAGCCGGCGAACCCGGGCACCCGCTTCGCGAGGTCGGCCGCGACGAGGGCGAGGACCGTGTCGTTCTGGAGCTTGAGGACCGGCCGGAGCGTCCGGTGGAGGAACGCCTCGACCTCGGACGCCGCCGCGTCAGGGTCGGCAGCGGGGATCTCGGGGCGGAGGGCGAGGAGGGCGGCATCGCGGTCGGGCATGGCGGTCGGACGCGCAGGTGCCGGCTTGGATCTGTCGCCGCCCACGTCGCCCCGCTAGCGACGTCCGCCAGCGCGACGTCTCTGCGCCCGCATGACGCACGACGGTGACGGACCGGCGCGGAGTTGCGGGCCGCCCCCCGGTCCGGCGACACCCGTAGCCCGGCCCCCCGGCCTCTCCCCGACCGCATGGACCGCCGCGCCTTCCTCCGCCGCCGACGCCGGACCGTGCCCGCCCCGGCCCTCGCCCACGCCGCGGCTCCGGCCGACCTCGCCCCGTACGTCGGCGAGTGGGGCACCGCCGAGGCCGCCCACCTCGTCCGCCGGACGCATTTTGGGGCCTCCCGCGCCGACGTGGTCTCGGCCGTCCTCAACGGTCAGATGGGGGGCGCCGCAGCCGCCGTCGACGCGCTCCTCGACGAGGCCGCCCGCCGTCCGCTCCCCGACGTCCCGCGCTGGGCCGGCTCGACGACGGACAACGGCGGCACGAACACGCAGCGGCTTTACGAGTGGCAGCGGGCGTGGTACGCCGAGATGGCCGAGGGCGGCCTCCGCGAGAAGATGACGCTCTTCTGGCACGACCACTTCGCGACGCGGCACTCGACCTACTACCACGCCGCCTTCGCCGTCGACTACCTCACGTTCCTGCGCGAGCGGGCGGTCGGGCCGTTCGCGTCCCTCGTACAGGGGATCGGGAAGCGGCCGGCCATGCTCCGCTTTCTCGACAACGACACGAACCGGGCGGGCGAGGTCAACGAGAACTACGCCCGCGAGATCTTCGAGCTGTTCTCGCTCGGGATCAACGGGCCGGACGGCGCGCGCAACTACACGGAGTCCGACGTCCGCGAGGCGGCGCGGGCGCTCACCGGCTGGGTCGTGGACGAGGGCCGGATTCGGGGTGAGTTCCAGGCCGCCCGCCACGACGCCGGCCAGAAGACGGTCCTCGGCCGGACCGGCGCCTGGGACGCCGACGACGTCGTGGACCTGATCTTCTCGGAGCGGGCCGAGGCCGCCGCGCACTTTCTGGCCGGCAAGCTGTACGCCTGGTTCGTCCACCCCGTCCCGAACGCCGGCGTCGTCGGCGCGCTAGCGGACAGGCTCCGCCAGTCGGACTTCGACGTGGCGACGGGGCTCCAGGCGCTCTTGACGAGCGCCCACTTCTACAGCGACGCCGTCGTCGGCGCCCGGCTCAAGAGCCCGATGGAGCTGCTCGTCGGGCTAGGGCGTGAGCTGGGCATCTCGCCGTCCGGCGCCGTCCTGGAGCAGTTCCGCACGGTCAGCCAGTCGCTGGGGCAGGAGGTCCTCGACCCGCCGAGCGTCGAGGGCTGGCCCGGCTACGACGACGTGCTCGAGTACCGGGCCTGGGTGACGACGGGGACGGTCCCCGAGCGCCGCGGGGTGTGCGACGACGCCCTCTTCGGGGGCGGGGCCTTCGACGCGTACGACCCGCTCCCGCTCGTCGGGCAGATTTCGGACACGCGCGGCCCGTACCGGATCGCAGCCGACCTCGCCGCGCACATGCTCGCCGTCCCCCTCTCGACCGCTGCCATCGACGAGCTGGCGGAGCGCGTGCTGCTCGACGGGGCGCCCGAGTCCTTCACGCGCAAGGAGCGGCGGGCCTTCTGGACCGAGATCGTGCTCTCCGCTGAGTCCGTGGCCCGCCAGCGGCTCCGGCTGCTCCTCTCGGCGCTCGTCAACCTGCCCGAGTACCAGCTCGTCTAGCGCCATGTGCGACCACGCCACCCGGCCGTGCCGGGCCATCTCCCTCGACTTCGGGCGCGACCACGACCGCGACCACGCCGCCTGGACCCGGCGCGACTTCCTGACCGGGGCCACGACGGCCGCCGCGGGCGCCTTCCTCCTGGGGAGCGGGGCCTCCGCCCGGACCGTCCGCGCGTCGTCGCACACGCCGCTCCTCGGGGAGCTCGGGCGGGCCGAGACCGACCGGGTCCTCGTCATCATCCAGCTCGGGGGCGGCAACGACGGGCTCAACACGGTCGTCCCGTACACGAGCGACGCCTACTACCGCCGCCGCCCGACGATCGCTCAGAGCCGGGGCTCGCTCCTCCGCCTGAGCGACGACTACGGCCTGAATGGGGCGATGGCGTCGCTGGAGGGGATGTGGCGCGAGGGCGACCTCGCCGTGGTCCACTCGGCCGGGTACCCCGACCACAGCCGGTCCCACTTCCGCTCGACCGACATCTGGGCCTCGGGCGCCGACGCCGGCGGGGCCCGCCCGGACGGCTGGACCGGCCGCTGGGTAGACGAGACCTTCCCCGGGCACGTCCAGGAGCCGCTCCCCTATCCGGTCGCAGTCCGGATCGGCGGGGCCTCGTCACTCCTCGTCCGCGGGTCGGGCGGGGCCCTCGGGATGAGCTTCTCGAACGCCGGCCAGTTCGCGCGGCTCGCCCAGACGGGCCAGTTCTACGACGAGGCCGACGTGCCGGCCACGCTCGCGGGCGACGAGCTCGCCTTCGTCCGCAACGTCTACAACTCGGGCCTCCGCTACCGCGACGCCGTCTATGACGCCTCGCAGGCCGGCGCGAACGACGCCGAGGCACCCTACCCCGACGGCGGGCTGGCGCAGTCCCTCGCCGCCGTAGCCCGGCTCGTCAAGGGCGGGCTGGGGTCGCGGATCTACGCCGTCTCGATCGGCGGGTTCGACACGCACTCGAACCAACTCAACCGCCAGCCGGGCCTGCTCCGCCAGATCGCCGAGTCCGTCTCGGCCTTCTACACCGACCTGGGCGCCGAGGCCGACCGCGTCCTCACGATGACGTTCTCCGAGTTCGGCCGGACGGCGAGCGAGAACGGCTCGGCCGGGACCGACCACGCGGAGGCGTCCCCGCTGTTCG
Source organism: uncultured Rhodothermales bacterium (assembly GCA_964504495.1). Lineage (GTDB taxonomy): Bacteria > Bacteroidota > Rhodothermia > Rhodothermales > Rubricoccaceae > Rubrivirga. The sequence goes on from CAZDFV010000007.1 coordinate 16,678, forward strand.
TGTTCGGGTCCGGCGTCGGGGGCGGCCTCTATGGCGAGGGCTCCGGGCCGGCCCTCGACGCGCTCGACGAGAACCGGAGCGCGCTCCCCCTCTCCGTCGACTTCCGGCGCGTCTATGCGAGCGTCCTTTCCGACTGGTTCGGGATGGAGGCCGAGGCGACGGCCGGCGTCCTCGGCGGCGGCTTCGCGCCGCTGGCCGGGCTCGTCGCCGCGTCCGCGACGTCCGCCAGCGCGGCGCCGGAGGCCGCGCCGCTCGACCTCTCCGTTGCGCCGAACCCGGTCGCCGGCCGCGCCCTCGTCTCGTTCACGCTCGCCGCGTCCGGGCCGGCCACGGTCCGCCTACTCGACGTCCGGGGCCGCGAGGTCCGCCGGGTGTGGGAGGGGCCGGGCACCGCCGGGCCGCGCGCCGTCCCGCTCGACACCGCCGGGCTGGCCGCCGGCGTCTACTTCCTCCGCCTGGAGGCCGGGCGCGACGCCCGCACCGCCTCCGTCACCGTCGTCCGCTAGCCATGCGCCGCCTGCTTCTGCTCCTTCTCGCCCCCCTCGCCCTCGCCGCCTGCGACACGCTCGGTGGCGACGGCGGCGGCCCCGTCACCCAGGACGTCGAGGGCTTCCCCATCCGCGTCGACAGCCTGTGGGGCTTTATCGACGTCGAGGGCCGCCTCGTCGCGCCGCCGACCTACGACTTTGCCGACGAGGTGTGGGGCGGGCTCGCCGCCGTCCGCCAGGGGGCCGCGTGGGGCTACGCCCGTCCGGACGGGTCGCTCGCGATCTCGCCGCAGTTCGAGGTGGCCGGGCGCTTTACGGGCCCGCTCGCGCCGGTCCGCACGGCTGAGGGCTGGGGCTACGTCGACGCCGACGGGGCGCTCGTCGTGGAGCCGGGCTACGACGCGGCCGAGCCGTTCTCGGAGGGCCGCGCCGCCGTCCGCCGCGGCGTGCTCTGGGGCTACGTCGACGAGGGCGGGACGGAGGCCGTCGAGCCGCAGTTCGTCGCGGCCGGGCCGTTCGTGGACGGGCTCGCGCCGGTCCAGACCGCTAGCGGGTGGGGCTACATCAATGCGTCCGGCGCCGTCACCGTCGGCGGGACGTTCGCCGAGGCCGGGCCGTTCGCCGAGGCCGGGCTGGCGCCGGTCCGCGAGGCCGGGTCCGACGTGTGGAAGTACGTCGACCGCGCGGGCGCCGTCGCCCTCAACTCGACGTTCGAGGCCGCCGCGCCCTTTACGGAGGGCTACGCCCGCGTCCAGGTCGACGGCCGGACCGGCTTCATCGACCCGCAGGGCGGCTTCCTGGTCCGGCCGGATCTGGCCGAGGCCGGCCCCTTCTCCGAGGGGTTCGCCGCCGTCCGCTTTAACCGCCGGTGGACGTACGTCCGCCGCGAGGACGGGATCGTGACGACGAGCCCGCTCTTCTCCGACGCCCGGCCGTTCCGCGGCGGGCTCGCCCAGGTGACGATGGGGAGCGACGACGACCCCAAGATCGGCTACGTGGACGCGGCCGGCGACTTCGTCTGGGAGCCCACGCGCTAGCGCCCCGCTGGCGACGCGCGCCGCCAGCCGCCCGCCGCCCCCCACCCTCTTCCTTCCGATCCCATGCCTCGCCTCGCCCTCCTCCTGTTCCTCGCCGCCGCCCTCGCGGGGTGCGACGCGCTCTCCGGCGCTGAGCCCGGTACGGCCGAGGTCGACGACAGCCGCCGGCTGTTCCCCGCCGTCCAAAACGGCGACCACGTCCTGATCGACGAGACCGGCCGCGTCGTCGTCTCGCTCGACGACTACAACGAGACCGAGCCCGGCGCCGAGGGGCTCGTGCCGGCCCGCCGCTGGGACGGCCGGAACGTCTGGGACTTCTACGACGCCGACGGCGCCGTCGCCTTCTCCGTCCCCGCCGACGAGGCGTGGGCCCCGCGCGGCGGCCTCGCCCGCGTCCGCGTCGACGGCCGCTACGGGTTCGTGGATCTGGAGGGCCGCTACGTGGTCAACCCGGGCCTGAACAGCGCCCGCGACTTCTCGGAGGGCCACGCCCGCGTCAAGACGACGGGGTGGCGGTACGGGCTGATGGACCCCTCCGGCACGCTCGTCGTCGAGCCGCAGTGGGACGACCTCCACGACCTCCGCGACGGCCGCGCCCGGTTCGAGGACGACGACCTCTACGGCTTCATCGACGCGACCGGCGCCGAGGTCGTCCCCGCCGCCTACGAGGACGCCCGGGACTTCTCTGGCGGCCGGGCCGCCGTCCGGCAGGGCCAGCGGTGGTTCTACATCGACGCCGCCGACGCCCGGCCGATGGGGAGCACCACGTTCATCTCGGCCGGTGACTTCGCCGAGGGGCTCGCCCCCGTCCGCACCGAGAACCTGTGGGAGTACGTCGACGAGGGCGGCCAGCGCGCCATCGAACCCCGCTTCCAGGAGGCCCGCGCCTTCCGCGACGGCCGCGCCGCCGTCCAGATCGACGGGCTGTGGACGTTCATTCGACCCGACGGGACGCTCCTCCGCGAGCCCGAGTTCGACGCCGTCGAGGACTTCGCCGGCGGGCTGGCGGCCGTGTACGTCGGCGAGGAGCTGGGCTACATCGACCGCGAGGGCGAGACCGTCTGGTTCCCCCGCGACTGAGGCCGGCGGTCAGGCTGCGACGAGGAGGCGGTGCCTCCAACGCCACTCGAGCGCCGCCAGCCCGCCGACGAACGCCGCCTCGCCGATGAGGTGGGCCATCCCGAACGGTGTAGCCCGTCCCCACAAGGCCACCGCCAGCCCGAGGCACACCGGCACCCATGCCCCGTTGGCGGCCACCAACAGCTTGACGCGCCACATCGGCCGCCGGGCGCGGACGGCGAGCGAGAACGAATAGGCGGCGTAGAGCAGGTTGGCGACTCCGGTGAAGAGCAGCACGCCGCGTGGCAGGCCATAGAGGTCGCTGAGCGGGCCGCTGAGCGCGAGGACCGCCGCGCCGACGAGCGCGCCGGCCGTACAGTCCACCCAGAGCAGCCGTGGAGCGACGCGCGACGACCGACTGGCGGGGCCGCCGGGCGCCCGCTCAGCCCTCGTCGTCACGGGGCTTGAGGAGGCCCTGCTTCTTGAACGAGATCATCGTCGTCTCGAGCGTCCCGTGCCGCATCCGCCGGCGGACCTCCTCGACCGGCATCCCCGAGTTCAGCCAGATGAGGGCGGCCGTGTGGGTCAGGCTGTGCGGGCTCACGCCGCGCCGCTTGACGCCGGCCTCGCGGAGGTGCCGGTTTACGCGGCCCCGGAGCGACCGCGTGTTGAGGCGCGTCCCGTCGCTCCGGTGCCCGTGGCTGACGAGGAGCGGGGCGCCCGGCGCGGCGTCGGGGCGGGCGGCGAGGTAGGCGTCGAGCGGCTCGAGGGCCGGCGGGTCGAGCGGGACGGACTCGTCCTTCGACGTCCGCCCCTTCCCCTGGACGCGGAGGAACGCCCCCATCAGCGTCCGGTCGAGGTCGCCGACGTCGGCGCGGACGAGCTCGATCTCGCTCAGGCCCCCGTACACCATGAGCGCGACGACGGCCCGGTCGCGCCGGCCGATCGCGGTGCCCGAGGGGACGGCCTCGAACAGCCGCTCGATCTCGTCGGTCCGGAGGACGGCCCGGCTGTGCGAGCCCGGCCGGCGGTTCCCCTTCACGCCGCGCGCCGGGTTCTCCCCGATCTCGCCGCGCGCGACGAGGTAGTCGCAGAGCCGCCGGAGCGCCGTGAGGTAGGTGCTCACCGAGACCTGGCTGAGCTCGCGCTCCTCCATGAGGTACGCCTTGTACGCCTCGACATCCTTCTCGACAAACCGGAACCGGCTCGACGGCCGGGCCGCGCGCGCGCCGTGGTACCGCTCGAACTCGTTGAGGGCCCGGCGGTACGTCCCCTTTGTGGCCTCGCTCTTCTCCTTGAGGTACTCGCCCACGAACCCGTCGAGGCGGTCCTGGAGCTGGGCGACGGACAGGCGGAGGGGCGGGTCGGCCACAGTCAACGCCGGGGCGGCGGGATAACGGCTATCGCCCCCAATCTAGACCGCCGCCGCTGCCCGGGCAACTGCCCCGCTGGCGGACGGCGCCAGCGGCCAGCGCGCCGGTGCGCCCTCCGGCCCGGCGGAGCTGCTACGTCCTGATCCGGCCGTACAACTACGGTCGTCATTCCCGCGCAGGCGGGAATCTAGGACGGACGAGCACCGTGCCGCACGTGTTCTGGATTCCCGCGGGGGGACTGACTTGTTTTGCCTGCTCGTCAATCTGAAGCAGCGCCGAGAACGTAGCGACCCTGCCGACCTAGAGGAGCGCCGAGTCCGGTCCGATGGCCTCGAGCTGGCGGCGGTAGGCGGCGAGGAAGCTCGCGGCCATCGCCCCGTCGATGATCCGGTGGTCGTAGCTCAGCGAGACGTACATCATGTGGCGGATGGCGATGACGTCCTCGCCGTCCACCTCGACCACGACCGGGCGCTTGGTGATGGCCCCGGGCGAGAGGATCGCCGACTGCGGCTGGTTGATGATGGGCGTGCCCATGAGCGAGCCGAGGCTGCCCACGTTCGTGATCGTGAACGTGCCGCCCTGGAGCTCGTCCGGCTGGAGCTTCTTCGACCGCGCCCGCTCCGCGAGGTCGGCGACGGTGTGGGCGAGGCCGGTCAGGTTCTGCTGCCCCGCGTTGCGGACGACCGGCACGAGCAGCCCCTTCTTCCCGACCGCCACGGCGATCCCGATGTGGTAGTCCTTCTTGACGAGGATCTGCGTGCCGTCGACCGACGAGTTGAGGAGGGGGTGGTCGCGGAGCGGCTCGATGGCCCCCTCGATAAAGTAGGGGGTGAAGGTCAGCTTCGTCCCCTCACGGGCCTGGAAGGCGGCCTTGTGCGCCTCGCGGTGCTTGACGAGCCCCGTCACGTCGATCTCGGCAAAGCTCGTGACGTGGGCGCTCGTGTCCTTCGACCGGCGCATGTGCTCGGCGATGAGCTGGCGCATCCGGTCCATCTGGATCGTCTCGACGCGGTCGCCGGCCGCGCTGGCGGAGGCCTCGGCCGCCTCGGCGCGCGTCCGGGGCGCACCGCCAGCCGGAGCCGACTGCCGGGCGGCGGGGCGCGACGGGGCAACGGGCTGGGCCGCGCTCGTCTCGGGCGCCAGGCTCTGGGCGCTGTAGCTCTTCGGCTCGGGCGTCTCGGCGGGCTGCGCCGGTGCCTCCCCGCGCTGGTCGAGGAAGGCCATGACGTCGGCCTTGGAGACGCGGCCCTCGGAGCCGGTCCCCTCGATCTGCTGGAGCTCGGCGAGCGAGATCCCCTCGGCCTCGGCGATCGAGCGGACGAGGGGGGAGTAGAAGTTTCCGGCGTCGTCGCGACGGGGGATCGGCCCCCCGTCGCCGGCCGTCGCCGCGGCGGCGGCCTCGGCCCCGCGCGCCTCCTGGACGGCTGGAGCCGCGTCTGCCGTGGGGCTCTCGGCGCTGTAGCTCTTCTCGTACGGTGCGGGCGCCCCGCCCTGCGCGCCGTCCCCGCTGGCGGAGGTCCCGGGCGACGGGGCGGGAGCACCGGCGGGTGCGGCCTCGCCTGAGCCGATCACGGCGATGGGCGTGCCAACCTCGACCGTCTCGCCCTCCTCGACGAGGATCTCGAGGAGCGTCCCGGCCTCGGGGCTGGGAACCTCGGAGTCGACCTTGTCGGTCGAGATCTCCAAGAGCGTCTCGTCCTGCTCAACCTCGTCGCCGATGGCCTTTTTCCACTCGAGGACCGTGCCCTCCATGACAGACTCGCCCATCTTGGGCATGACCACTTCGGTCCGGGCGCCGCCGCCAGCGGCTCCGTCACCGCCGGCCTCGTCCCCGCCAGCCTCGCCGCCGTCGCCAGCCGGGCGGATGGTCGGGGCGGCGGGCTTGGCCTCAGGCTCGGGCTGCGGGTCGTCCCCGACCGGCTCGACCTCGTTGAGCGGCTCGGCCGCCGTCTCGACCGGGCCCTCGTCCGCCTGCGGCGGCGCCCCGTCGGACCCGCCGCCGACCTCGGCGTTCACGTCCGTCTCGATCACGGCGATCGGCGTCCCGACCTCGACCGTGTCGTTCTCCTCAACGAGGATCTCCGCGATCCGCCCGGCCTCCGGGCTCGGGACTTCGGAGTCGACCTTGTCGGTCGAGATCTCGAGGAGCGTCTCGTCCTGCTCAATCGTGTCCCCAACGGCTTTCTTCCACTCGAGGACCGTGCCCTCCATGACAGACTCGCCCATCTTGGGCATGACGACTTCGACGCGGGCCATGAGAGAGCGCGGGGCGCGGGAGGGGCAAGGGGGCCAAAGATACCGTGCGCCGTACGCGCCCCCGGGCGGAAGCGCTCCCGGCCCGCCGTGAAAACGGCGTCTCCAAACGGAGGCGCCCGGCCCCTACGTCGGGAGCCGGGCGCCGGACTGGCGGAGGTCGCCGCCAGCGGGGCGAGGCCGGGGCGCTTAGAAGTCGTCCGCGTCGGGCTCGGCGTCGAGGGCCTCCGGGACGAGCGGCTGGCCGTCGTCGAGCGGGCTGATGACGGCCGGGGCCGGGGCGAGCGTCGTGTCCTCGATCTGGAGCACGTCGGCGTCGTCGATGATCGCGTCGCCGGCGATGAGCGGGGCGATGACGAGGGCGACGACCGAGATCAGCTTGACGAGGATGTTCAGGCTCGGGCCCGACGTGTCCTTGAGCGGGTCGCCCACGGTGTCGCCGACGACGGCCGCCTTGTGGACGTCCGAGCCCTTCCCGTACTTCACGCCGTCGAACTCGACGCCGCCCTCGATCCGCTTTTTGGCGTTGTCCCACGCGCCGCCGGCGTTCGACTGGAAGATCGCCATGAGCACGCCCGTGACCGTCACGCCGACGAGGAGCCCGCCGAGCATGTTCTTGTCGTAGAACCCAATCGCGACGGGCACGAGGACGGCGAGCGTGCCGGGGAGGACCATCTCGCGGATGGCCGCCTGCGTCGAGATGTCGACGCACCGGGCGTGGTCGGCCTTGGCCGTCCCCTCCCTGAGCCCGGGGATCTCGTTGAACTGCCGGCCGACCTCCTTGATCATGTCGCCCGCGGCCCGGCCGACGGCGTTCATCGCCATCGCCGAGAACACGAACGGGAGCATCCCCCCGAGGAGGACGCCGGCGAGGATCGTCGGGTTGGCGACGTTGATCTCGTCGATCCGCGCCTGCTGCATAAAGGCGGCGAACAGGGCGAGCGCCGTGAGCGCGGCCGAGCCAATTGCAAACCCCTTCCCAATCGCGGCCGTCGTGTTCCCGACGGCGTCGAGGAGGTCGGTCCGCTCCCTCACCTCCGGGGGCAGCTCGGCCATCTCGGCGATGCCGCCGGCGTTGTCCGAGATCGGCCCGTAGGCGTCGACGGCGAGCTGGATGCCCGTCACCGAGAGCATCCCGAGCGCGGCGATCGCGATCCCGTAGAGCCCGGCAAACGTAAACGCCCCGATGATGGCGGCGGCCAGGACGATCGTCGGGAGGCCCGTCGAGTACATCCCCACGCCGAGCCCGGCGATGATGTTGGTGGCCGCGCCCGTGACCGACTGGCGGGCGATCCCGGTGACGGGCGACGTGTGGGTCGCGGTGTAGAACTCGGTGATGAGCCCGATCGCCGTGCCGGCCGCCAGCCCGATCCAGACGGCGAAGACGACGCCCCAGGCCGTGTAGTTGAACGCGCCGACGATGGGCGTCGTCGCGCTGAACTCGGCCGGGAGCATCCACAGGATGATGACCGCCGCGAGGACGGCCATGACGCCGGCCGCCCCGAACTCGCCGATGTTGAGGGCCCGCTGCGGGTTGCCGCCCTCCTTCACCTTGACGAAGAACGACCCGAGGATCGAGACGACGATCCCGGCGGCGGCCAGGACGAGCGGGAGGAGGACGGCGCCGAGGGCGATCCCGTCGGCGTCGACGAGGGCCGTGGCGAAGGCCGTCCCGAGCACCATCGCCCCGACAATCGAGCCGACGTAGCTCTCGAAGAGGTCGGCGCCCATGCCGGCCACGTCGCCCACGTTGTCGCCCACGTTGTCGGCGATCGTCGCCGGGTTGCGCGGGTCGTCCTCGGGGATGCCCTCGTAGACCTTGCCGGCGAGGTCGGCGCCGACGTCGGCCGCCTTCGTGTAGATCCCGCCGCCGACGCGCGCGAAGAGGGCAATCGAGGAGGCCCCAAGCGAGAACCCGGCGAGCACGTTCAGCACGCGCGTGGCCTCGACCGAGTCGAGGACGCCGTCAGGCCCATCGAACAGACCGGTGTAAACCACGAACAGGCCGCCCAGCCCGAGGAGCCCGAGCCCGACGACGGAGAGGCCCATGACGAGCCCGCCCGAGAACGCCACGTTGAGCGCCTCGCCGAGCGAGGTCCGCGCGGCGTTCGTCGTCCGCACATTCGCCTTGGTCGCGACGCGCATCCCGAAAAAGCCCGCCAGCCCGGAGCACAACGCGCCGACCACGAACGAGAGGGCGATGAGCGGCGACGAGTCGACCCGGCTGAGGTTGGCGACGAGCAGGAGCACGGCCACGACGAGGACGAACACGGCGAGCACGCGGTACTCGCGGCGGAGGAAGGCGGCGGCGCCGTCCTGGATGTCCTTGGCGATCTCGGCCATCCGGTCCGTCCCGACCGGCTGCGCGTTGACCCAGCGGGTCCGGAAAAAGGCGTAGCCCAGCGCGAGCACCCCGGCGAGCGGGACGAGCAGGGCGAGCAGGTTCGGGTCCATAAAAACGGGTGTGGGTGATGGTCGGCCGCGGGACGGCCCGGGGCCGGGCGGCTAGCGCCCGTTGTGCCGGTTCATCGCCGTCTCGAGGCCGTCTCGAGCGAACGTGAGGGCCGCCTCGGCGGCGGCGTCGAGGGCCGCGTCGAGCGCCGCGCGCTCGTCGCCGGCGAAGGGGGACAGGACGTGGTCGACCTGGCCGCCGGGCGGGAAGCTATCTCCCACGCCGATTCGCAATCGGGGAAACTCGGTGGAGCCCAGCGTCTCGATCACGCTCCGCACACCGTTGTGGCCGCCGGCCGAGCCTTTCCCACGGAGGCGGATCCGCCCGACCGGGAGGGCGAGGTCGTCGTAGACGAGGAGCATCCGGGCCGGCTCCAGGCGGTAGCGCCGGAGGAGCGCGGCTACGGCCGGGCCGCTCCGGTTCATGAACGTGAGCGGCTCGGCAAGGGCGAGCCCCTGCCCCCGCCACGTCCCCTCACCGATGCGCGACTGGGCCGCCTCGCCGCCCAGCGAAATGCCCGTCGCCTCGGAGAGCCGGTCGACAGCTAGGAAGCCGGCGTTGTGGCGGGTGTCCTCGTAGTCCGGCCCCGGGTTGCCCAGCCCGACGACGAGGCAGGACACGTCCACGGTGGGCTGGCGGGCGTCGGAGCCGAACAGGCGGGAGAGCCAGGACATCGGCGAGACGGCCTACAGAGCCCTCCCCCTGGACAGGGCGGGACTGCTGCGTTCTGTACTGCCGACACACCCACGTACCGTCATTCCCGCGGAGGCGGGAATCCAGGGCGCTGGGGGCACGCTGGCGCTCGCCACTCTGGATCCCCGCCTCCGCGGGGATGACTCAGGAGAGGGCACAGAGGCACGGCCATGTGAAAGCCTCCCCTTACCGGCGCCTGCGCGGGGATGACTCGGTCTGTCCGTCCGTTGGTTGGTCCGAACCATCGAGAACGTAGCGGCCCCGCAGTCCAGGGGACGTTTCTGGAAGGGGTTGGGTTGGGGCGAGCGCGGTGCCGAGCCCGAGCGAGGTCCGTCCGACTGGCGGAGCGGCCCCGCCAGTCAGGCGAGCACGGCGCTTCGGCTGATCGACCACCCCTGTCCCCTCCTGTTCAGGAGGGGGACTGGTCTTCACGGGTCTCGGGGCTACTCGGCGTCGGCGTCGGGGGCGCCGGCCTCGCCCTCGCCCTCGGGGGCCTCGCCCTCGATGGCCTCGCCACCGAGCAGGTCCGTGACGGCCTCGTCTTCGGTGTCCTCGACGAGCGCGCGCGGGGCGCTCACGACGGCGACGGTCCGGTCGACGTCGGTCATGATCTCGATGGCGTCGCCGAACCCGATCTCGCGGACGTGGATCGAGTCGCCCACCGCGAGCCCGGCGACGTCGATCGAGACGTGGCCCGGGATGTCCTTCGGGAGCGCGCGGATCTCGAGCTCCTGGAGCGGCTGCGAGAGCACGCCCCCGCCCTTGACGCCGACCGGCGTGCCCTCGAGGCGGACCGGGATCGTCATCGTCAGCGCCTCGCCGGCCGTGAGCGCCAGGAAGTCGGCGTGGACCGGCTCGTCGGTGACGGGGTGGAACACGACCTCCTTCACGATCGCGTCGTGCTGGTCCCCGCCGACCGCCAGCTCGACGCGGTAGGTCTCCGTCGTGTAGACGAGCGGGCGGAGCTGGAGGGCCTCCACGGCGAAGTGGACGGGCTCGGTGTGGGAGCCGTAGAGGACGCACGGGACGAGCCCGGCGCGGCGGACGGCCTTCGTGGCCTTCTTGCCGGTCTCCCGCGGCTGCGGGTCGAGGGTGATCGCTTGCATAGCTCTTGCAGGTACAGGGGGTACCGGGTACGAGGTACGGGGGCGCGTCGGCACGGCCCGCCAGCCCGGAAGCGGGTAGCGTACCCCGCATCCGGTGGCCCGTACCGGGATTAATCGACGAAGAGCGTCGAGATGGACTCGTCGGTCCCGATCCGGTGGATCGACTCGGCGAAGAGCGGGGCCACGGAGATGACCTCGATCTTGTCGGACGTCTGCTGGAGCGGGACCGAGTCGGTCACGATCACGCGGCTCAGGGGGCTGGCCTCGATCCGCTCGACGGCCGGGCCCGAGAGGAGGGCGTGCGTGCAGAACGCCTGGACGTGGAGGGCCCCGGCGTCCACGAGGGCCTGGGCGCCGGACGTGAGCGTCCCAGCCGTGTCGCACATGTCGTCGATGATGAGGCAGTCCCGCCCGTCGACGTCGCCGATCACGTTCATGACCTCGGCCACGTTCGCCTCCGGCCGCCGCTTGTCGATCAGGGCGAGGTCGGCGCCGAGCCGCTTGGCGTAAGCCCGGGCCACCTTCGAGGCGCCCACGTCGGGGGCCACGACGACGAGGTTCTCGCGGAACGACCGGCCCAGCCCGCCGTCGTCGACGAACTCTTCGAACACGGCCGAGCCGTAGAGGTGGTCCACGGGCACGTCGAAGAACCCCTGGATCTGGGCCGCGTGGAGGTCCATCGTGAGCACGCGGTCGACGCCGGCCTGCTCGAGCATCCGGGCGATCATGCGCGCGGCGATCGAGACGCGCGGCTGGTCCTTCCGGTCCTGCCGGGCGTACCCGAAGTACGGGACGACGGCCGTGATCCGGGCCGCCGACGCCCGCCGGGCCGCGTCGATCATGAGCATGAGCTCGAGCCAGTGCTCGGCCGGCGGCGGCGTCGACTGGATGATGAACAGGTCGGTCCCCCGGATCGACTCCTCGTAGCGGACGTAGATCTCGCCGTCGGAGAAGTTGCGGATCGTGACGGCCCCGAGCGGCTGGCCGTACGCCTCGGCGATCCCCCGCGCGAGCGCTGGGATGCTCCGGCCAGCGAACAGGGAGACGGGGAGGGCGGGGGCGGGGGGCATGCAGGCGTCGGGGCGGGCCGCCAGTGGCTCGGAGCCAGCGGCTCGGAGGAGGGCCGGCGTGCGGTCGACGCCGGGGGCGGCCCGGAGACCGCCGTGGACGGTTGCCCGGGGAGGATTCGAACCTCCACAAGCACTTCCAAAGAGTGCTGTGCTGCCTTTACACCACCGGGCAGGGGGACCGGGACGACGGCCGCGGCGTACGTCGGCGCCGCAGCCGGACGGTCACCGGGAGGCGCGCGAAAATAGCCGGCCGGCCCCCGGGCGGGCAACGCGCGCGCCGGCCCAACGCCGGATCCGGCCCCTTCGCCAGAGTTCTTGCCGTCCTTTTCACCCGTCCCCCCCCCCCGTGCCCGACTCCGCAGCCCCTGGCGACGCCCCCTCCCCCAACGAGCGCCGGGCGATCGGCGTGCTCGGAGGGCTCGGCCCGTACGCCGGGCTCGACCTCGTCCGCGCCGTCTTCGACGAGACCGACGCCCACGCCGACCAGGAGCACCTCCCGGTAGCGCTGATCTCGTACCCCGGGCGCGTCCCCGACCGGGCCACGTGGCTGGCGGACCGCGCGGCGCCGAGCCCGGTCCCGGGGATGCTCGAGGTGCTCCGACGGCTCGACGACGCCGGGTGCGCCGTCGCCGGCGTCCCGTGCAACACGGCCCACGCCCCCGCCCTCTTCGAGCGGCTCGAGGACGGCGTCCTCGCCGACGGCCGCGACCTCCGGCTCGTCCACATCGTCGACGCGATCGTGGAGCGGCTGGCCGAGGTGGCGCCGGACGCGCGGCGCGTGGGCGTGCTCGCCACGTCGGCGTCGATCGAGCACCGGATCCACGAGGTCGGGCTGGAGGCCGCGGGCGTCGACGCCGTCGTCCCCGACGCGGAGCACCAAGCGCGCGTACAGGAGGCGATCTACGGGCGGGCGTGGGGGCTCAAGGCCCAGAGCGACCCGCCCGACCCGCGCGCCCGGGCCGCCCTCCTCGACGCCGCCGACGCGCTCGTCGCGGGGGGGGCCGAGGCCGTGATCCTCGGGTGCACCGAGCTGCCGCTGGCGGTCCCCGAGGCGGACCGCGGCGGCGTCCCGTTCGTGAACTCGACGCGGGCCCTCGCCCGGGCCCTGATCCGGGCGACGCACCCCGACGCGCTCCGCCAGCCCGCGGCGTAGAGCGGGCGAAGTGCCCCAGTCCCGCTCGCGGCCGACGGCCCGCCCCGTGTAGATTCGGCCTCCCAGAGACGCCCCACCGCCCCCGCCGTTTGAGACGCCCGCTCTAACCCCACACGCCGGCCCGTCGCCGGCCGGGCCGTCGGATGCTCCGCGAACGCAGCCTGCTCCTCCAGCGCCTCCTCTTCGGGGCCGACCTCGTGGTGATCGCGCTCGCGTGGGCGCTCGCGTGGGTCGTCCGGTTCGAGGTGCTCACGCCGCCGCAGTGGGTCCCGCTCGCGGACTACCTCCGGTTTTTGCCGGCCGTCCTCGTCGTGTGGAGCGCGGTGTTCCTGCTCTCCGGGCTGTACCAGACGCGGCGGGCCGAGCGGCTCCCGCTCGTGGTCTACGCCGTGGGCCGGGCCGTTGCGCTGGGGCTGGCGGCCTCGGTCGGCGCGGTGTTCTTCTACCGCGAGTTCGAGTTCTCGCGGCTCCACATGCTCCTGTTCGGGGCGCTCTCGTCGGGGCTCCTCGTGGGTCTGAGGCTGGCGATCTACGTCGGGCTCCGGCGGGGCCGCGAGCGCGGGCGGAACGTCCGGCGCGTGCTCATCGTCGGGGCCGGGAAGGCGGGGCAGCGGCTGGCCCGGGCGTTCCGGCACTACCCGTGGATGGGGTTCGAGGTCGTCGGGTTCTTGGACGACCGGGGGGACGCCGTCGCGGCCGAGCCGCCCGACCCGCTCTACCCCGACCAGCGCGGCCGCCCCCGCGTCCTCGGCCGCGTCGACGACGTGGGCGCCGTGCTCGACGGGCTCGACGACGACGTGGACATGGTGTACGCCGCCCTCCCCCTCTCGGCCGCCGACAAGATCGAGGCGGTCGCCGAGGCGTGCGCCACGCGGACGGCCCACCTCTGCCTCGTGCCCGACCTGTTCGGGCTCGACCTCCTGCTCAACAGCCGGGTCTCGGACGTCGACGGGCTCCCGGTCATCCACCTCCTCGACGAGGCCCCGTTCGACGCCCGCCAGCTCGTCAAGCGGGCGGCCGACGTCGCGTTCTCGGCCGCCGCCCTCGCCCTCCTCGCCCCGCTCCTCGCCGGCATCGCCGCCGCCGTCAAGCTCTCGAGCCCGGGCCCGGTCCTCTACCGCCAGACGCGGATGAGCCTGAACGGCCACACGTTCGAGATCCTCAAGTTCCGGTCGATGCCCGTCGACGTCGAGGCCGCCACCGGCGCCGTGTGGTCGCAGCGCGGAGAGGTCCGGGCGACCACGGTCGGCGCCTTCCTCCGGCGGACGAGCCTCGACGAGCTCCCGCAGTTCTGGAACGTCCTCTGCGGCGACATGTCCGTCGTCGGGCCGCGCCCGGAGCGGCCGACGCTCATCGCCGGGTTCCGGCACGAGATCCCGGGGTACATGCTCCGGCACAAGGCGAAGGCCGGGATCACCGGGTGGGCCCAGGTCCACGGCTGGCGCGGCGACACGGACCTCCGGAAGCGGATCGAGTTCGACCTCTACTACATCCAGAACTGGTCGCTCTGGCTCGACCTCAAGATCGTGCTCATGACGCTGTTCTCGGGGTTCGTCCACGAGAACGCCCACTGAGGGGGCGCCACGCACGCCGGCCGTCGGTCGGGCCGCCAGCGGCCGGCGGGGCCGCTAGCTGACGGGGCTGGCCTGGCGGGCGAACCCGCCGGTCCCCCCGAAGAGCTGGTCGAGGTTCTTGTCCGGGTCCTGGACCGGCCCAGCCGTCACAGCTCGGACGGCCCCGAGCGGGGCCACGTCCGGCCGCTCGTACGGCTGGCGGGGGGCGGGGGGCGGGGTCGTGTCGTGCATGAGAGTCGAGGTTGGGTCAGGGCGGCGCCCCGCCAGTGGGGCGCGCGGGTTTGGGGGCGGGCCTAGCGGGCGACGGTGAGCCGGGCGGTGCGGACGCCGGCCTCCGACGCGACTCGGACGACGTAGGCGCCCGGGGCCAGCGCGCCCGCGTCGAGCGCGGCCGTGTGC
>CAZDFV010000008.1:0-21718 GCA_964504495.1 uncultured Rhodothermales bacterium
GTCGTCCCACCCGCCCTCGGGGGCCGGCGCCCCAAGGGCCAGCCACAGGCGGACGGCCGGCTCGTGCCGGCGGACGGCCCGGTCGAGGTCGGCGAGGAGGTGCGCGTGGCGGACGCGGACGCCCCCGCTCGTCTCCACGACGACGGCCCGCCGGAGGCGGACCTCCTGGAGCGTCTGGGCCAGCGTCCACGCCTCGCCCGCGCGCGGGCGGGGGACGGCGTGCGGGGGCGAGGCCGCGTCCGTGTCGAACCGGAACGAGTAGTCGGCCAGGTGCTCGGACTGGCGGCACGTCGGGACTGCGTCGTGCGCGTTGAGGGCGGCCTGGACGGGCGCTGCGGGGCGGGGGAGCGAGGTCATCGCGGCGGGGGCGAGGGGGGGCCGCCACCACGGTACGCCGCCGGGGTGTCACGCGTGCGTCACACCCTCCGCGCGACCCGTTGTCGTCACGCGCCCGGGCCACTGGCGGGAGCGTCCGCCAGCTATGGCCGCTCGCCGAGCCGGGCGAGGACGGCCTCGGCCTGCGCCGGCTTCCCCGCCCGGCGCCGGGCCCGCGCGTAGGCCCGGACCTCGTCCGCCGACGCCCCAGCGAAGGCCGCCTCGCGGACGACGTCGGCCTCGGACTCGCGGCCGAGCGCGTCGAGGACCGCCGCCTTCGTCATCTGGTTGGCGAACGTCGGGCCGAGCTCGACCGAGCGGTCCGCCCAAGCGAGCGCCTCGTCGAGCCGGCGGCCGTGGTCGAGGGCGTAGGCGGCGGCCTGGTCCCACGCCTCGGCGTAGAACCCGCTCACGCCGCGGAGCTCGCGCTCCATCTGCGCCAGCACGACGCCCGGCGTGTCGACCGAGATCTGAACGGGGACCTCCAGCTCGGCCCAGTGCAGGACCAACTCGGTCTCGCCCTCGTCGGGCTCGTCGAACCGGTACGCCAGCCGCTCGCGCATCGGCGCCTCGCGGGGCGTGACCGTCACGCGGAGGGCGTCCTCGTCGGGGCTGTACGAGTACGAGCCCCACGCCTCCGAGACCGTCGAGAAGACGACGGTCCACGTGTCCTCGCCGGGGATCGTGTGGAGCCCGTAGCGGCCGGCCGGGAGTCGCTCGCCCTCGACCATCACGTCGGTCGAGGCTTCGAAGACCGTGTTCTCGTTGGCCCCCGACCGCCAGACCTCGCCGTAGGGGACGAGCGCGCCCCACACCTGGCGCCCGGCCACGGCCGGCCGGTGGTAGTCCACGGCGAGGTCCGTCACGCCGACCGTCTGCTCGACGCGGGCGTGCGGGCTGGCGAGCGGCGTCGTGAGCCGCTGGGCGTCCGCTTGGGCGGCGACGAGGAGGACGGCGGCGAGGGCGGGGAGGCGCATGGGGGCGGGGGCGGGGCGGCGGGAGTTTACTCCGCCCGGCGCGGGGGCGTCTCCTGACCCGCGCCCTGCCGGCGACGACCGCCAGTGGCTATGCCCCGGCCGCCTCCGCGGCCTCCTCCTCCGCGGCGGCCTCCCGGACCTCGCCGACGGCGGCGTCGGACACGAGCCCGAGCTCGGCGGCCGCCGCCGCAGCCTCGTCCGTCGACTCGACCAAGCGCATGGGCACGCCCCGGGCCTCGACGTCGCGGGCGATGTGGTGGACCTCCCGGTCCCGCTTCGGGTCCGTCACGTCGCGGACGAACACGGCCCGGATCCGGCCGGGGTGCCGGCGGACGGCCTCCTGGTAGATCTCGGGGTCCTCCTGCCCGCTGTCGCCGACGAGGACGAACGGGAGGCGCGGGTAGAAGTCGAGGAGCGTCTTGATCTGCTCCAGCTTGTGGCCGGCGTGGCCGCTCTTGATGAACTTGCCCGAGTCAATCCCGAAGTCCTTCAGGAACAGCGGGCCGTCAGGGAGCCCGCGGTGCCGGAACGTGCCCGTGAACTGGTGGCGGAGGTTGTTCGGGCTGCTCGAGACGTAGAAGATGGGGTTGTAGCCCTCGGCGTCCGGCCCGCTCACGAGCGCGCGGTAGAACGCGCCGACGCCGGGGAAGACGCGCCGCGTCGTCGCGTTGTTGAGGAGGACCGTCCGGGCAAACTGGAGCTTGTCGGTCGCCCCGGTCCGCAGGACCGTGTCGTCCACGTCGCTGACGACAGCGAACTCGGCCCCGGGGGACGGCACGCGGACGCGGCCGGTCGCCGTCGCGGGCTCGCCGTCGACCGGCGCCAGCAGGGTGAGGGCTACGTCGTGCCACGGCTCGTCGGGGTCGGGCGCGGGGTCGGGGGCGAACTCGAACCAGAAGTAGCCGTCGTCGTCGGTCTCGGCCTCGCGCGTCACGCTCCCGTCCTCCAGGCGGACGCGGGCGCCGGGGATCTCGTCGCTCTCGAACCGGCGGAGCGTGAGGAGCACGCTGTCGAGCCGGCTCAGGTCGGCCTCGCGGTCCGTCCGCTTGTCGTCGAGGACGCGGCCGTGGAGGCGGAAGGCGTCGGGCCCGCCCCCCCCGACGCGCCCGTAGCCGACGTACGGGTCGACGGTCAAGCACTCCCACCAGCCGGTCTTCCACTTGGCGGTGAGCTTGGCTTTGTCGAGGGCGCCCTCGACGCGGCTGAGGGCGTGGGTGACGGCGTCGAGCATGGGCGGGCGTGGAGGGGAGAGTCCGTACGCGCCCGCGCACGCCCGGCGTTCCCCGCTAGCGCCGCCGTTGCCCCTCAACGCCGCCGCAGGAGGTCTCGCCGGCGTCTCCGACCGTCTCGCAGCCGGCCCACCCGGCCTACGGTGACCCGCGGCGACTGGACCAGAAAGACGACCTGGGCGCTCGCCCGGCGTGGGCGGCCGGGCCTCCCGTCCGTCGCGCGGACCTCGAGCACGTTCAGGCCGGGGACCGTCCGGGCCTGGGCGGCGGGGATCGCGGTCTCAAGCACGAGCCTCCGCCTCCGGCCGTCGTACTGCCAGAGGTCCGGGTCGACGCGCACGACGGTGCCGTTGATGAGGACCTCGACGCGCCGGCCGAGCGCGGGCCGCCCCAGCGGGGAGCCGACGAACGACCGCCGCCCGCCGCGGACCACGACGTGCACGGGGACCGTCGGGCCGCGGACGGCCTCGCCCTCTGCGGTGCCTCCGGGCGACTCGATCTCGATGCTGAGCTGCCCGCGGGGGCCTGTGACGTAGAGGTCGGCCGTCTCCTGCGCGAGCGTCTGGACCCTCCGCTCCAGGGTCCCCACGCGCCGACGCGCGCCGCTGAGCGCATTGTCGAGCCGGACCTCGCGCTTCCGGGCCGTCGCCAGCGAGCGGATCGAGCGCTGCGCGGTGGCCGGCAGGAGGGCGTCCACCACGCGGTCCACGAGCGGGTCCGCCTTGAGGAGCGTGTACGACCGGCGGAGGACCTTGATGCGGAGCGGGAGGGGCACGCCGAGGTCCCGGGCCCACCCCCGGACCCGGGTGCGGAGGCGGCTCCGCACGGCCGCGACCGGGTCCTGCCCCCGGTCCACGCTCCGCCGGACGAGCCCGGCCACGTCGAGATCGCGCGTGCTGACGCGGCCCGCCAGCCGGCGGAGCGGCCCTTTGGCCTTCCGGTCGAAAAAGCGGTCGAACACGCCCTGCGCCGGTCGGAGGTCGGGGACTCGCCGGGCCGCCGCCCGCCGGACGGCGTCGACGACGTCGTCGACGAGGTCGTCGAACAGGTCATCGAGCTCCCTCAGCAGCCGCTCGGCGTCGCGCCGCGCCCGCTCCAGCTCGCGCCGCGCCCGCTCGGCCTCCGTCCGGAGCGTCTCCAGCCGCCGCTCCTCCCGGCGGAGGATCTCTAGGGCCTCCTCGACCGCCCGCCTGGCGGCCTCCACGAACGCCTCGAGTCCCTCCGCCGCCACGGCCGCGTAGAACCGGACCCACGCCGGCACGACCTCTCGGAGGATGAGGTCCACCTCGTCGTTGACGATCCCGGCCATCGTCCTCTGCATCCCCTCCAGCCCCTCGACGTCGGGGATGAACCGGCAGTCCGCCAACCGGCCGGCGTGGGCCTCCAGGTCCTCGACGTCGTGGAAGCTGAAGGAGTAGAGGAGGGCGCGCGTGGCCTCGTGGATCTCCTCGCGGCGCCGGCGGGTCCAGATCTGCGGGCCCGCGGCCTCGGCGCCGGCCGCGGCGAGGTCGGCGGCGAGCTGGCGGACGGCCTCGCGGGCGGGCGGGGCCGGGAGCGTCTCCGTCACCGCGGGGGGGAGGGCCCGCCACCCCGCGGTGTAGAGCCGGTCCAGCCGCCCCCGCTCGATCTCGCGCTGGAGTGCGAGGAAGCCGGCGTGCGTCTCGTCGAGGACGTGGTCGAGGAGCACCTGGCTCAGCACGACCACGTTGCCGGCGACGAGGCGGTAGGCCAGGACGCCGAGGAGGCCCCGGAGCTCGCGCTCGGCCTCGGCCGGCGCCGTCCCGGCCACGAGCGCGTCGAGCCGGACGAGGAGCACGCGGGGGACGGCCCGGAGCGCCGGCTCGACCACCTCGTCGAGGTAGATCCGCCGGGGGTCGTCTGAGTCCAGCCCGCGCCGGACGCGGCCGAGCAGGTCGTCGGCCAGGAGCGCCTCGATCTCGTCGGCGAGGAACCGGCTGAGGGACGGGTACAGCTCCTCGGTGGCCGTGCCCCCCGGGTCGGACGCGAGGCGGAGGACGAGCCCGACGGCGTCGAGGGCGCTGTCGGAGTCGCCGCCGAGGGCTTCGGCAGCGCGGTCGAGGACGGCCGCGTCGTCCGGCCGGTGGCGGCGGAGGACCTCGACGGCCCCGGCGGCACCGAGGTACAGGAGGGCCGTCTCCCGCGAGAGCCGGGGGACCGACCCAGGAAGGACGTCGCGGACGCGGTCGAAGACCGGCGCCGGGGCGTCGGGCAGCTCCACCGATCGGTCCCCGCTGGCGGCGACGAGCGCGCACCACGTGAGGGCGAGCGCGTCCGCGGCCTCCGGGTCCGCCTCGGCGGCGACGTCGAGGAGCGCGCGGAACAGGGCGTCGGGGTCGTCCGGCGGGCTGGCGGCGCGGGCCGTCTGCTCCGCCAGCTCCCGCGCGGCGGGGTCGTCGGACGCCTCCGCCAGCGCCTCGGTCCCGGCCTCCAGCACGACGGCGAGCACGTAGCGTTGGAGCTCGGCGGACGTCAGGCGCGTGAGCCGGTCGGCGAGGTCGGCCGGCGAGGCGTCGCCCCGGGCCACCTCGTGCCCGAGCTCGAACCCCGTGCGGAGCGCGATCCGCGTGACGACGCCGAGGGCGCCAAGGGCGGGGCGGTCGCCGTCCGCTCCGAGCGCGTCCGCGACGGCGTCGACGAAGGCGTCGGCGAGGAGCCCGGCCGCCTCGTCGAAAAACTCGCCCAACTGGTCGTCGAACCCGACGCGCCCGTAGAACTCGAACCCGGCGCCGGCCTTGACGGCGGCCCCGGCCCCCAGGCCGATCTCGAACCCGGCGTCCTCGCCAAAGAGCCGCCCGCGGGCCAGGAGGTGCGCCGAGGCCGAGGCGGCAAAGCTGGCCTTCCCCCAGACCCCGGCGTTCACCGTCAGCCGTCGCGCGAGCGCTGCGAACAGCTCCGCGCCCACGCCGGGCCCGATCTGCTCCTCGGCCCGCTCCACAAGCGTCTCGGTGCGGAGCCCGACGTCGAGCCGGGCGGCGATGGCGGCCTCGGCGTACGCCTGGACGACGGCCGTGAGGCCGAACCCGTCGAGGACGTTGGGGGACAGGCGGACGTCGATCTCTGCCCCCGCTCCCAGGTTCGCTCGCGCCTCGGCCTCGAGCACCGCCAGCCCGCGCGAGGCCCGCCCCCTCGCACGGGCAAAGGCGTTCCCGCCGGCGGACACCCGGAGGCCGTGGCAACCCTTGATCTGGGCCCCGTACTCGAGGCCGGCCTCGACGTCGTAGCGGGTCTGGACGGACCCCTCGCGGGTGCCGCTGAGGGAGAAGACGTTCTGGCCTTCGGCGCTGAGACGGGGCATGGTCTGAGAGGACGGTGGGACGTGCCTTCCTCTCCGACACGGCATCTCACCGGACCGGAGGACACGTCTCCGACCGATAGGGCCGGGCGCTGATCCGCCTCTCCACCGCTGGCGGCCGCGCCGTCCGCTACCGTCAGCGGGCCTCGTGCGGCGCTGGGGTAGGCGAGAACGGGACGCCAAGCTCGGGGGCGGCCCCGTCCCCCGCACCGTCCAGGCGGGCGACCGACGCCGGGACGCGCCGGACCGCCGCCAGCGCATCGGCCCCCGCGCGCCGCCAGCGGGCCGCTGCCGTCCGCACGCCCTCCGCCCCGTCCGAGACGAGGGCGACCGTCCGCCGGTGGGCGAGGTCGAGGCGCTGCGCCGCCTGAAGCCGGAGCCACCCGACCCGGTCAAACCGGTAGCGGACGAGCGGGTACTTGTGGTCGAGGTGCCGGCCTCTGCGGGAGCGGGTCATCGTCGCGGCGGGGCGAGTTCGTCCGAGCCCATGCCCGGCCCGTGCCGGGCGCGCCTCCCGCACCAATACACCGCGCTGGCGTCGCGCTCCCAACGCTGCGGCGGAGCCTGACCCGAGATGCTACGAGCGCACCAAGACGGCGACGGGGAGCGGGAGACGGTCGGTCTCGATCCCGGCCCCGCCCGGCACCTCGGCCCCGCTGAGGGCGTCGGCCCAGGCCCCGCCGACGAGGCGCTCCGGGAGCGGCACGGTCGCGGCGCGGTCCTCGGCGCCGGGGAACCGGGAGACGAGCACGACGAGCGCCTCGTCCTCCGTCTCGCGCGTATAGGCGATCCAGAACCGCTCGCCCGGGCCGTCCACGTCGAGCGCGTGGTAGTCGCCCGAGACCAGCGCCGGGTGCCGCCCGCGGAGCCGGAGGAGCCGGGCGACGAGGTAGAACTTGGCCTCGGCCCGCCGCTCCTCGACGAGCTGGCGGACGGCGTCGGGGGCCGGGTCGTCCGAGAGCGGACCGAGGTCGCTCAGGAGCCGCTGGCGGAGCGCCCAGTCGACCGGCCGGCGGTTGTCGGGGTCGACGAGCGAGAGGTCGAACAGCTCGGCCCCCTGGTACACGTCCGGCACGCCCGGCGTCGTAAGGTGGAGCGCGGTCTGCGAGAGCGTGTTGAGGAACCCGAGCCGGTCGAGCGTCTCGGCCAGCGGGTCGAGGGCGGGCGCGAGGCCGGGGTCGGCCAGGACGCCGCGGACGAACGCCTCGAGGTCCGTCTCGTACGCCTCGTCCGGGTTGATCCAGCTCGTCTTCAGCTTGGCCTCGCGGGCGGCCTTCTCCATGTACGGCCGGAGCCGGTCGGTCAGGCCGGCGCGGTGGGCGTCGGCGCCGGGCGCGGAGGGCGGGGACGCCCAGAGCGCGGCGAGCGTCTGATAAAACAGGTAGGCGTCGCCCGGCGAGGGCCCGTGCGCGCCGGCGTGCCGCTCGCCCACTTCGGCCAGGGCCGCGACGGCCTCGGCCCAGACGTCGGGCGCCTCGGCGAGCGCCGCCAGCCGCATCCGCGTGTCGGCCCCGCGCTTGTGGTCGTGCGTCGAGAGGGCCACGAGCGCGCGGGGGTAGCGGAGCGCGCGGTACCGGGCATGGGCGTGGAACGCCTGCCGCGTCACCGAATACTGGTCGGGCTCGCCGCCGACCTCGTTGAGCGCGACGAGCGGGAGGTGCCGGTAGAACGCCGTGTCCTCGACGCCCTTCGCGGCGACCGGCGCCGTGTACTGCTGGAACCGCCCGACCCACACCCGCTGTGCCTCTGAGAGATCCTCGCGGACGTCGCCGACGACGACGCGCGCAATGAAGTCGTAGGCCGAGGACTCCGTCGCCGGGTTCCGCCCCTTCGCGCGGTAGACGGCCTCGCCGATCACGACGCGGGCCTCGTCCAGGTCGTGGGGCACGTACGTCCGGTAGCGGTCGAGCGCGGCGACGACCTCGGCGAGCGCCTCGCGGAGCGCCTCGAGCGTGAAGTCGCGCGTGTGGTAGTCGGCCTCCGAGATCCGGTCGAGCTCGTACGCCAGCCGGAAGAGCTCGCTCGAGAGCATGGTCTCCATGACCAGCACCTTGCTCCGGTAGACCACGCGGTCGTAGGGCCTGGCGTCGGGGACGGCCCGCCGGTACGTCCGCTCGAGCGCGAGCCGGCCGTCGCGGGGGAGGAGCACGCGGACGGCGTCGTTCATGAACTCGTAGCCCGTCGTCCCCTCGGTCGGCCAGGCCTCGGGGAGCGTCTCGCCGTGGGCCAGGATCTTCTCCACCCACACGCGCCGCGCGCCCAGCTGGCGGAGCCAGTCGAGGTACCCGTGCGGGCTGAACAGCCCGTCCACGTGGTCGATGCGGACGCCCTCGACGGCCGGGTGCGCCAGCAGCTCGCCGAGGAGCCGGTGGGCCTCCCAGAACACGTGCTCGTCCTCCATCCGCAGCCCGACGAGCCCGTTGATGTCGAAAAACCGCCGGTAGTTGATCTCGTACCCGGCCGTCTTCCAGAACGAGAGCCGCCAGTTCTGGGCCTCCAGGAGCGCGTGGAGCGCGTCGCGGTCGAGGGCCGGCGCGGGGTCCACGCGCCCCGCGAGGACGGCGAGGCGGAGGCGGAGGGCCTCGGCCTTGTCGCGCTCGTCGGGGCGGAGGTCGCGGTACGCCTCGGCCAGTTCTTTGAGGTCCCAATAGTCGTCCGTCCGTTCGAGCGACTCGAGGGCGGGGTCGAGGACGGCGCCGTACGAGGCCGGGTTGAGGGCGAACCGGCTCTCGTAGTACGTCGCATAAAAGCGGCCGTCTTCGTAGGCCAGCCCGACCTCGTCGTCGTCGAGGACCTCGCCGTAGGGCCGCCCGAGGAACGGGAGCAGGATCTTCCCCCGGAGCTCCGGCTTCAGCGGCCGCCAGTCGACGTCGAACGTCCGGGCGTGGGACGAGGCGGGGCCGTAGGCGAGCGTGTCCTGCCAGGCGTCGTTCCGCGGCCCGACCCCGGCGTGGTTGGGGACCCAGTCGAGGATCACGCCCAGCCCGTGCGCCTCGGCCGCCCCGAGCAGCCGGTCCAGCCCGGCCCGCCCGCCGAAGTCCGCGCGGACCTCGTTGTGGTCGATGACGTCGTAGCCGTGGAGGCTCCCCGCCCTCGCCTCCGTGATGGGAGACAGGTACAGGTGGCTCACGCCGAGGTCCCGGAGGTAGGGGAGGAGCGCCTCGACCTCGGCGAACCCGAAGTCCGGCTGGAGCTGGAGGCGGTACGTGGCGATCACGGGGCGAGACGGGTAGGAGGGCAGAGGAGGGGAGAGACGTGGAGACGCCGAGCTTGATCCGTCCGCCGCGCCGCGATCCACCCCCCTGTCATCCTGAGCGGAGCAGAGGGTCTCAACGGCGCCCTCTCACGCCGTTGGCGTCCGTGCCGACGGACTCGGGGCCGTCCCCCTCTCCTGGGCGGGAGGCAGGGCTGGTACGTTCACGGCACTGTTCCAAACTGATGAACAAACAACACGGGTCGTTCCCGCGCAGGTGGGAATCCAGGACTCGTGCGGCACAGCGCTCGGCCTCCCTAGATTCCCGCCTGCGCGGGAATGACGACACGTAGTTCTGTACTCGGTGGAGGACGTAGCGGCCCCCCTGGAGAGGAAGGGTTCGGGGTGATCGACCAGGCGGATTGACCGTCGGTGCAAGAGCCAGACCCGGCCTGCTGGCGGCGCGCGCCGCCAGCAGGCCGGCTATCGCCGCTCGCGGAGGACGACGGCACCGGCCCGGGCGAACCGCGCGCGGCCGGCTTTGAGCGTCGGCGGCTCGGGATCGGGAGCGAACTCCGGCTGCTCAGTGTGCAACAACACGTCGGCGTCGGGGAGCGGCACGTCGGCCGGGCCGAAGGCGACGAGGGCGGTGTGGTCGTCCCGGCGGAGGCGGAGGGCGTTGTCGGCGAGCGCCTCGGCCTCGACGCCGTCGCCCAGGCCGCGGCGGAGCCCGAGGAGCGCGCGGTACAGGCGGAGCGCGTGGGCGTGGCCGGGCTTCTCGCGCTCGGTCCAGTCGAGGCGGCTCTGGTCGAACGTGGTCTCGTCTTGTGGGTCCGGCACCTCGCCCTCGAAGCCGGGGAAGTCCTGGAACTCGCTCTTCCGCCCGGCGCTCACGAGCGGGCCGAGCTCGGCGTTGTGGTCGGTGAAAAACTGGAACGGCGTCGAGGCCGCCCACTCCTGGCCCATAAAGAGGAGGGGCAGCTCGGGTGCAAGCAGCAGGAGCGTCGAGGCCGCCCGGTACTCCGCCGCCGTGACGTCGTCCGTCAGACGGTTCCCGAGCGGCCGGTTGCCGACCTGGTCGTGGTTCTGGATGCACACGACGCATTGGTCCGGCCGGATCCGCTCGGTCGAGGTCCCGCGCGGCTCGCCCGTCGTCGGCTTCGGCTTGCCGTCGAAAAACCAGCCCTGGCGGAGCGTCTCGGCAAGGTCGGCGGCCGTCGTCCCCGCGAAGTCGGCGTAGTAGCTGGCGGCGTCGCCGGCCGTGACGTTGCGGACTTGGTGGTGGAGGTCGTCGGCCCAGACGGCGCCCAGCCCGTAGCCCTCGGGGCGGGGGAGGAGGAGCCGGTCGAGGTTCCGCTCGTCCTCGGCCACAAGCGTTCGGGGCGGCCCGTCGAGCGCGTCCACGGCCGCCGCCAGCTCGGTGAGGAGGTGCGGGTCGGAGTCGTCCACGAGCGCGTGTGTGGCGTCGAGGCGGAGCCCGTCGAAATGGTACTCGCGCAGCCAATGCAGCGCGTTCTCGACCACGAACGCGCGGACCCCCGCGCTCTCGTCGTCGTCCAGGTTGATGGCCTGGCCCCACGGTGTCCGGTGCTTGTCGGTGAAGACCGGCATGAACGCGGCGGCGTAGGCGCCGTCCGGGCCGAGGTGGTTGTAGACGACGTCCAGGAAGACCGCCAGTCCGAGCCCGTGCGCCGTGTCGACGAGCTGGCGGAGGCCGTCGGGCCGGCCGTAGGCGCGCGACGGCGCCCAGAGCGCGGCCGGGTCGTAGCCCCAGTTCCGTGCGCCGGGGAAGTCGGCGACGGGCATGAGCTGGACGGCCGTCACGCCGAGGTCGCGGAGGTGCTCCAGTCGCCCGCGCGCCGCGTCGAAGGTCCCCTCCGGCGTGAAGGTGCCGACGTGGAGCTCGTAGAACACGAGGTCCCGGTGCGGCACGCCCCGCCAGCCGGCGTCGGCCCACTCGAACGCGCCGGGGTCGACCACCTCCGACGGCCCGTGGACGCCGTCGGGTTGGAACCGCGAGGCCGGGTCGGGGAGCGGGGCCCCGCCGTCGAGCCGGTACCGGTAGCGCGCGCCCGCGCCGACGCCCGGCACGTCGGCCTCGAACACGCCGTCGGGCTGGCGGCGCATCGCGGCGGTGCGCCCGTCGAGGTCGAGGTCGACGCGCTGGGCTGTGGGCGCCCACACACGGAACCGGGTGCCGCCGTCGTGGGGGAGAGCGCCGAAGGGGGCGTAGCTCATGAGGGGAGGCGGCCGTAGGTGTCGGTCAGTTCGCGGAGGCGGCCGGCCGTGTCGCCGTCGAGGGCTTCTGCCAGCCGCCACGCCCAGTTCCCGGCCTCCTCGCCCGGCGTGTTCATTCGGGCCTCGCCCCCCAGCCCGATCAGGTCTTGCACCGGCACGAGCACGGTGTCGGCGACGGACGCCCAGAGCGCGCGGATCGCCGCCCACTCCGGCGCCTTGCGCGTCGCGTCCAGACCAAGGTAGCGGCGGGCGTGCGCGCGCTCGTCCTCGGAGGCGCCGTCGGCCCACCAGCCGCGGAACGTGTCGTTGTCGTGCGTGCCGGTGTACGCGACGAGGCGGCGGCGGTAGTGGTGCGGGAGGTAGCCGTTCTCCGGCCCGCCCCCGAACGCGAACTGGAGGACGGCCATGCCCGGCAGCCCCAGCCGCTCCATCAGCGCCCGGACCTCCGGCGTGATGAGGCCGAGGTCCTCGGCCACGAGCGGGAGCGGCGCCCCGAGCGCCGCCTCGAACGCCCGGAACGGGGCCTCGCCCGGCCCTTCGACCCACGACCCGTTGATCGCGGTCGGCTCGTCCGCCGGGACCCGCCAGTAGGCCTCGAAGGCCCGGAAGTGGTCGATGCGGACAAGGTCGACGAGGGAGAGCGTGTGGCGGAGGCGGCGCGTCCACCAGGCGTAGTCGTCCTCGGCCATTTTCTCCCAGCGGTAGAGCGGGTTCCCCCAGCGCTGGCCCGTCGGGCTGAAGTAGTCGGGCGGGACGCCGGCCACGGCGACGGGCTGCCCCGCCTCGTCGAGGTCGAACAGGCTCTGATTCGCCCACACGTCGGCGCTGTCGTGGGCGACGTAGATCGGCAGGTCCCCGAACAGGCGGACGCCCCGCTGGCGGGCGTGCAGTCGGAGCGCGGCCCACTGGCGCCAGAACAGGAGCTGCTCGAACCGGACGCGGTCGACCGCGTCCGCCAGCCTCTCGCGGGCCGCGTCCAGCGCCTCCGGCTGGCGGCGCGCGAGGGCGTCGGGCCAGTCGGTCCAGCTCGTCCCGCCGTGTTTTTGTTTTAGCGCCGCGAACAGGGCGTAGTCGTCCAGCCACGCGGCGTGGACGTGGGCGAAGGCGTCCAACTCCGCGCGGATCCCGGGTGCCGCGCCCTCCGCCAGCCGCCCGTGCGCCGTCTCGATCAGGGCGTGCTTCCAGGCGCGGACGGCCTCGAAGTCGACCCGGTCAGAGGGAAAGGCTGGCGCGTCGTCCAGGTCAGCGGCGTCGAGGAGGCCGTCGTCCGCGAGCCGCTCGGGGCTGATCAGGAGCGGGCTGCCTGCGAACGTGGACGGGCTCGAATACGGCGAGTCGCCGTGGCCGACGGGGACGAGCGGGAGCGTCTGCCAGAGCGTCTGCCCAGCGTCGGCGAGCCAGTCGACGAAGCCGTGGGCGGCCGGCCCGAGGTCGCCGATCCCGAACGGCCCGGGCAGCGACGTGACGTGGAGGAGGAGGCCGCTCGTGCGGGTCGGCATGGGGGGAACGGGCGCGGGCGCGCCAAGCTAGGCGCCCCTCCCCCCAGAGCCGCGGGTCCGACTGTGTGGGCTCTGTGATTCCCCGCCGCCCCCACCCGGGACCTCCAGGTCCGTCGTGCACCCTGCCCCCTGGAGGGGGCTCCCGCCGCGCGGCGGGTGGGGGCGTCCGCTCCGACTGGCGGCCCTCGCCGGCGCCCGCCGCGCGTACCCAGCCGGACACCCTCCGCCGGCTTCACCGGCACCTCCCCCCAGGGAGGAGAGGGCGCCGCAGGAGCTCAGCGAGCCGGTACTACCCGGCCAGGAGCGGGTTGTGGGGCGAGCTCACGCGCCGCCGCCGGGCGCTGGCGGACCGGGCGTGCTCCGCCCACACGGCCTCGGCCTCCTCGGGCGTGAGGCCCGTGTTCCGGTCGCGGAGGGCCTCCCGCGCGAGGAGCCGCTCGAGGTGCGCCACGAACCGGACGCTCCGGTCGGGCGGGACCGTGCAGCGGTGGGTGGCGGGGGAGGCCGGGGCGAGGGCGTCGGTCATGGATCGGCTGGCGGGTTCACCGCCTCCGGTACGGATGCCGTGCCGGCCAGCCGGACGGGCGGTTTAGACGGTGCCCGACGTCCGGATCCGGTTCCCCCGGCCCCGTCCGCTCGGTCTCGGGGCTCACACTGAGACGACCGCGGCCCGCTACGCTCAGGACGCCAGCCGCCGCCCGAGGGCGGCCCCGCCGGCGGCGGGCGCGGTCCGACCGTGCGGGCCCTGCAGTCCGTGCCCGGCCCTCAGTAGCGGAGCGTCACCCCGACGACGCCCGTCCAGCCGGAGAGCGAGAGGCCGAACGGGAGGGCCCCCTCCTCGACCGTCTCACCCCCGACCCTGACCGCCCCGTTGAGGCGCGGCACGCGGGCGTACCGGTACCCCGCCTGGCCGAACAGGCCCACAGGCCCGGCCGCCACCGCGACGCCGCCGAACCCTTCGAGGACGTACCCCGTCCCGCTGCCGCGGACCTCGCCCCCCGCAGTCCCCAGCGCGTCGAGGTCGAGGGCGTCCCGTGTCGAGAGCGTGGCGAACGCGCTCCCCCCGCGCGACCCGACGAACGGGCGGACCGGCCCCCCGAGCGGCAACTCCGCGACCGACACCGACTCGACGAACACGACCCGGACGCGGGAGACGACGTCGAGCGTCCCTGCGTAGTCGCCGTAGAGCGAGTACGCCGACGACTCCGCCGCCCGGACGCCGACGCCGACCCGGCCGTCCCGGAACGGCACGAGCACGTCGATGCCCCCCGTCGGGCCGACTCCGAGCGCGCGCTGGGTGGGGACGGGCACGCCGACGGCGACGTAGGCGTCGGCCACCGACTGGTGGAACGCGGCGGCGTCGCCGAGCGAGAGCCCCGCCAGCCCGCCGGCCACGCGGACGACGACCCCGCGCGACGGCTCGGGCGACGGGGCCGGGTCCTGGGCGGCCACGGCCGTCGCCGTCAGCGCGAGGAGGCACGTTGCGATCGCGCGCATCGGGGGCATGGCTAGAGCGGAAGGGTCCATGTGTGTTCCTGTCCGAAGACGACGAGGTCGCCCGAGGCCGAGAAGGTCAGGCCGGTCGGAGCGTCCCGGAACGGCCACCGGCGGAGCGGCTGGAGCCCGTCGAGGTCGAGCTCGACGACCTCGGCCCCGCTGCCGTAGGGCCCGGCCGGGCCGTAAAACACGGCGTAGGCCCGGTCGCCCCGGACGGCCACGGCCCGGGAGCCGACCTCCGGGTCGGCGCGCTCCGACGTGAACCGGGCGAGCGGGCGGAGGTCCTGCCCGTCGAGGACGGTCACGGTCTGGCTGAGCAGGAGGACCACGCGTCCGTTGTCGGCAACGGCCACACCCGCCTCGACGCCGATCCCGTTCATCCCGAGCGGGGGGAGCGGGTGCGTCTCTGCCGGTCTGGGCCCGGCCTCGCTGAGGTCCACGCGGACGAGGGCGGCCGGCCCGTACAGGCCCTCGCCGCCGTCGAGGACGTGGAGCGACCGGCCGTCCGCCGAGCGCGCGAGGACGGCGCTGTGGTCGGCGCCGAACGCCCCCTCCAGCGCCGCCGTGACCTCCCCCGTCGATGCGTCGACGGCGTAGAGCGTGCCGCCGTCCACGGTGTAGATCTGACCGTCGACGAGCTCGAACGGGCCCGTCTCGCCGGGCATGTCGAACGGCTCGATTTCTTCGAACGTCTCGACGTCGAGGATCGCGAACGGGCCGTCGGTGGAGGCGTAGAGCCGGCCCGTGTTGGGGTCGAGGTGGAGGTCGCTCCGGGCCCCGCCCAGCGGGGGCGGGCCGAGGCCGAGGAGCAGGCGCGTCCGGAGCGGCTCGAGCGTGACGGCGGAGACCTCCGTGACGCCTCCGCTACCGTGGACGTAGAACCGGGACCCGTCCGCGCTGCGGGCCGCGACGCCCGCCACGGCCCGGAGGTCCGACCGGGCCGGGCCGTAGACGACGCCCACGGACTGCGAGCGCGCTTCTCGGACCCGGTTCCAGACGCGGACGTGGTAGTACGCCTGCGCCCCGGCCACGTCCGGCACCGGCGCGGCCAGCAGGCTCGTCTGCGACCGGTCGTAGACCGTGTCGACGGCGACCTCGCCGTACTCGGTCCCGTACGTGCCGTCGATCCGCTGGCGGACGACGAGGTAGGCGTAGAAGTTGGCGTCGGCGCTCTCCGTCCACGTCACACGAGGGCGCAGGCCGTCCTCGAACGCGACCGACGTGACCTCGACCGGCGTCGGCGGACGCTGGTCGAACACGAGCGGGGCCGAGAGCACCACGTCGGGGGCATCGACGACCCCGAGGAGCCCGAGGTCGGAGTCCGCGAGCCGGACCTCGACGGCTACCGTGTGCGGGCCCTCGTCGTACGCCCGGGTGTCGAGCTGGAAGGACGAGGCGGACGTGCGCTCCACGCCCTCGGCCGGCTCCCCGTCGACGAAGACGCGGACCGACTCGACGCGACCGCTCAGGGAGCCGAGCCCGAGCGTGAACGCGACGGGGCCCGCTACGTGCTGGCCCGGCTGGAGACGGCCGAGGTCGAGCGCGCCGACCGTCGGCGGCTGGGCCTCCGCGTTGACGAACCGCTCGGGCTCACCGAGCGCGTCGCAGCCGGCGAGGGCGACGACCAGGAAGAGGGCGGAGAAGTGCCGAGGGGTGGGCACGGGCGGCTCGGTAGGTCGGTGGGGAGGATACGTGTGCGGAAGGTGTGAGGTCGCCCCGTCAGAGGCCCCCCCGGTCCGTCCAATGGCGTACCCCGGCACTTCTTGCCAGCAAGGGGTATGCCGCGGGGCGGGCCCCGACGGATGGGCTCACGCCTCGTCGACAGGCGCGGAGCACCACCCCGCCCACGGGGCCAGCAGCGCGCCTACACGGCTGGCACTCTTCCAAGGGCGACCGCGCCGTCAGCGATCCACACAGTCCCGACCTTGAGTCGCAGCGACCGCCAGCCCGGCTGCCCCCGGGTCCACGGTTGCCACGGGGGCCCCGGCCGCCGCGTCGGCGGCGCCGAGAGCTGCGTCGCTGGCGGAGCGGTAGGGCGGGCTCGGCACCTACGCATCAGGAACGGCGACAGACAGGACGCCCGGCGTCACGACGGCGGGACCGCCGTGGGCCTGGCGACGCGGCCAAGGGCCCCGACATGGAGACCGCCCTCTGGTCTCGCTTGGGCTTGGCCGCTTCCTCACACCCCGGCCCTTCTAGACGGCCCCCCCGCAACCTATACTGGCGGGCTCCCCTGAGCACCGCACCGCGTGATCGTTGCCATCGACGGCCCTGCCGGGTCGGGCAAAAGCACGACGGCGCGGCGCGTGGCCGACCGGCTCGGGTGGCTCTACCTCGACACGGGCGCGATGTACCGCGCGGTCGGGCTCGCGTTCCGCGACCAGGGCCTCCCGTTCACCGAGGACGCCGCCGCCGCCCTCGTGCCCGGCCTCGACGTCCGCCTGAGCCCCGGGCCCGACGGCGTCCGCGTCGCCCTCGACGGCGACGACGTGACGGCCCGGATCCGGACGCCCCGGGCCGCCGCCGACGCCAGCCGCGCGAGCGCGCTCGGGCCCGTCCGCGACGCCATGCTCGCCCTCCAGCGGCGCGCGGCCGACGGCGTGCCCGGCCTAGTTGCTGAGGGGCGCGACATCGGCACCGTCGTCTTCCCCGACGCCGCCGTCAAGTTCTTTCTCGTGGCCGACCTCGACGCCCGCGCCCGCCGCCGCCTCGCCGACCTCGGCGCAAGCGACGAGCCGGGACCCGACGACGGGGACGCGGCGTTCAGGCGGGTCCGGGCCGAGCTCGAAGACCGCGACCACCGCGATCAGGTCCGCGCGCTCGCCCCGCTCCGGGCCGCCCCCGACGCCGTCACCCTTGACACGACGGCGCTCTCGGTGGACGAGCAGGTCGAGCGCGTGCTCGACGCCGTCCGCCGCGCCCAAGAAGAGGGTGGCTAAACACTAAAAACTCCCGGGGGATCGTCCCCCACACTCCCCCGTGCGTGTACCGGCTCCGGCCGGCGAGAGGCCGCACGCACGGGCCGTTTCTCACACACAAAACCTCCGGGCGCCTGCCCCTGCCTCTCCCCCCACCCGGGGGCGGCCGGCGCCGACTCTCCTTATGGCCGACAACCCGCAACCCCCCGAGACGTCCGACGACGTCGCCGCGACGCCCGCTGGCGCCGAGGGCGACGGCGCCCCCACCGCCTCCACCCCGTCCACCGCTGCTGAGACCGCCGACGCTCCAAAGGAGAGCGAGGGCGGCCTCCTCGACACCGTCACCGACGCGGTCTCCGACGCCGCCAGCGCGGCCGCCGAGGCCGCCGGCGCTGTCGCGGAGACCGTGACCGAGACCGTTGCCGACGCGGTCGAGACCGTGACCGAAACCGTCTCCGACGCCGTCGCTGGCGACGAGACCGACGGCGACGCGCCCGCCGCTGGCGACGCCCCCGAGCCGGGTGGCGACGGCGCCACGTCCGAGCCCGTTGGGCCGATCGGCTACACCGGCAAGAATCTCGGCCGGACGATCACGATCGAGGAGATCCAGGAGCGCGACGAGCGGAACGCCGGCGTCTCCGGGATCGGCGCCTCGTCGCAGGTCATGGACGAGGGCCACGCGCCCGACGAGATGGAGACGCTCTACGCCGGCTCGATGTCGGCCGTCGAGGCCGACCAGATCGTGACCGGGACGGTCGTCGGCCTGACCGAGAAGGAGGTCGTCGTCGACATCGGGTTCAAGTCCGACGGCGTCGTCGCCAAGAACGAGTTCAAGGAGGTGCCCGAGCTGGGCGACAAGGTCGACGTCTACGTCGACCGCCTGGAGGACCGCCGCGGGCAGCTCACGCTGAGCTACCAGAAGGCGATCGACAAGCTCCGCTGGAACATCATCGACGAGGCGCTCGAGACCGGCGCCGTCATCGAGGGCGAGATCGTCAAGCGGATCAAGGGCGGCATGATCGTCAACCTGCTCGGCTCGGAGGCCTTCCTCCCGGGCTCCCAGGTCGACGTCCGGCCCGTCCGCGACTTCGACGTCTACCTAGGCAAGACGATGGAGTTCAAGGTGGTCAAGACGAACCCGGGCAACGGGAACGTCGTGATCAGCCACAAGGCGCTCATCGAGAAGGACCTCCAGGAGCAGCGGAAGCACATCCTCGACTCGCTCGAGGTGGGCCAGGTGCTCGAGGGCCAGGTCAAGAACATCGTCAACTTCGGTGCCTTCGTCGACCTCGGCGGCGTCGACGGGCTCCTCCACATCACCGACATCTCGTGGGGCCGGGTCGGCCACCCGTCGGAGGCCCTCGAGCTCGACCAGAAGATCAACGTCGTCGTCCTCGACTACGACAAGGAGCGCCAGCGGATCTCGCTGGGCTACAAGCAGCTTCAGGAGCACCCGTGGGAGAACCTCGCCGAGCGGATCGTCGAGGGGATGCAGATCGAGGGCCGCGTGGTCTCGATCACCGACTACGGCGCCTTCGTCGAGGTCGAGCCCGGGATCGAGGGCCTCGTCCACATCTCGGAGATGTCGTGGACGGAGCACGTGAAGCACCCGACCCAGAAGGTCCAGCTCGGCCAGACGGTCAACGTCAAGGTCCTCAAGGTGGACGAGGGGTCGAAGAAGATCTCCCTCGGGATGAAGCAGCTCGAGCCCGACCCGTGGGAAGGGTTGCTGGAGCGGTTCCCGGTCGGGACGATCACGCGCGGGAAGGTCCGCAACATCACGACCTTCGGCGCCTTCGTCGAGGTCGAGCCGGGCATCGACGGGCTCGTCCACGTCTCCGACCTCAGCTGGACGCGGCGCGTGAAGCACCCGTCGGAAGTCGTTAAGAAGGGGATGGACCTCGACGTCATCGTCCTCGACATCGACATCGCGCAGCGGCGGATCTCGCTGGGCCACAAGCAGGTCTCGACCGACCCGTGGTCGAAGGTCGCCGAGGTCTACACCGAGGGCGCCGACGCCACCGGCACGGTCGCGGAGATCAACGACGGCGGCATCGTCGTCGACCTCCCGCTCGACGTCGAGGCGTTCGTCCCGGCGAGCCACCTCCAGCGCCCGGGCCGCCCGTTCGACGCCTACCAGGTGGGCGACGAGCTCGAGCTCCAGGTGATCCGGATGGACCGCGAGGACCGCGAGCTGGTGATGTCCGAGACCGCGAAGGTCCGGGCCGCCGAGCGCGCCGAGCGGAGCGCCGAGAGCCGGCAGAAGCAGGCCGAGCAGCGCGAGACGCGCCGCCAGGTCGAGTCCTACGGGTCCCGCCAGTCGGGCCCGGCCACGCTCGGCGAGATCTCCGGGCTGGCGGCGCTCCGCCAGCAGATGGCCGAGGCCGAGTCCGACCAGCCGGTCGGCGAGGAGCCGTCGGAGGCGCAGTCGAAGCCGGTCGAGGCTCGGCAGCCCGAGGAGCAGGACCCGCCCGTCGCCGTCGCCGGCGCCGCCTCCGACCTGGAGGGCGCCGTCGGGACCAAGAACCGCGGCACGTTCGGGACCGACCCGGACGCCGAGGCCGACCCCTCGGACGGCACGGACACGGGCCAGAACCCGCCCAAGGAGCGCTCGCAGCGCGTCGAGGAGGGCGGGGACTTCCCGCCGGCCGAGAAGAACCAGGCCGCCCTCAAGTCCGGGAACCTCGACACCGAGGGCCTCGCCGGCCAGGCCGAGGCCGCCGTCGAGGACCAGACGCCGAACCAGAACCCGGCCGTCTCGGAGCCCCAGTACACGGGCCCCGACGTGGACTCGACGGACGACGTCGACGTCCCCGAGGTCCTGGAGAAGCCGGCCGGCCAGGTGGTCGAAGAAGCCCTCAGCGGCGATGATGCCGATCAGGAGGCCACCGACGAGCTCGGCAAGGCGTCCCTCGACGTCGACGGCGACCTCGACGAGGCGACCGACGAGGAGAAGTAACCTTCCCCCTCGTGTAGATCACGGGCGGCGGTCTCTCCAGAGACCGCCGCCCTTTTTCGTCCGCCCCGCTGGCGGCCGTCGCCAGCGGGGCGCCACGTTCCCGTAGCGTCGTTGCATGCAACGACGCTACCGCCGGGGAGGGCGGGTCCGGCAACCGCCGCCAGCCCGGCGGGAGCCGGACGCGCGGGCTCGCGTTCAGGAGCGCCCCATATGACGCGCATGCTCGACGCCCCCACGCTCCGCGCCCTTGCCGACCTCGCCGGCCCCGAGCGCGCCTTCCTCACCGTCTACCTCGACGCCGACGACGAGCCCTCGGTCCTCGACGCCCGGTTCGAGCACATCCGCTCGCTGGTGGCCGGGCACCCCGTCGAGGCCGAGCACTTCGAGGAGAACCTGACGCTCGTCCGCCGGCTCCTCGACGAGCACTCCGCGCCGGACGGCGGGGCTCTCGCCCTCTACGCCGGCTGGGCGACGGACCTCGCGCGGGCGTTCCCGCTCCCCGAGCCCGTCGGCACGCTCGCGTGGGTGGGCGACGCGCCCTACGTCCGCCCGGCGTACGAGCTGCTGGAGGAGCACGAGACGTTCGCCGTCGCCGTCCTCGACAACACCGCGGCCCAGGTCTACCTCGTGACCGCCGAGGACGTGGACGAGGAGGGCCGCGTCCGCGGCGACGTCAAGAACCGGGTCAAAAAAGGCGGGTGGAGCCAGAAGCGCTACGCCCGGCGCCGCGAAAAGCAGATCGAGCAGTACGCCGCTGAACTGGCCCAGAGCCTGGCCGACCTCGACGACGAGCGCCCGTACGCCCGGCTCGTCCTCCTCGGCTCCGACGAGCCGGTGCAGGCGGTCGAGGCCGCGCTCCCGCAGCCGCTGGCGGACAAGCTGGTCGGGACGCGCGCGATCAGCGCGGACGCGACCGAGTCCGAGGCGCTCGACGAGGCCGCCGAGGTCGCCGCCGAGGGCGAGCGCCAGTCGGAGCGCGACCTGTGGGAGCAGATCCGCGAGCAGGGGATGGGGCCGGGCCTCTCGGCCTTCGGACCGACCGACGTGATGGCGGCGCTCCGCCAGGCCCGCGCCGAGGCCGTCCTCGTCGACCGCGAGGCCGAGATCGCCGGCGTCAAGTGCCGGGCCTGCGAGCACGTCGCCCACGGGACGCCCGACACGTGCGGCGTCTGCGGCTCGTCGGACGTGTTCCGCGTCGACCTCGTCGAGGCGATGACGGAGCAGGCCACGCGCACCGGCGCCGAGGTCGATTTTACCGACCCGTTCGAAGCCCTGGCCGACGCGGGCGGCGTGGCCGCCCTCCTCCGCTACTCGCTCACGCAGACCGACCCGGACGAGGAGGAGCGGGCGCGGGTCGAGCGGATCCGTCGGGAGCGCGAGCGGCGGGAGGCCGAGGCGCCCCCCGCCGAGCGTTCGGTCGCCGACGAGGAGACCTCCGAGACCGCTCCGCCTGCGGAGCCGGTCTCGGAGCCGGTCTCGGAGCCGGTCTCGGAGCCGGTCTCGGAGCCGGTCTCGGAGCC
>CAZDFV010000008.1:21818-30324 GCA_964504495.1 uncultured Rhodothermales bacterium
GGTGCCCGCCCGTCCGCCTGCAGCCGACCGCGAGCCTGCCGTGGCAAGCCCGCCCGTCACTACGCGCAGGCCCGCCTGGAAGGTGGCCGGGTGGGTGCTCCTCGCCCTCCTGGTGATCGCGGCGGTCGTCCTCTTCGCCGTACGCTGAGGACAGCGGAGTGCGGCAGAGCGCGCCCGCGAAAGGGCCCTCTTGCCGGACGGGAGGGGGGACGAAAACGCCGACCGGACGAACACAGGCCCGCCCCGCTGGCGGAGCTCGCGACCGGAGGTCCGGGGACTCCTCTGCTACGACGCCCGCGCCCGGCTGGCGACGCGCGCCGCCAGCCGGTCCCCGCTATCCGTCTGAGCCGGCGTCCGAGGGGAGCTGGAAGGTGATGGGCAGAGCAAACCGGACCTTGACGGGCTGGCCCCGCTGCATTCCGGGGGTGAACTCCGCGCCGCGGACGGCGGCGAGAGCGGCCTCCGAGAGCCGCTCGTCCGGGGAGCGGGCGACGACCGGGTCCGTCACGCGCCCCTCCTCGTCGACGACGAACTGGACGACCACACGCCCCTGGACGCCTTCGGCCCGGGCGTCGGACGGGTAGACGAGGCGCTCCTGAACGCCTTCGAGCCCACCGATCAACTCCGGCTGCACCTCGGCCACCTCGAAGATCTCGTCCCCCCCCGTCGGGCGGGCGGGCTCCTCCGATTCCCCAATGACCACGTACGAGCCGGACGGCAGCCCGAACGTTATGGGGAGCGCGAACCGGACGCGGACGACCCGGCCCCGCTGCACCCCCGGCGTGAACTCCACACCCCGGACGGCCGTGAGGGCGGCCTCGTCGAGCTCCGCGTTGCCCGTCGAGCGCACGACCTCCGCCTCTTCCACACCCCCGTCCGTGCCCACGATAAACTGGACGACCGCGCGGCCCCCGGCGCCGGCCTCCTTCGCGGCCTCGGGATAGACGAGAGCCTCCTGGAGCGCCTCCAGCCCCCCGATCAACTCGGGCTGAACCTCGGCGACGTCGAACACCTCGTCCGTCGTGTCGCGCGGGGCGAGCGATCCGGTCCGCGTCCCCGACCGCTCCACGGTCCGCCCGTCCGCCAGCCGGACGACGACGCGGTCGAGGCCCGGCCGCTGGGCCGTCTCGTCGGCGATCCGCTCGGCGTCGGGCAGGGTCGCCTCCGGCGTCAGGTGGATGGTGACCGTCGCCGCTTCCGACTGGCGCCGGACGTCGACGCGCTCGATGAGCGAGGCGCCGGCCACTTCGATGGGCACTCCAGGTGTGGGGGGCGCCAGGGGGATTGTGGTCGAGGGGTCGGCACCTCTCACGCTCACCACAGCCCCCGTGCCCATCTGTACGCGACGCTCCACGGTGCCGCCCTCGTAGTGGACGGCGAGGAGGTCGTCGCCGGGCTCCTTGCCCACGTCGGCCAAGACGGCCTCCGCGTCCGTCCGGCCGTAGCCCGGCTTTAGGTAGACGTGGATCTCGGCCGGTGCCCCGTCCGGCTTCCGCACCTCGACCCGTTCGATGGTGGCGGCCGTCGTGTCCGCCGTCACCGTGGAGGCTGGGTTCGCATCGGGATGGGAAGGGACGGACGAGGCCGCCCCGCTCGCGGCGAGCACGACGAGGGCGAGGCCGGCCAGACGGGCGCGGCGGGCGAGCTGACGGCGGCGGCTGGGTGGGAGCGGACGGGTCATGGCGTCGATGCGGCGTTGGAGGACCGAAGACCCCCGCGCCGCGCTGAGGGCGAGGGGCGGGGCGGGGAGGGAGGCGTACGACAGGAGGAGGTCGGCGTAGGTCCGGCGCTGGCCGGGGCAGGCGTCGAGGACGGCGGCGTCGGCGGCCCGCTCGCGGTCGAGGGCGAGGCCCTGCCGGAGCGCTCCGACGAGGGGGTGCGCAGTGAACGGGACCGAGAGCACGCGCTCGGCGACGTGCCACGCGACGTCGGCCCGGCGGACGTGGGCGGCCTCGTGGACGAGCGCGGCGCCCAGGGCGTCGCCCTCCAGACCCGGGGGTACGGCCACGACGGGTCGTCGCCAGCCGAGCGTGAACGGGGCGGTCCCCGGGGGCGCCGTCACGGCTGCGACCGGCCGGTCCAGGCCTAGGCGTCCGCACACGGCGTCGAGCTGGCGCTGGACGTGGACCGGGGCGGGGGGGAGCGACCGGGCCACGCGCCGCAGCCGGACGAGCCCGCTCCCGAGACGGACGCCCGCTCCCACGCCGACGCACCCGGCGACGAGGAGCGCCAGCCCGGCCAGCACGTCGAGCGCGGGCGGACCGCTGGGGACCGCGGCGGGCGCGGGCACACCGACGACGATCTCCGGGAGCCACGTCACGGCCGGAGCGGCGGCCGCGACCGCGGCAATGACGTCGGGGGTGAGAGCCCCGAGCGCGGTGGGCACGAGGAGCGCGACGGGGAGCGCCGCCAGCGCGGCCCCGCGCACCGGGAGCCCGACGGGCGCGGGGGCCCGCCCGAGCCGGAGTGCGCCCTCGGCGACGAGCGCGAGCACGGTCCAGACGGCGACCGGAACCCACACGCCGGACGCCACCGCGCCGATCTGAGCGAGGAGCTCAAGCATCGCCGTCGTCGATCTGGTCGATGAGGCGGCGGATCTCGGCCCGGTCCGCCTCCGTCAGCGACTCCTGGCGGACGAGGGCCTGCACGAGGTCGAGCGGGGACCCCCCGAACACCTTGTCGAGGATGCCCGAGAGGACCGAGCCCTGGACGTCCTCCGGGGGCCGGGCGGCTGAGTAGACGTAGGCCGTCCCCTCGGGCTCGTACTGGAGGTAGCCCTTGTCGGCCAGGTTCTTCATGACCGTCATGACCGTGGTGTAGGCGAGCCGCCGGCGCGCCGTGATCCGGTCGTGGACGTCGCGGGCCGTCGCGCGGCCGAGCGCCCAGACCTCGCGGAGGACCTCCATCTCGGTTCCGCCGAGCGGAGTGAGGGGGTTGCGCATCGGGTTTTCTATCGATTAGTACTAAGTATATAGTAGAAGCGGCGACGGCGCAAGTCCTCCTTTCCCCGTAGTGCGGATGGGGGAGCGGGACGGCCGGCTGGCGGCGCCGCCAGCGCCGCAGCGGCGTATCCTTCCGGCTCACCCCCATCCGCCGCGTCGTGAAGAGCATCCTGGGCGGCCTCGCCGTCATCCTCGCCGCCCTCCTCGTGTGGGGCGTCGTCATCGAGCCCCGGTTCCTCCTCGACACCCAAGAGGTCGAGGCCGAGGTCCCGGGCCTCCCCGCCGAGTGGGACGGCCAGCGCGTGGCCCTCCTCGCCGACTTTCAGCTCGGCATGTGGCTCGACAACGACGGGGCCGTCGAGGGCGCGGTTGAGGACGCCGTCGCCGAGAGCGTGGCCCTCGTCCTCGTCGCGGGCGACCTGATGTATCAGCCGGACTCGGCCCGGGCCGACCGCGCCGTCGAGGCGGTCCGGCCCGTCCTCGACGCGGGCATCCCGCTCGTCGCCGTCCTCGGCAACCACGACTACTCGCTGATGAAGAAGGACAGCGAGGAGCGGCCGCGGATCGCCGAGTACCTCGCCGAGCGGCTCCGGGCGGCCGGGGCCACGGTCCTCGAGAACGACGCCGTGGCCGTCCCGTCGCCGACGGGGGGGGCGCCGCTGTGGGTGGCCGGGGTCGGGTCGGTCTGGGCCGAGAACAGCGAGCCGGCCGCCGCGCTGGCGGCCGTCCCGGCCGGGGCCCCGCGGCTCGTCCTCATGCACAACCCGGAGTCGTACCGCCAGATCGGCGCCGGTCAGGCCCCGCTCGCCCTCGCCGCCCACACGCACGGCGGGCAGATCCGCGTCCTCGGCCCGACGGCCTCGTGGCTCGACATCGTCCGCGAAGGCGAGACCGTGGCCGACGGGTGGGCCGTCGACTCGATCGGGGCGGCCGGGAACCGGCTCTACGTCAACCGCGGGATCGGCTTCTCGACCGTCCCCGTCCGCATCAACTGCCGGCCGGAGCTGACGCTCGTCACGCTCCGCCGGGCCGGGGGCGACGTCCCGGAGCGCGGGCCGAGCAGCTAGCCGCCGGCGGCGGCCCCGCTCCGGTCGGCGCGCTGCCAGACCTGCGTCCGCCCGAGCGCCCTGACGCCGAGGTAGCCGCGCACGCGGAGGTGGTCGCGGCCCTCCAGCGACAGGGCCGCCTTGTAGGTCTTGCCGGACCGGGGGTCGAGCACGCGCCCCCCGCCGAACCCGTCGCCCTCCCACTCGAGGTCGCGGAGGATGCGGAGGCCCCGGAGGTCGGCCCCGGCGTACTCGCCCTCGCACTCGTCGCAGACGACGGCCCCGCTCGGGTCCTCCAGGGACCGGACGAGCCGCGCGTGGACGGCCCCGCCCTCGGTGTACACCTCCATGAGCGCCTCGGGTCGGCCCGTGTCGTCGTCCGTCACGATCCACTCGCCGAGGTACGACCGGGCCGCGTCGGGGAGGCCCTGCGCCCCGACGGGCACCGCCAGCAGGACGGCGAGGAGCGGGACGAGACGACGGAGGGGCATCGGGCGGGTGGGGGGGGGACCCCGCTCAGACCCCGTCGGCCGCGCCCGGGTCCGGCTGACGGGGGCGTTCAGGGGTCGCCCGGGGGCCGCCTCAGGGCCGCTGCGGCTAGCCGAGGGCCGGGTCGCGGAGGGCCGGGTCGCCCTCACGCGCGAGGAACCGGTTCCACCCGCCCACCAGGACGCCCGAGACGACGGCCCCGATGAGGGCCATCCCCGCGAGGCTGAACGTGAGGACCCACTGCCCGCGCCGGTGGGCCGCCACGATCACCTGGTCCGTCTCGTCGGAGACCACGAGCGGGAGCGCGAGCGCCTCGCCCTCGGGCGTGGCCGCGAGGTCGGCCTCGATCTCCTTGAGGAGGATGATGGGGAGCTCGACCTCGCGCTCGACCGGGGCGCTGGCGCCCGGCGGCGTGTAACGGAGCCCGACCTGGCCCGTCGTGATCTCGCTCCGCTCGCGGAGGTTGAGCCCGGTCACCTCCGCCTCGACGACCTCGCCGCGCGCGTCGACGGCCTGTTGCTGGACGCCGGCCCAGCCCGTGGCGACGGCGATGACGAGGAGGAGGACGGGGAGCGCCCACAGGGCGCGGGCGGCGACGGGGTGCGAGAGGAACGTCATGGGGGGGTACGGCGGACCGGGGCAGAACGGCCGGCCCCGCGCCGGGGTGCCGCCCCCCGCCGACTTTACGCCCTCCGCACGGACCCCGGGAGCCGGTGCGGGAGCTGGTGGCCGGCTGGCGGTCCGCGCCGCCAGCCGGCGGGCCGGGGGCCCGCGCTACGCCGCGAACAGGTACGGCTTCCAGGCCTCCTCGCCCGTCCCGATAAAGTCCCGCATGTACATCACGTGGCTCGGGCGGAACGGACGGCGGCGGAGGGCCATCGCGGCCTCCTCGGGCGTCCGGTTCCCCTTCCGGTTGTTGCACGGCGTGCACGCGGCGACGAGGTTCTCCCACGTGTCGCCGCCGCCGCGCGAGCGGGGGACGACGTGGTCGATCGTCAGCCGCTCGGCGGCCCCGCAGTAGGCGCAGCGGTGGCGGTCGCGCCGCAGCACGTTCCGGCGCGTGAGGAGCACCTTCCGGTACGGCACGCGGACGTACCGCTTGAGCCGGACCACGCTCGGCCACGGGAACGACGTCCGCGCCGAGCGGAGGGCCCGGCCCGCGTGCGACTCGACGAGCTCGGCCTTGTGGAGCAGGACGAGCCCGACGGCCCGCTCGACGGTGCACACCGAGAGCGCCTGGTAGTCCTGGTTCAGGACCAGGACGTGTCCGGGCAGCGCGCTCACGGCCGGCCCGCGCTCGGGCGGGCGGCCGGCGCGGGGGCCGGGGCGGGCGCGGGGGGGGACGACGGTGGGAAGGCGGGCGTCGGCTGGGGCCGGCTCCATTGCCGACCCTACGGCGAGTATAACGAAGACGGCGCGCGGCCGGTGTCCAGCCGCGCGCCGTCACAGAGGGGTAAAGAGCGTGCCCTAGGGGGCGCCCGCCCGCCGCGCTACTCGCAGGCCGAGGCCGGCGCGCGCCGCCACGTCTGCGAGCGCCCGAGCGCCCGGATGCCGACGTAGCCGCGGAGGTAGAGCCGGTTCCCGTTCGAGCCCTCCACGAGGTTCATCACGCTCTTGTACGTCCGGCCCGACTGCGGGTCGATGATCCGGCCGTCCTCGTAGCGGTCGCCGTCGAGGGTGTAGCCCGACATGATCCGCTCGTTGCGGAGGACCCGGCCGTCGTAGCCGTCGGCGCAGTCCTCGCACCGCCCGCCGGGGACCGTCAGCCGGACGATGTCGCCGACGAGCGTGCTCCCCTCGGGGTAGATGCGGACGTAGGACTTGACCGAGCCGTCCTCGTCGTCGATGGTCTGCCAGCACCCGACCGGCGAGGTCTGCGCGAACGCCGGGGCGGCGAGGAGGACGAGGACGAGGGCGCCGAGGGCGCGGAGCGGGAGTCGGGACATAGGGGCGTGAGCAGGTGGGGGAGGCCGCAGCGGTGAGGGGAGAATGGTAACAACCGCCGTGCCGCACCTCAACGGCGGAGGGCCTGGGCTCCGTGCCCGCGGCCGCTGGCGGCGCGCGCCGGAGCGGCGGGGGGCTCGGTGCAGGGCACCGGGTACGTGGCCGCCCGTCGCGGGCTCGGCCCGGACCTCGTACCCGGGACCGCGTACCAGCCCGAAGGGCACCCTAGAACCCCACGGCCGTCGCCACCGTCAGCGCGGCGAGCCCGAGCCCGAACAGCCCGACCTGGAGCGGGAGCACCCACCGCGCCCACGTCGTCCAGGGGACGCGCGCGAGCGAGAGCGCGCCCATGAGCACCGGGCTCGTCGGGATGATCATGTTCGTGAACCCGTCGCCGAGCTGGAACGCGAGGACGGCCGTCTGGCGGCTCACGCCCACGAGGTCGGCGAGCGGGGCCATCAGCGGCATCGTCAGCGCGGCCTGCCCGCTCCCCGACGGGACGAACAGGTTGATCAGCGTCTGCGCGCCGAACATGGACATGGCGGCCACGGTCGCCCCGGTCTCGGCCAGCCCCGACGCCATCCCGTAGAGGATGGTGTCCACGACTTGTCCGTCCTGGAGGACGACGAGGATGCCCCGGGCCAGCCCGATGATGAGCGCCGTCGGGGCCAGATCCCGGACGCCCACCATGAACGCCCGGGCCGTCCCGTTCCCGCCCAGCCCGCCGGCCACGCCCGTCGCCGCCGCCAGCGCCACGAAGAGCGCCGCGATCTCGACGATGTACCACCCGGCCTCGAGCACGCCGACGACGAGGGCGACGAGCCCCAGCCCGAACACGGCCAGCGCGAGCCGCTGGCGGCCGGTGAACGCCGCCTCCCCGACCGCGCTCACGCCGCCCTCCCGCGCCGCGTCGTCCAGCTCGCGCGTCGGGCTCAGCGCCGGGTCGCGGCGGACGCGCCGGGCGTGCCACACGATGAAGCCCGCCACGGCGCTCGTGATCACCACCCACAGGCCGACCCGGAACCCGGCGCCGCTGAAGAGGGGGACGCCCGCGATCCCCTGCGCCACGCCGACCGTGAACGGGTTGAGAAAGGCGGCCGCGAACCCGGCCCCCCCGCCCAGGAACGGGATCGCCGCCCCGGTCAGCGAGTCGTAGCCAAGCGCGAGCGCGAGCGGGACGAAGATGAGGACGAACGGGATCGTCTCCTCCGACATCCCGAACACGGCCCCCCCGAGCGAGAACAAGCCCACGAAGAGCGGGATGAGGACGGCGTCGAGCGCGGGCGAGGCCGCCGCCGCCCGGAGCACGCGCCGGAGCGCGGCGTCGACGGCGCCCGTCGCGGTCAGGACCGCGAACGCCCCGCCGACGAGGAGGACGAACGCGATGATCGGCGCCGCGTCGGGGTCGACGAAGCCGAGGATTGGGGCCTGGAACACGACGGCGACCGTGTGGAGGAGCCGCCCGCCCACGCCCTCGGCCTCGCGCTCCAGCCGCTCGTACGAGCCCGGGACGACGACCTCGCGCGTCCCGACGCCCTCGACCTCGATCTCGTCGCGCGCGTACTCGCCCGGCGGGACGGCCCACGTCAGGACGGCCGCCAGCACGATGACGCCGAACACGACGAGCGTGGTCTCGGGCGCGCGGAAGCGGGGGGCGGAGACGGGGGCGTCGGTCATGGTGGCGCACGAAGCGGGCCGAAGGTAGCGTTGGCGGCCCGGACCCCCGGGGCCGGTCTCGGTCAGGACCGCCTCTGCCGATGCGATCTTCCGCCATGCGCTTCGCCCTCCTCAGCCTCGCCC
Organism: uncultured Rhodothermales bacterium; assembly: GCA_964504495.1. Taxonomy (GTDB): domain Bacteria; phylum Bacteroidota; class Rhodothermia; order Rhodothermales; family Rubricoccaceae; genus Rubrivirga. Next base: position 30,040 of record CAZDFV010000008.1, read on the forward strand.
TACTGGCGGGCGCCGCCCAGGCCCAGGACCCGGCGGCGCGGGCGCGCGACGAGGGCCGCTTCGTCCGGGCCCTCACGGCCCACTACCTCGACGACGACTCGACGGCCGCCCAGCTGTTGGACGAGGTGCTGGAGTCCCGGCCGGGCGACCCCGCCGTGCTCGACGCCCGCGCCGAGGTGGCCCTCGCCCTCGGCCGCCCGGCCGACGCGCTCTTCTTCGCCGAGCGGGCCGCGGAGCGCGCGCCGGAGCGGGCGGCCGCACACCTCCGGCTCGGCGAGGCCCTCC